>DVFN01000043.1 GCA_018713205.1 Candidatus Avoscillospira stercorigallinarum | reverse complement strand
TATCCCGGCTCCCTCCACGGCCTGCAGTTCTACGGCCTGGGCAAGGGCGCGGACTACATCGCCGCCCATTACCTGGAGAACAACACCTATGACGCCAACTATGCCGAGCAGTGGTTCGCCGGTCTGGCCGGCACCCCCTCCGGCGTGGGCCTGTTTGAGCCCGGCACCCTGACCGAGAACGCCGGGAGCTACGTCATCCCCATGGCCGTCGTCAACGGCCCCGCCAATGCCCAGGCTGTGGCCGACTCCTATAACGGCAAGGCCGGCATCTGCGAGGTCGTCACCGACGCCTCGGTCTCCGGCTTCGACAGCGACCTGGTGGTCTCCCTCTACGACCAGGTGGTCGGCAAGTTCTACTATTCTCAGGGCCAGTTCCGCGAGATGCCCAAGTACGAGCAGAACGGCATCATCGAGGTCAACGAAACCGTGACCGTCTCCAGCGGCAAGGAGATTGAATACTACGCCTATATCCCGGACGATCTGAGCTTCGGCAGCAGAGACAGCGTGCCGCTGCTGATGTGGTTCCATGGCGGCGGCGGCGAGGCCGAGGCCATGGTCTCCTGGACCGAGTGGCCGCTGGTGGCCAAGGAGAACGGCTTTATGGTGGTCTCCTTCGACCAGCACGGCAGCTACACCTCCCATGAGGCGGTGGAAGTCCTGGATCTGCTCCTGGCCAAGTATTCCTTCCTGGACGAGAGCCGCGTCTATGCCGGCGGCTTCTCCATGGGCGGCGGCAAGACCTGGAACCTGGGCGTCAAGTACTGGGACCGTCTGGCCGGCGTGATCCCGACGGCGGCCGGCTCCATGGCCGAGGGCGACGACGTCTATACCGACTTCGTTGAGGCCGACGTGATTCTGCCCACCTTCTATATCGCCGGCGGCGCTTCCGTGCTGGCCGAGCGGCCCACCGCCGAGGGCAACAACGTCAACGAGATTCTCGGCTATCTGTGGACCATGAACGACCTGGGAACCTACAGCTATGACGCTTCCGCGGATGCGGATTGGGGCGTCACGCCTGCGACCTCCACCACCTTCGCCTATCGCGACAAGGCTGACTTCCTGCTGGGCCAGACCCTGGAGTCCTTCAACATCAAGTCCTTCCCCAGCGCTGACGGCAACACCTACACCTGGCTCTGCGTCAACGCCAACAAGCCCCACACCCTGACGGCCAATGACGCCCATGTGGCCTGGGACTACATCGAGCATTTCTCCCGCAACGCCGACGGCATCATCTGCATCGACGGCCGGCCGGTGGACGAGACGCCCGATGTCCCCGATATCCCCGACATCCCGGATCTGCCCGACCTGCCTGTCATCATCCCCGGCGGCTCCGGCAATGAGAACACCAATCCCGGCGGCTTCACCGATGTGTCCGCCAACGCCTGGTATGCCGACGCCGTGGAGTGGGCCGTGGAGAACGAGATTACGGCCGGTACCTCCGCCAATACCTTCAGCCCCAACGCAGCCTGCACCCGGGCGCAGATGGTGACCTTCCTCTGGCGTGCCTCCGGCTATCCCGATCCCGCCTCGGACACCATGCCCTTCACCGATGTGTCGCCTGACGCCTACTATTACCGCGCCGTCCTCTGGGCCGTGGGCGAGGGCATTACCACCGGCACCTCCGCCACCACCTTCAGCCCTGACGCCACGGTGACCCGCGGACAGGTGGTCTCCTTCCTGTACCGTGCGGCCGGCGAACCCGCCGCCGATGGGGTCAACCGCTTCAAGGACGTCTCCGAGAGCGCCTACTACTATGACGCGGTGCTCTGGGCCGTGGCGCAGAATGTGACCGAGGGCTCCTCGGCCAATACCTTCAGCCCTGCGAACGCCTGCACCCGCGCTGAAATCGTGACCTTCCTCTACCGCTATTTCGTCGGATAACCGTTCTTCTCCGGCGGCTCCCTCCTCTCTGAGCCGCCGGAGCTCATCCCCTTGGCGCGGCGCTGTTTCCCCGCCGTGCCAAGGCATTTGCGTTTTTGGCGGGCCTGCGGCACGGGCGGATATACAATCCGCCCCTACGGACCCGCTACCAGGTTTCCGTGTAGGGGCGGCCTGTATGGCCGCCCGAGACCGGGTCCCAATTTGCGCCGGGGTACGATGGGTTCCCCACGCCGTAGGGGCGCGCATAGCGCGTCCGCTTGTTTCCGCGTGCACGGCACCTGGCCGATCGTACCGGCTACCGATTCAAATGTAGGGGCGGATTTCATATCCGCCCGGAGCGCAGCCGCGTTTATCCGCAAGCCTGCGGCCAGTGGGAAGTGCGGTCCGGGCGGCCATACAGGCCGCCCCTACGGACCCGCCTCCGATTTTCTCGTAGGGGCGGCCGGTATGGCCGCCCGAGACCGGGTCCCGATTCGCGCCGGGGCGGAGGACCTCGCGTTATTACAAAAACTGCTTTCGTTTTCAAAAGCGCCCGGCGGAAACCGGGGGTATAATCTATCTGCCACAAATTAGAAAGGGAGTGCATACATTCATGAAAAAGATTCTTGCCATCCTGCTGGCTGCGGTGCTCGCGGCCGGCCTGTTTGCCGGCTGCAGCGGTGATTCCGCCAGCTCCGGCAGCGAATACGACCAGGTGGTCTATGCCTATGCCACCTTCAACAACATCCCCACCGAGGAAGCCCTCGACGAGGTGGAGGAGGCCATCAATGTGATTACCCGTGAGAAGATCGGCGCGGAAATCACCCTGAAGCCCATCGCCATCGCCGACTATTCCCAGTCCGTCAGCCTGTCCCTCCAGGGCGGTGAGAAGATCGACATTATGGAGTCCATCGGCGACTTCAACAACTATCTCTCCACCAGCATGGCCCTGGACATCACCGAGCTCATCGACACCTACGCCCCCGAGACCAAGGAGCTGGTCGGCGAGGATTGGCTGGCCGCCTGCGAGTACCAGGGCGCGCTCTACGGCATTCCGGACTACAAGCCCCTGGCCCTGACCCCCATGATTATCTACCGGCAGGACGTGGCCGATGAGCTGGGCCTGGATATGTCCTCCGTCACCTGCATCGAGGACCTGTCCGACATCTTTGCCCAGATCAAGGAAGCCAAGCCCGACATGACCCCCCTGGCCATCGTGGAGACCGGCAACGTGGGCGTGTTCAACCTGCCCTATGGCGTGGACTACCTCTCCGACGACTACAACCAGCCCGTCGGCGTGCTGATCGGCGACGATATGACCGTGCAGGACTTCTACTCCACCGACCTGTTCCTGGAGAAGGCCAACCTGGTCCGCGACTGGTATAACAACGGCTACGTCATGAAGGACGCCGCCACCACCACCTCCACCTCCACCGAGCTGATGGCCTCCGGCAACTACTTCGGCTGGATCGCCGCCTACAGCTATCCCGAGGCCGACACGGCTGCCAGCTTTGTCTCCCAGTGCGGCGGCTATCCTCTGGCTGCCAAGACCCTGGATGCGGCCTATCTGACCACCGGCGGCGTCAACTCCATCTCCTGGATGCTGGCCGCCAATACCCAGGTGCCTGAGGCCGCCATGAAGTTCCTGAATCTGACCTACACCGACAGCGAGATCGCCAACCTGATTATCTGGGGCCTCGAGGGCCGTGACTACGTCCTCGACGAGAACGGCAACGCCGCCTACCCCGAGGGCCAGGACGCCACTACCGTGCCCTATACCGCCCAGATCAGCTGCGGCGTCGTGGGCAACCAGTTCATCCAGTACCTGCCCGTGGGCTCCAGCTACGAGTCCCTGGAGTGGGAGCTGGAGCAGAACCGGACTGCCGACACCTCCCCGGCCATGGGCTTCTCCTTTGACTCCGCCAACTACACCACCCAGTACACCGCCGTGCGCAACGTGCTGACCCAGTATCTGCCCGGCATCTTCTGCGGCTCGGTCGATCCCGCCACCGAGGTGCCCAAGATGATCGAGGCCCTGAACGACGCCGGCTATCAGGACATCCTCACCGCCAAGCAGGAGCAGCTGGACGCCTGGATGGCCCAGTAAGATCGTAACGGGAAACGGAGCCGATTCATGAGAGTGAAAGCAAAGAAAAAGGGCAGCTGGAAGCAAACGCTTCCGCTGCTGCTGATTGCAGCCCCCGGCATTATCTATCTGATTATCAACAACTATATCCCCATGGCGGGCTTGTTTGTGGCCTTCAAAAAGTACAACTTTATGAAGGGCCTCTTCGGCAGCGACTGGTGCGGTCTGGAGAACTTCAAGTTCCTCTTTGCCACCAAGGACGCCTGGATTATGACGCGCAATACCATCCTCTACAACGTGGTATTCATCGTGGTCGGCACCGTTTTTGCCATTGCCATTGCCATTATGCTCTGCGAGCTGGGGAAGCGCATCCGCGTCAAGTTCTTCCAGGCGGCCTTCCTGATGCCCAATCTGCTGTCCTGGGTCGTCATCGGCTTTATCGCCTTTGCCTTCCTGAGCGCCGAGACCGGCTTTATCAACAAGACCATCCTGAAGGCCCTGGGCCACGAGCCGGTGACCTGGTATATGGAGGAGGGGGCCTGGCCCTTTATCCTGGTGCTGGTCAACCTGTGGAAGAACGCGGGCTATCAGTCCATCGTCTACATGGCCAGCATCAGCGGCATCGACAAGTCCATGTATGAGGCCTCGGTGCTGGACGGCGCGACGAAGATGCAGCAGATCTTCCGCATCACCCTGCCCAACCTGAAGCCCACCATCATCACCCTGACGCTGATGAGCATTGGCCGGATGTTCTATTCCGACTTCGGCCTGTTCTATCAGGTGCCGCAGAACTCCGGCGCGCTGTTCAACGTCACCCAGACCATCGATACCTACGTCTACCGCGGGTTGATGGAGTCCAACAACATCGGTATGTCCGCTGCCGCCGGCTTCTATCAGTCTGTGGTGGGCTTCATCCTGGTGCTGGTGGCCAACTGGATCGTCCGGAAGCTGGATTCGGACAACGCGCTGTTCTAAGGAGGGATAGACATGACCGAAAGCAAAGTGTTCAACCGGGTGTCTACCACCATCCTGACCGTCATGGTCACCCTGACCCTGCTGCCGATTCTGCTGATTATCATTGCCTCCTTCACCGAGGAGACCTCTCTGCTCCAGAACGGCTACAGCTTTATCCCCAAGGCGTGGAGCTTCGACGCCTACTACTACATTATTAAGCAGGGCTCCGTCATTCTGCGGGCCTACGGCGTGTCCGTCCTGGTCACCGTGGCCGGCACCGTCCTCAGCGTGGCCATCACCACCACCCTGGCCTATCCCATGGCCCGGACGTCCTTCCGCTACCGGAACGCGCTCAGCTTCTTCGTGTTCTTCACCATGCTCTTCAGCGGCGGCATCGTCCCGTCCTATATCATGTGGACCAACTACTTCCACATCAAAAATACCATCTGGGCGCTGATCGTCCCCAACTATCTGGTGCCGGCCTTCAACGTCATCCTGGTGAAGAACTTCTACGCCAACAACATCCCCGGCTCCCTCATCGAGGCGGCCCAGCTGGACGGCGCGACCGAAATGCAGATCTTCCGCAAGCTGGTCTTCCCCATGGCCCGGCCCGTGGTCGCCACCATCAGCCTCTTCACCGGCCTGTGCTACTGGAACGACTGGACCAACGGCCTGTACTATGTGGACAACCAGAAGCTCTACAGCATTCAGCTGCTGCTGATGAAGATTATGAACAACATCGAGGCCCTCAAGGCCAACGCCAACCTGATGGGCGCCGGCGCCATCAGCCTGCCCGGCACCTCGGTGCGCATGGCCATCGCCTTTATCGGAATTCTGCCGATTTTGATTGTCTATCCCTTCGTGCAGAAGTATCTGGTCGAGGGCGTCGTCATCGGCGCGGTTAAGGGCTGATCGCTTTCTCCAAGTGGTGCTGTGTGAACAGCACCACTTCAGCGTGTCGAAAAAGTCTTTTCGCCACGCTGTGCGTATTTTTAAACTTTCTAAAAAGTTTAAAAATACGTGTCGATTGAACGCGAAGGGGGCTTTTTGCCCCCTTCACACTTCCCCCGCTGCTCTGTC
>DVFN01000042.1 GCA_018713205.1 Candidatus Avoscillospira stercorigallinarum | reverse complement strand
TGAAGGTGAATTGCCCGAAGGGCAAGAGAAGCTGGCCTGGGCCATGCGCGTTCAATCAACACGTATTTTCAAACTTTTTCAAAAGTTTGAAAATACGCACAGCGTGGCGAAAAGACTTTTTCGACACGCTGTGGCGGAACTTTCCCAATGCAGGCATAAAAAATCCGGGAGCTTTGAACAGCTTCCGGATTTTCTGGTTTTACAGCTTTTCCAGACGGACCTGGTCGATCAGGGGAAGGATCATATTGAGCTCCGGGGCTTCGGAGCCGCTGCACATGACGCTGGCCACGCTGACGGCGATGGAGCGGCGGGCCGTCTCCTCCAGGGAGCAGCCGGCGGCGCTGTAGTGGGTCAGGGCCGCCATCATGGCGTCGCCTGCGCCGACCACGCTGACCACCGAGACCTTGGGCGCATAGCCTCGGAACGCCTGGTTTCGGGTGACGAAAATCGCCCCGTCAGCGCCCAGAGAGGCCGTCACCAGGCCCACGCCCCGGCCCACCAGCTCCCGGGCGGCGGTCAGAACGTCGTCGTCGGTGACCATGCGCCGGCCCGCGATTTCCGCCAGCTCTTCCCGGTTGGGCTTGATGATATCGGGCTGGGCCGCGATGGCCTGCTGCATGGGCTCGCCCACGGTATCCACGCAGGTATAGACCTTCATGCCGTGGAGCCGGGTCACCCAATCGGCCAGCCGGGAATCGGGCATGCCCGGGGGGTTCTTTCCCGCCAGCACCACGGTGTCGCCGGGTTTGACGGCCTTGGTCAGCTTGTGCCACACGGCATCCAGCGTCTCCTCGGACACCGGTCCGCCGGGCTCGTTGATGTCGGTATTGGTCTGAAGCAGCGGATCGATAATCTTTAAATTGGTGCGGGTGATCTCGCCGGTGAGCACCATATCGTTGGGCAGCTCCATCTTATCCATGGCCGCCTGGATATAACCGCCCGCCGCGCCGCCCAGCACGCCCAGCGCCAGCGTCTTGCCGCCCAGCGCCTTGACCACCTTGGAGACGTTGATCCCCTTGCCGCCGGGGTCCAGGCGGGTAGCGCTGACGCGATTGACCGTATTTACCGCAAAGCCCGGCAAAATCACGGTCTTGTCCAATGCTGGGTTTAGAGTTACAGTAATGATCATGGTATGTTCCTCATTCAGTACTAGGTGGTGAAGGTTTGCGAAGGGTAATCTATCGTCTATTCTATATCCGGTATAAAAAAAAGTAAAGCCTTGGGAACCCTGGGGCTGTAATTTCGTCTCTTTGACAGAAGGACTTTTCCTGCGCACATTGGAATTTGCATTTCTGCCCAAAGTGTGATAAACTGTGTGCGAGATTGTCCATTCCGATCCTACGGGCGTCTCCGGATGCCCGCAGCCTGTCACCTCTCATGTAAAGGAGCGTACTGACCGTTGAAATTGTTTGGAAGCACCAGATCCGGCTCCCGCTTGGCCAAGAACCGCAAGGTGGCTCTGGCTGCCGCAGGCGCGGACGTCGCCGTGGCCGCCCCGGCCAAACGGCGTAATCCCCTCAAAGGCCTGGCCATCGTGCTGGGGTGCCTGCTGATGATCGAAATTCTCTACTTTGTCGCCATCTACTCCGACAACAGCTTTATCTCCAAATGGCGCACCATCTATATCGAAACCGCCATGGATACGCTGAGCCACAAATGGCTGGCCACCTCCATTATCCCGCCGGATATCATCGAAGACGTTATGGATCAGCGGCGGCAGGCGCTGGAGCAGCAAATCGGTATGAGCTCCAGCTGGAGCAAGGAGGAGCCCGAAGAGGCGGTTCCCGACGCGGACCCCTCCCCCGACCAGATCGAGACCGACGTAGAGGTGATCCCCGAGGTCGATCCCGAAGAGGAGGCCGAGGAGAACTTCTACACTCTCTTCTATGAGATCGATAAGCCCTCCCTGGAAGCCTATCTCAGCGAACATCCCGAGGCCCTGGAAAACGGCTGGGACAACCTCTACATCAACGAGGCCGGTCTTGATGATTCCGGCACCTCGATCCAGACCATCCACGGCGAGCAGGTGCTGGCCATCGACGCCAAAAACCAGGTGCTGCTGGTGCGCGTCTCCGGCTCCGGCTATCTGGGCGTGCTGGCCATTGCCAAGGATCCCAGCCGGCTGAGCCTATACCCCTCCAGCCAGCTGGGCGTCACAGGTGAGTACTCCGGCACCATCGCCGAAAATCACAACGGCATCATCGGCATCGCTGCCAGCGGCTTTATTGACCCCAACGGCAACGGCAACGGCGGCCTTCTGGCCGGCTACGCCATGTGCGACGGCACCGCCTACGGCAACGCCCACATGGGCTGGGGCTATAAGCGCATCGAGCTTCACGAGGATGACCTCTTCTACATCAAGGATGCCAGCGATCCCGTCGATGAAGAAACCACCGACGCCGTAGAGTTCCAGCCTGCCCTCATCATTGACGGCACCATCGTGGTGGACTCCAACTGCGGCTGGACGGGCTTGCAGCCCCGTACCTGCATCGGACAGTCGGACAAATATGAGATCCTCATGCTGGTTATCGAAGGCCGCATGCCCTTGCGCTCCACCGGTACCCATGTGATTGAATGCGCCGAAATTCTCAAGCGCCACGGCTGTATGCAGGCCATGAACTTGGACGGCGGCACCAGCGCCATGATGTGGTTTGACGGCGAATATATCACCAAGTGTTCCAACCAATCCCTGCCCTATGGCCGCCCCCTCCCCACCGCCTTTGTCTACAAAAGAGCAGAATAAAAAATGTTGGGCCCGTCGCAGAATAGGAAAATTCTGCGACGGGTTTTCTTCTGCCTGGGACGGCTAAAATAACGGAAATTACAGAAAAAATCTGCGCATATATGTCTAAAATGGACGCACCAAACCAGACCCAGGCGG
>DVFN01000041.1 GCA_018713205.1 Candidatus Avoscillospira stercorigallinarum | reverse complement strand
GAGCAGCGGGGGAAGTGTGAAGGGGGCAAAAAGCCCCCTTCGCGTTCAATCGACACGTATTTTTAAACTTTTTAGAAAGTTTAAAAATACGCACAGCGTGGCGAAAAGACTTTTTCGACACGCTGGGGGCGCATTGTATATGCGCCCATGCCCAGCCCCAGCAACCACCGGGGCCCGGAACAGAACGCACCCGGTTCCGGGCGGATATGAAATCCGCCCCTACAGGCCTGCTTGCGGCCTTCTCGTAGGGGCGGGGGTTATCCTCGCCCGCAGGGCAGCCGCGGTTGGAGGGATAGATGCTTCACCCCTGCGGGGTTCGAGTTTCCTTGAATTCCGCAGGGGTGTTATTTATGCGGTGCAGAGGTCGCCGGCGGCCTTGATCTTTACCCGGTTGGTGTTGCCGGGATAGTAGGCCAGAGGTACATCCTCCACCTCGATGATTTCCACGGTGTCCCGGACCGCACCGGCCGCCACGGCCAGCTCCACGGCCTCGGCCTTGGCCTGGGCCAGCGCCTGGTCCCGGGGCAGCTCGTCGTAGTTCATCAGCTTCTCAAAGGTGCCGCTGACCTTGGAGATGGCCGAGCCGATGGCGTTGGCACAGCCGAAATGGTCCGGCTTCACCACCTGGGCCGCGCCCGCCAGATTCTCGGGCAGGACGATGGAGCCGCCGCCCACCAGGATCACATCGCTGTCGCCGCTGGAGACCTTCATGGCGTCGATGGCGTCCTCCACCAGGGCGCGGATGGCGTCCAGGGCCGCCCGGGCCAGGTCCTCGGGTACGTCGGCCACCAGGGCCGGGTCTCCCAGGTCCGCCATGCCCAGGCGCACGGCGATATCCGTGGCCGTCAGCACATCGCCGCCGAAGACCTTGGCCTTTTTCGTAATCTCATAGCCCACCGAGTCGGGTCCCACGGTGACGGTCCCGTCGGGCCGCTGCCGGACGATGGAGCCGCCGCCCAGGCCGATGGACAGGACATCGGGCATCCGGAAGTTGGTCCGCACGCCGCCGATGGTCACCGCCACGCTGGACTCCCGGGGGAAGCCGTTCTGAATCACGCCCAGGTCGGTGGTGGTGCCGCCCACGTCAATCACAATGGCGTTTTTCAGACTGCTCAGGTAGCTGGCGCCCCGGATGGAGTTGGTGGGGCCGCAGGCCACGGTGAGAATCGGATACCGCCGGGCGTGGTCCATGGTCATCAGCGTGCCGTCGTTCTGGCTCAGATACACGTCGGCCTGGGTAATGCCCTCGTCGGCCAGACTCTGGGCAAAGCCCTCGGTGAACCGCTCGGCCACCTTCCACAGCGCCGCGTTGAGAATCGTGGCGTTTTCCCGCTCAATCAGGCCCATGGAGCCAATCTCGCTGGAGACGGAGATATGGACGTCCTCGCCGAGGATCTCCCGGCAGAGGGCCGCGGCCTCCCGCTCGTGGTCGTTGCGGACCGTGGAGAAGACGCAGGAGATGGCGACGGATTTCACGCCCTTCTCGCCCATGTCCCGGAAGAAGGCCGCGGCGGCGTCCCGGTCGAAGGGAGCCAGCTCCTTGCCGTCGTATTCAAAGCCGCCGCCCACCACGGCGCTGCCGGCGCAGATGGCCCGCAGGTCCTCGGCCCAGTCCACCATGGGACGGATGCCCAGGCTGGCCGGCGCGCCGATGCGCAGAATGCCGAAGGGGGCCAGGTGTTTCCGCTCCACAATGGCGTTGGTACACTGGGTGGTGCCCAGCATGGCCTGGCGGATCTGGCTCCGGTCCACGCCGGAGACCTCCAGCACCCGGCGCACCGCCCCGAGAATGCCCTCGTAGACGTCCCCGGAGGTGGGATACTTGATATCGGCCACAACCCGGAGATTCTCGTCAATCAGGACGGCGTCGGTGTTGGTGCCGCCCACGTCAATACCCAGCTTATACATGGCTCTTCCCTCCCCGGCAGCGCTCTTCCAGCGGAATATAGTCGGTGTCCACGCCGAAGTACCGGGGCCCCACCAGGGCCAGACCGGCCTCGGTCCGCCACAGCGGATAGCAGGGCAGACCCACCACCAGCACCCGCTTGCCGTACTTGAGGGCGTCGGTGGTCACCGGCGTGAAGGTCTCCACATCCACCAGGCAGATCAGGTCCGGCGTCGTGGCCACGATCTCCCCTTCTACGGTGGCGGTGAGATTCTCGTTCTGGAACTCCACAAAGGCGCTGCGGCCCTTGTCCTCGGCGATGCCCTCCAGGACCACCTTGCCGAAGTTGAAGGCGCCGCGGGTCTCCCGGAGCACGTCGGCGATCTTGCCCTTGAAGAGCTTATAGCCGCCGGAGAAGTCCAGGAAGTGGTCCTCGGGCCGCTTCTCGCCGCAGTCCTTGACAGTGCGGATGGCCTCGCCCAGCTTTTGACTCCGGGTGACGATACCCTTGACGCCGTACTGCTTCATCTGGGCCCCGGACATGGGATAGAGGGATACCGACACCGAGCCGCCGCAGCTCATGGTCACAGCCCGGGCCAGCTCCTCGGTCCACTTGTTGGTGACGGTGTTGAAAATCACGCTGTTGCCCTTCTCATCGGTCAGAGCCATGGGCGTGGCGCTCATGCCGCCGATGGTGAAGGTGACCATTTGCAGCTCCGGGAAGGCCCGGCCCATGCCGTCCACATCCACCAGGGGCAGCCCCAGCCGGGCCGCCGCCGCGATGGGCAGCATGGAGTTGACGCCGCCGGCCTCAATGGGCATAAAGGCGTCGATCTTCTTGCCGTAGAACTGGCTGACCATGTCATAGAGCGTCTTGTACTCCTGGCCGCCGATGGCCTTTTCGCCCAGCACCGTCGGCGCGCCCATCATGGCGATGGGGATGACCAGGGCGTCATCGGCTACCTCGTCGGGGTCCAGCAGCGTCACGGGGCCGCATTCCTGGACCGCGCCCATGGCCACCAGCTTGCCCACATAGGGGTCGCCGCCGCCGCCCGCGCCCAGCAGGGCCGCGCCCAGGGCGATATCTTCAATTTCCTTCATTCCAATGGTTCGCATGGGATTCCTCCTCAGACCTTCTGAGCCTTGGGGGCTCTGTGCAGCAGGGGCTCCAGGACCACGTAGCAGACCAGGGAGACCACAATGCCGTTGACGGGGCCCACAAAGAACGGGGTGTTGAGCCAGGGGGCGGCGGCCACGAGGCTCGGGAAGTTGGCGAAGGTGCCGCCGGTGATGCAGGCCACCAGCGCGCCCACAATAAAGGCGATGACGCCGGGGGCGTAGAAGCCGCCGCGCCGGGTGAAGCGCTCCTTTTTGCCGCGGCCCACGATCCAGTAGGCGGCGATGATGACGCCGGCCAGAGGCGGGATCAGGGCGGACATCAGGGACAGGAAGCCCTGGAAGGCGTTGAGCAGGCCGAAGGCAGCCAGCAGCGTGCCGATGGCGCCGGAGACGCCGGTGGTGATTTTAAACTTGCTCTCGTCGAAGCCCAGCAGATTGCTCAGGGCCAGACCGCCGGAGTAGGCGTTGGTGACGTTGGTGGTCCAAGTGGCCAGCACCAGGGCAATGAGGCCCAGGAAGGGCACGCCCAGGGAGACCAGAATGGCGGAGATGTCGTACTGACCGGTGACAATGCTCATCAGCGCGCCGGTGAGCAGCATAAAGAGGCCAACGGGGATGACGCCGACGATGGAGGACTTGACCACATCGGCGCGGCTCTTGGCGAAGCGGCAGTAGTCGGCGGAGATGACGCCGCCCAGGGCGAAGGAGGCCACGACCATGGAAATGCCGTAGACCAGGCCGGCGGACTGGGCCGGGGCATAGGCCGCGATGGCCTCGCCGCCGTCATGGGCCACGATTCCGGCCACCAGACCGTAGAGGCAGACGATGACCAGCAGAGGCACGGCCACGTAGTTGAGCCACTTGAGGCCCTTAAATCCGGCGCAGGCGGTGACCAGCATGATGATGCCCCATACGATGGAGCAGGCGGCGACCATGGCGGTGCTGGGCGTTCCGAGGCCCAGCATGGTGGCGGCCATGGAGGCGAAGGCCTGGCCGCAGGTGGCGGACTGGATGCCGAACCAGCCCACGCAGGCAATGGCCAGCAGGGTGCTGATGATATACCGGGCGCCCTTGCGGCCCAGGGCCCCCTCCGCCAGCACGGAGACGGGCAGCCCGGTGTCGCAGGCCGCCATGCCGATGAAGATCATGTAGGCGCAGATCAGGCCATAGCCGATCAGGATGGCGGCCACAATATGGGGCAGGGGCAGGCCCCCGCCGGACAGCACGCCGCCCACCATCAGGCAGGGCACGCAGATCATGCCCCCCGCCCACACCAGGGCGATGGACTGCCAGCTCTGCCGCTGCTCCGCCTGGATCTCAAAGCCGGATTGCTTGTTCATCCCAAAATCCCTCCTCAGTCCGGCGTATGCCGCCGGTTTGAGGAATATTTTAACGCTTCACACGGGGAAAGTAACTGGTTCCCAGGCAAAAAAAGCGGTCGTTCCATTGTCCTTTTGGACAATGGAACGACCGGGGGCCCGTAAGGTCAGCCGCCCAGCAACCGCTCCACCGCGCAGGCGGTATAGAGGCCAAAGGCCTCCGGCAGCTTGGATGCGGGGTGCCCCAGCCTGGCGTGGATCTGCTGGAGGCGGTATTTAACGGTGTTCTTGTGGACGAAGAGGAGCTGGGCGGTCCGGGTGACGCTCCGGTCGGCGTCCAGCAGGTAGAGCTGCAGCGTGCGCACCAGCTCCGCCCCCTCCCGCAGGGCCCGGACGGGCTCCAGCGGGGCCAGGGTCCGCTGCACCGCCGCCTCGCCGGCGGACACCGTCTCCCGGCAGGAGCGGGCAAACTCCACCTCCTGGAGGGTATACTGCCGGCGGCCGGGCCAGATCCGGAGAGCGTCCGGCAGCGCCTTCTGGATGGCCAGATAGGCCCGCCGCACGTCGGCGGTGGTGGAGAGGTCCTGACAGGTGACTACCGCGCCCTCCAGGCCGGCCCCCTCCAGCTGGCCGCAGAGGGCGGACGCCATGGCCTCCGCCCCCGCGGCCTCCGGCAGCCAGTCCATGAAGGCCACCACATCCCCCTCGTAGGCGTCCGCCACCAGGGCGCCGCAGGCGTGGGACAGGCAGTCCATCACCAGGGGCAGCGCGTCCCGGGGGAAGTCCCCCTGGGGCCGGAGGCCGTGGAGCACCCACATGCTGTGGATGGAGGCCACGTCCACCCGGAAGATATCCGCCAGGCGGCGCATCTTCAGCGGCTCGTCCCGGAGGATGGCCCGTACCAGCTCGCTCATCACCACCCGGTCGTGGCCCCGGCCCCACAGGTTTACCGCCAGGCGGACCACCTCCGCCGACTGGCGGGCCGTCTCCGGGGAGAGGGGCGCCCCCTCCTTGAGCAGGAACAGCTCCATGCCGGAGGCCGTGTCCGACAGGGGGCAGCGGCAGAGCTGGAACCGGCCGCCCTCCAGCTCCAGGGGCGTCCCCCAGGGATCCGGCAGGGCGGGGAGGGCGGGCAGGAGCTGTTCCGGTCGGAACTCCAGGGTGCGGGGCCAGTTGGCTGCGCTGAGTACATGGCGGTTCCCATCCGTCAGGGCGGCGGAGGCGCGGATGCGGTCGCTGAGCAGCCGGAGCACCGAGTCGGGGGTCCGCTGGTGCTCCGGAAGCAGGGACATGCGCTGGAGAATGTCCCCCACCAGCCCGGCGGCGGAGTTCTGGTCCTTGAAGATGGCCTCCATCACCTCGCAGATGACCTCGGAATAGCGCTGGTTCATCTGCTTCTCCGGCATGACGATGAGGGGGAAGTCCAGGCTGTCCGCCAGCTGGATGAGCGCCTGGTCCACCCGGGGCATGAAAATGCCCACGTAGAAGAGGATCAGCCCCACCTCCCCCGCATCGGCCAGCCGGCGGATGTTGGCGCACTGGGCCTCCACATCCCGGGGGATGCTGGTGAAGCCGGTGATCACAATCTCGCTGCCATAGAACTCGTTGTTCCGAAACAGCTCGTCCTGCAGCACATTGGGGTCCGCGTACTCCAGAACGGAGATGGAGGATATGGGCTTTCCAAGACCGCCCCGCCCCGCCGCCAGACGGGCGCTGCGCAGGCTGGGCAGCTTCAGCAGATCCGCTACAGTCACGCTCATCAGTCATCTTCCTCACAGATATGATTCGGATACCCCTATTATATGACATCAAAATCCGATGCACAACAGGATCTGCAGAGGAAAGCAGTTTGGGCAGTCTCCGCTACTTGAGCAGCTGCTTGGCGATAACAACCTTCTGCACCTCTGAGGTTCCCTCATAGATGGTCAGGATGCGGGCGTCGCGGTAGATGCGCTCGATGGAGAGACTTAATATGGTATTTCAAACCACAAAAATCACCGCCCTAGAGAAAGGACGCTTCCAAAATTCCATCAACCGGCCGAAGAATCTGAATGGACTGAGCC
>DVFN01000040.1 GCA_018713205.1 Candidatus Avoscillospira stercorigallinarum | reverse complement strand
CAGCGTGTCGAAAAAGTCTTTTCGCCACGCTGTGCGTATTTTTAAACTTTCCAAAAAGTTTAAAAATACGTGTCGATTGAACGCGAAGGGGGCTTTTTGCCCCCTTCACACTTCCCCCGCTGCTCTGTCACAGACATCTTCAGCGAGGTTTTTCGACAGTCTGACGGGCGCATATAAAATGCGCCCCTACAACGAAAAACGGCAGCGCCACCCGTAGGGGCGGATTATATATCCGCCCGAACAGGCCCCCCGTTCCCACCGCACCCCCCGCCGAACGCCGTAGGGGCGGCCTTTATGGCCGCCCGAACAGGCCCCCCGTTCCCACCGCACCCCCGCCGAACGCCGTAGGGGCGGCCTTTATGGCCGCCCGAACAGGCCCCCGATCCCCGCCATGGCGGCGAACCGGCCTCCGCGGCACGCCCCCTAGGGTGTGCCGCGGAGCTTTACGATGGTCACATTGACCTGCCCGTCGGTGGCGTCGGCGGAGCCGGAATAGGTCAGGGAAAAGGTGGTGCCCGTGGCCGTCCGGACAATCAGCGTACAGGCTCCGGCGGCGCTGGAGCCGGCGGTGGTAGTGGCAAAGTAGATGCCGTCCTCCAGATGGGCGGTACCGTTGTAGCTGGGCGTCACCTGCATATAGTTGGCCTGACGAAACAGACCCGATACGGTATAGGTAATTAAATAGTATCCCGGAGCCAAGCTGATCTGGTCGATGCTCTGGGAGACGATATTGCCCAGGGGGTCCGTTACGTCGGGGAACATCTGAATTAAGCTGTCCCGGGTCAGCGGCGCCTGATAATTGGCAAAGGACGCAAAGCTGTCGCCGGGTATTTCGGGCGTGGCGCCGGTGGGCCCGGTGGCGCCGGCAGGACCCGTGGGCCCGGTGGGACCCGTGGCCCCGGCGGGGCCGGTGGGACCGTCGCCGGAGCGTCCGGCAGGACCTCGGGGCCCGGTGGGGCCCGTGGGGCCCGTGGCTCCGGCGGGGCCGGTGGGACCATCGCCGGAGCGTCCCGCAGGACCCTGGGGCCCGGTGGGGCCCGTGGGGCCCGTGGGACCGGGGACGCCGTCCCGGCCCGGAATTCCCGCGGGACCCGTGGGTCCCCTCCCCCACCAGCCGCTGTTCGCTCCGCCGCAGCAGCAGTTCTGCCACCCGCAGCATCTGTACTCATTCCAGCCCATGGCGCACCCCCGGCCTCCCCTGCCTATGCGGGGGATTTTTTACACCATTCTATGCACGGACGTGGGGCATCGTGCCGGTCCGCACCCCGTCGGACGGGGAGGTCCCGGCTTATCCGCAATTCACGGTCACGTCGCCGGAGACCGTCTCGATCTGGAAATCCGCCGGATTCCCAGCGGCGTTGTACTGCCACTCTTTTTTCCCCAGCTTGGTCAGCGGCAGCTCGCTCTCAAAGTCGCCGGACACCGTTTTGCGCCGCAGGCGGAAGCTCCGGTCCTCCGGCAGCGTCAGCTCCAGGTCGCCGGAGACCAGCTCCGCCGTCAGAAGGTCCGGCGTCGCCTCCAGCTCCAGATCCGCGTCGCCCGACACGGTACCGACGCGCATGACGGCGGCCCGTCCCTGGAAGTCCAGATCGCCGGATACGCTCTGCCATTTGAAGGACTCCAACCGGCCGGATACGTCGCCGTCCCCGGACACGGTCTCGACCTGCAGCTTCTCTGCGTCCACGTCCTCGGCATCCAGGTCGGCAGACACGGTTTGAACCGCCAGCTCCGCCAGGCGATGGGGCAGGCTTACCGTCAGCAGCTTTTCCGGCAGCCGGAGATACGTGCCAGGCTGGACAAAGCGGATTTCCAGCGTATCGTCCCGCACCCGCCACCGGAGCTGATGGGCCGGCTCCTTCACCCGGCTCTCCCGCAGCTCAATGGCCTCGCCGTTTCCCCGCTCCACGGTGACCGTGCCTGCGTACCATTCCAGTTTCACCCGGGCAATGTTTGCGGCAGGAATGACTGCGGCCCCAGCCGTGTAGGTCTCCGGCTCGCCATAGCGCACCGTGGCCTTGCCTGCCGTCTGCCTGCCAACCTCCTTGAGCGTCTCCGCTGCGCCGGACAGATCCCAGCGCAGCAGCCCCAAGCCGCCGCGATGTCTGCCCTGCTTCTTCGGCCCGGCCTCCCAGAGCTTGGACACGTCGCCCAGCTGATCCACCGCCTGGGCGTAAGCCGTCCCCTCGGACACGCCCTGAGCCACGAGATCGTCGTAGCGGTCCAGGGTGTTCTGCAAAATCTCCTCTTGCAGCTCCCGGTTCCGGGGCGTATCCGCCGCCCGGTCAAAGAGCTGCTGTACATAGGCAATCAATTGTTCACGCATGGTGTTCGGCTCCCTTCTCCAGCAAATGGTCGATGATCTCCCGGGCCTCGGCCCACTCCGCCGCCAGACGGCAATAGGTCTCGTCCCCCCGGGACGTAATGGCATAGTATTTCCGCCGGGCTCCGGCCCCCTGGTCCCCCCAGTAGGAGGTAATCAGGCCGCCGTCCTCCAGGCGCTTGAAGGCCGTGTAGAGCGTGGCTTCCTTGAGCTCATACCGTCCCCCGGATACCTGGGAGATGGTCTTGTTGATTTCGTAGCCGTAGCTGTCCTTTTCCCGCAGCAGCGACAGAATAATGGCGTCGGTGTGGCCTCGAATGAGGTCCGCTCCAATGGACATGGCGTCGCCCCCCTTTCGAGGCTTATACTAGCACGATATACCTCGTCTGTCAAGGTATTTTATGAGAAGATTTATTTCAGCCCGCAGATACGGCAGGCCCCGAAGCCATCGCCCCCCGGCGCAACTGGGAACCCGCTTCCGAGCCCAGAGGCTCTAAGCCTCTCCTTGCGGAGAGGTGCCGCATTGCGGCGGCGGCGCGTCAGCGCCCTCTGCACACGCCGAGACCCTGTGGGAAACCTTTGGTGCGGTAACACCTCTCAGTCAGCCTTCGGCTGACAGCTCCCCTCAAGGGGAGCCTTTTTCTCAGGCGACGCAGCCCAAAGCCTCCCCTTGAGGGGAGGTGGCACGGCGAAGCCGTGACGGAGAGGTGTGCCGCCGCGCAGCGGCGGCGGCGCGTCAGCGCC
>DVFN01000039.1 GCA_018713205.1 Candidatus Avoscillospira stercorigallinarum | reverse complement strand
CACTTCGCCGACCGCACCCACCCAAAGCCTCCCCTTGGTGCCCAAGGGGAGGTGGCGCGAAGCGCCGGAGGGGATCAGAACCGGCCGAAACCGGGGCAGACAATCCCTCAGTCATGCTGCGCGTGACAGCTCCCTTTACACAAGGGAGCCTGCCCTCTCAGGCACAAGGGCGGGAAGCGTTCGACGGTGGTGCATCCGAGGCGGCAGTTTGCACGGGCGGATATAAAATCCGCCCCTACGGCCCCGCTCTGTTATACTTCTCCTATGTCGAAGCAAAAGATCGTGTGATAGACGCTGCCGCCGTTGCCCTCCAAATCGGCATAGACGGTGTAGCGGGCGGGAGAGGGCGCCAGCGCCAAGACGGTTTCCTTCGGACCCAGGGTGCGCGTCTCCATAGCGCCGCCGTCCAGGGGCTGGATTTCCACGGTGATATCCGATACCACCGGCCGGGAAAAGGCCAGCTGAACCTGGTCCAGGTCATAGCCATAGATCCCGCTGGGGGTCGCCTCCGGGGGGAGCTCCTCCAATATGTGCGGAAATTCCTGCCCGTCTCGCTCCTCAGAGATGGCGCAGACGGAGGCGGAGATATCCCGGACCTCCGTGCCCGGACCGGTGAAAACGACCTCCAGCGCGGGCGCAGGGGGGAGGAGTTCGGACAGTGTCTTAAAATCCACGCCCTCGGGGACGTAATACCAGGCGGCATATGTGGCGCTGTTCAGGGGGAAGATGCGGACCCTGGATTTGCCCAGCACCACGGCCAGCGTACCGTCCGGGGTCTCATAGAGCAGGGTCCATTCCGGCTCGTCCACTTTAAAGGAGTAGTTCCCGGTGAGCTTCCGCAGCTCCAGAGAGGCGAGGTAGTCCGCCAGCGCGTCCCGGTCCGGGCAGACGGCTTCCGTCACATGGCTGCCGTTGTACAGCTTGGCAGAGCGCAGACCCTCGGCGGTGAAGCCCTGCTCCGCCAGCAGCGTTCCTCCGTCGCCGCCGCCGTAGGCCAGAGCCACCGTGCCGCAGGACATGGACAGAAGGAAAAACAGCAGCCCCGCCAGCAGCGCGCCGGTCCGCTTTTTTCGGGGTGAAATGATCTGCCGGAGCCGGTACCGCAGTGAGGCCGCCGTGGCCGAGAGGCAGGTGGTGAAGCCCCGCTCGTCTCCAGCGGTGGTCAGCAGCAGCTCGGCATACCGCCGCCGGGTCTGGGCGTCGCGCTGGAGCAGCACTGTCTCGTCGCAGCTGAGCTCCAGATCCTCGGCGCTCTTCCGCCGGGCAATCCAGATCAATGGATTGAACCAGCAGAGGGCCGTGCAGAAAAGCAGAAAGAACTTGGACATGGCGTCAACCCGGCTGATGTGAATGAGCTCGTGACGCAGAATCAAAGCCAGCGCCTCCGGGTCATAGGCCGTGTGGGGCAAAACCGCCCGGGTGGTTCTGGGAATAAGCCCGATGGAGAGCGGCGTGACCACCGCCGGAGAGACCATGAGCCGGATACCGGCGGCGCGGAAACAGGCGTTGGTCCGCTCCTGCTCCCAGATGGCCAGAATCCCCGGATCGGTAATCTCTACGGCGGGCTTGAGAATCCGACGCCGGAACAGAAGATGCGACACAATGCTCCAGAGCAGCACCAGCCAGACGCCGATAAACCACAGCCCCACCAGGGGCCGGAGCCAAGCGCCGGACAAGGGGATCACCCACCGGGGCATGGGCAGCTCTATGATGCGGATGTTGGTGAGGTAGAGGTAGTTGGGCGTCATCCAGAGCAGCGCGCAGGCCCGGGCGCTGATCCACCGGCGCAGCAGCGGCAGCACTGCCAGCAGCACCAGATCGTAGAGACTGATTTGCAGCAGGATGCCAAAGGAGAAGGAGAAGGTCTGCTCCAGTCCCTCCCGCCAGCCGTAGATGCACAGGGCGGCAATCATCCAGCCTGTCAGCACGCCCGGCAGCAGATACACCGGCAGATAGGGGAGATACCGCTGACGGTCCGACGGGGTGATTTCGTCGCCGAATTCCGTATCATACCGCGTGAATACCACCCATGCGATGATGCCGCCATAGACGGCGGCAAAGAAAAACCGCAGCAGCAGCTGTCCTTCCATGCCCTTCCCTCCTTTGCTCTACAGTTGTAGTGGTAAGTATATTCTATACTTGTAGAGCAAATTTGTCAAGGCAAAAAGAAATGCCGCCCGAGGGGGAAGCCCGGACGGCACGATTCTCAGCGGCATAATGGGAAGAAAGATGCGATTCGACAAAAAGGATGATGCGGCTGAGAACAAACGGAGGCAAAGCCTCCCGTAAGCACTGATTCAACCACAAAAGCGACTGACAGGGGAGTCTGAACCAAAGGCGCGCGGGGAACACGCTTGAGACAGGGAGTTCGCAGGCCACCGAAGTCGATTGAATCAGAGATTACCGATAAAAAGAAGGTAAGGCGCTTGCGAGGGAAGGGCAAAGGTCGCCTCATCAGAAGCGACAGAAAAAGTATGCAGCTTGCATTCTGATGAATATGTATATATGTGCATTATTCTGGATAAATATAATACAATTATAAAAAATGGAAAATAACTCTGCAATCGCAGAAATGAAGTGGAAGAAAAATGGATAAAGCCAAGAATTATCATATGATAACGCCCAAGAGCAGGGTGCTGTCTCTGCTGGATATACTGTATTATAGCATAAAAAAATAAAATAGCAATGGGTTTGTGCAACACTTCACAAAAAATAAACTGGCGGCAATAGAGAGAACCGGAACGAGGGTGAAGCGGCGTCAGAAGATGGGGACGACCGGCCGCAGCCTTCAGCGGCGGAGGCTGCTTCCCGAGCGGCAGCCGGATGGGAGAGCTGAAAAACGGCACGGCCGCATCCTGCCTCCGATGGCTCTCTATATAGTATGCCCCATGTCGGACCGAAATGGAAGAGCAAAATATGCACATAGAATTGCGTTTTGGTCACAGAGCAGGTATAATGGGGAAAAGACCGCCCCGGGCGGCGAAAAAAGAGCAAAGGAGATACGCGATGCTGGAAGTTGGAACGAAAGCCCCGGCCTTTACCCTGCCGGACAAGGACGGCAATCTGGTCAGCCTGTCGGATTATCTGGGCAAGAAGGTCGTACTCTATTTTTACCCCCGGGACAACACGCCCGGCTGCACCCGTCAGGCCGTCGCCTTTGCCGAGCGCTTCGGCGCGTTTGAGGAAAAGAATGCAGTTGTAATCGGCGTCAGCAAGGATTCCGCGGCCTCCCATCTGAAATTCGCCGAGAAGAACCATCTGCCCTTTGTGCTGCTCTCGGACCCGGACCACCGGGTTCTGGAGGCCTACGGCGTGTGGCAGGAGAAGAAGCTCTACGGCAAGGTCAGCATGGGCGTGGTGCGCAGTACCTATTTGATCGACGAGCAGGGCGTCATTGAGAAGGTCATGCCCAAGGTGAAGCCCGATACCAACGCCGCCGAGCTTCTGGCCTACCTGGAGGCGGCGCGGTAAATGCGCATCATCATCGCCCCTGCCAAGAAGATGCGCTCGGACCCGGACAGTCTGGCCCCGGCGGGGCTGCCGGATTTCCTTCCCGAGACCGAGGTACTCTGCGCCGCGTTGCGTTCGATGGACCCAGCGGCACTCCAGCGGCTGTGGAGGTGCAACGACCGAATCGCCGCGCTCAACGTCCGGCGGCTGGAGGAGATGGACCTGCGGCGCAATCTCACCCCGGCCATTCTGGCCTACGAGGGGATACAGTACCAGTATATGGCCCCGGGCGTCTTTTCTCAGGGAGAATATGACTATGTGCAGACCTATCTGCGGATTCTCTCGGGATTTTACGGTCTGCTCCGGCCCTTTGACGGCGTGACGCCCTACCGGCTGGAGATGCAGGCCAAGCTGGCCGTGGGCGGCGCCAGGGACCTCTACGGCTTCTGGGGCGACCGCCTGGCCCGGCGGCTCTTTGCCGAGACCGATTGCATTTTGAATCTGGCCTCCAAGGAGTACAGCCTCTGCGTGTCCCGGTTCCTGGAGCCCTCAGTCCGCTTTGTCACCTGTGTCTTCGGGCAGGAGAAGGACGGCAAGGTCCTGGAGCAGGGGACCCAGTGCAAAATGGCCCGCGGCGAAATGGTCCGCTATCTGGCCGAGACCGGGGCCGAGACGCTGGAGGCCGTCCGCGGCTTCGACCGCCTGGACTACCGGTTCTCTCCCGCCCATTCCGACGAGGAGACCTTGGTGTTTCTGCGGCCCTAGGGCAAGGGAGAACCGCGCAGCAGGCCAATGAATTGCGGTGGAAAAGGGAGGTATACGAAATGAAAAAGAGAATATTGCTGATTACCGCATGCCTTGTTTTGGCGTTTGCCCTGTGCCTGGGCTTCCTGTATTTCAACCATGATATCGGCATCTCCCGGGCCCGTATGGAAGAAAGAGTCCGCGAAACCTATGGAAGCGACCGCGGCTGGGCGGTGGAGGGAAGCGCTTCCGACAGAATGGCCGCCTATATTTCCTATGCCCCGGATCAAAGCGCCCACTCCTTTTCGGTCTATGTCAACCGTCCTGGCCTGTCCTTCGGATATTTCTTTCGCGGCGGCGGGCGGCTGCACGGCGTGAACGGCGGGATTTTGGAATACACCGTGGAGAATTGTATGGAGCGGGCCTTTATTTCCCTGAATACCCAGCAGGCATCGCGGCTCGAATTCGACGATGGAACCGACATACAGGTGATGGAGCTGGACAGCGGCAAGCCCTTTGCCATTGTGCTGCCGGTCAACCTTGCGTCCGTTACCTTTTATGACGCGGACGGAAATGTCGTCCCATACGAGAGCCGGAAGCTTTAAGGGGCCCGGCGGGAAAGCCGGACAATCATTGCAGAAATATTCGGCGGTATGCCTCCCATTCGGGGCATACCGCCGTTGTTATGGCCGGTCCGGCAGAAGGATCGTGAAGCTGGGCCCGTTTGGCAGGTTTTCCGCCGTGCACCGGCCGCCGTGGGCTTGGGCCGCGGCCTGGGCGATGGCCAGCCCCAGGCCAGTGCCGCCCTGGTCCCGGCTGCGGGACCTGTCGCCCCGGTAGAAGGGCTCGAAGAGGTGGGCCAGATCCTCCGGCGCGATGGCCGGCCCGTCGTTGCGGACGCTGAGGCGGATCTCGCCGTTCTCCCGGGTCAGGCGCACCTGGATTTGCCCGCCGGGGGTGCAGTGGCGCAGGGCGTTGGAGGCCAGGTTTTCCACGGCCTCCCGGAGCTTGTCCCGGTCTCCGCCGATGGTGCAGGGCGGCAGGTCCAGCTCCAGCGTCAGGTCCTTCCGGGCCAGCTGGAGGGAGAGGGGAGACCAGACGGCCCGGACCAGGTCTCCCAGGTCAAAGGTCTCCCGCCGGAGGGGGTCTCCCCGGTCCAGGCGGCTCAGCTCCAGCAGCTGCCCCACCAGGGCCGCCATGCGGTCGCTCTCCTCCAGCACGATATCCAGATACTGCGCCCGCTTGTCCGGCGCGATGTCCTCCCGCAGGGCCTCGGCGTGGCCCCGGAGCACCGCCAGCGGCGTTTTCAGCTCATGGGCCGCCGCCCGGGTGAAGTCCCGCTGCCGCTGGAGGGCCTGCCGCTGCTTGTGGTCGGTGTAGGCCGCCATGGCCGCTGCCGCCGCCAGCGTCAGCAGAGCCGTGAGCCACAGGGATTGTGCCGCCAGACCCAGCGGACTGTAGGCGTAGGCCGTGGCCAACACCACAGCGCCGTCGATGGAGCTGCTCTGGCTGCCGTTGGAGCTGGAGCCGGCGCGGCTGAGCTCGGGCGGACTGAACGCCAGCAGCTGTTCCAGATTGGATTCGGCCTCCCGCCAGCGCCGGAGCAGCGCCCGGGGCGAGGCCTCCGCGCCCACCAGAGCCGAGGTCAGCTGCACCGCGTCAAAGCGCAGGGTGGTCAGCGCCTTTCCGGAAAAGAAGTCGCTGTCACTGTCCAAAATCAGGACCGATCGGTCCTCATAGACGTAGGTGATGGACTGGGGATAGACAATCTCCAGCGCCGGGTCCGCCACGCCCACCACCTCGCAGTAGAGCCCGCCGGTGGCCCGGGCGTCATAGAGCCCGCCGCTGGTACCGTAAAACTGCTGCAAGTCCCGGTTTTCCCGGAGCAGACCGGCCAACGCCAGCTGCTCGTCCTCGGAGAGAACCGGGTCCAGCTGGAAAAACCAACTGTAGACGCCTGTGCCTGGGAAACAGGCGCAGCCTCTGGCCATGGGCGTCCGGGTCAGCAGCTGGCCGTCGGGGTCATAGAAGGCGGAGAGAAAGATCCCGTCTCCGGCGGAGAGCTGGCCGCTCAGCCGCCAGGAGAGGATATAGGGCTTTTTCTCCTCCGCCGCGTCACCGGCCCAGACCTCCCGATATTGCTCCGCCACGGCGTGCCGGGCATTTTCCGCCTGATTTTGCGTGTCTGCCTTCTGGCTGCCGATGGTGACAACAGCGAGAACGGCCAGCATCAGCGCCCAGAACCCCAGGAAGAGGGGCAGTGCCCCGGACCAAATGCAATTCCAGCGCTTCATGGCGTCACCTCCAGCCGGTATCCGGCTTTGAAAACGGTCTTGATCTGCTTGCCAGCCGGACCCAGGGCGGCCCGGAGACTGCGGACGCGCACGTCCACCGCCCGGAGCCCGCCTTCGAAGTCCAGGCCCCAGACCTTGTCCAGCAGCTGGGCCCGGGAGAGGACCAGGCCCTGGTTGCGCATCAGGCATTCCAGCAGGTCGTAGTCCCGGGGCGAGAGCGGGACGGCCCGGCCGGATACCGTGCAGCTTCGGCGGGAGAGGTCCAGGGCGATGGCCCCGCAGCGGAGCGCCTCGCCCGCCGCGCCCCGCCCCCGGCGGATCAGCGCCTGGGCTTTGGCCAGCAGCACCGCCAGCGAGAAGGGCTTGACCACGTAGTCGTCACAGCCCAGGGCATACCCCCGCAGCATGGCGTCCTCGTCGCCCAGGGCCGTCAAAAAGAGAATGGGGACGTGACTCTCCCGGCGCACCGAGGCGCAGACCTGAAAACCGTCCAAATTCGGCATAAAAATATCCAAAACGATCACATCATAGGCGTGGTCCCGCAGCAGATCCAGCGCCTCCGCGCCGTCCCGGGCCAGGTCGCAGTCCAGCCCGTGGGCGGTGAAATAATCCCGGACAATGTCGCGCATCCGCGCTTCGTCTTCCACCAATAGTACGGCAGCCATAGCCATCCGCCCCTTTCGTTTCGATCATCATAAAATAAAGTTGTGTCCGATTTGTGTGCACCGGCAGTGATAACAGAACTTACCACAGCGCCGCCGGCATAGGAACACAAAACCGCGGGCACTCTATTGCTGCGGTACCCAATCAAACCTTTTTAGGAGATGGAAGAATATGAAGAGCAACAATCAGATCAACATTCCCGAGGCCCGCGAGGCCATGGACAAGTTCAAGATGGAAGCTGCCCAGGAAGTCGGCGTGGACCTGAAGCAGGGCTACAACGGCCACCTGACCTCCCGCGAGGCCGGCTCCGTCGGCGGCCAGATGGTCAAGAAGATGATCGAGGCCTACGAGAGAAGCCTGTAAGCAATCTCTGTCCCGCGCAAAAACCCGCTGCCACCGGCAGCGGGTTTTTGCGGAAGCGCCGGGACGAGGTTCGGACGGCGGGAGCGGAGAAACGGTTGAAAATCCGTTCCATCTGGAACGGCAGCCTGTTTTACAGTTCAATCCTGTCCGGAAACGCTTCTGTTCGCATAATGCCCCACATTTTGTCGATGTAGGACAGCGTGTAGAAATTCTCATAATAATGGTAATAGAACGCGCCCTTCAAGGTCATGGCGTATCTGCCGTTTTCCTCCGTCACAAAGCGCAGTCGCTTGGCAATCCAGAGCTCGAGGCCATACATCTTTTTCAGCGGCACGCCAAAAAACCGTTCAAAATCCATGGCGGATAGCTGCGTGCTGTATGCCGTCCAGAACAGCCAGTAAATCATTCTCTGGCGCTGGGTGAAACGGATGGTCAGAGAAGTGGCCAGCGTCTCCCGGCTGATTCTCTCGCAATAGGATGCAATATCAAATGTATTGATCTTAAACTGATCCCGCAGCAGGGTGGTAGCGGAACAACCAAAGCCCAGGAAGTTGTCTCGCGTCATAGAGGAGTAGTTGGCTTCCGGTTCGCTGGAGAATGTCCAGATCGAGTGCCGGGCATATCCCTTGCGGATGCAATACCTTGTAATGCCGTCCAATAGCGCTCGCTTCTCCTTTTTAGGCATAGGCTTTACCGGGCTTGCCGTGAAGGTGAAGTCAATAAACGGATAAATGGCAACATGATTTGCACCCAGAGAAAAGGCCTCGTCGATGTCAGACTTCAAATCATCATAGGTTTGCCCCGGGAGTGCAAAGATAAAGTCCATCGAAACGGTATCAAACTTCACCGCATCCAGCGCTCGCTTCATTGCAGCGGTATCGACGGCCTTCCTTCCGAGAATGCTCTGAAATTTGGGGCGGAAGGACTGAATGCCAATGCTGATCTTGGTCACACCGGCAGCCTTTAATGCCGTAAGGATTTCCACCGTCACATGATCCGGATGCAGCTCCAGACCAATTCCCTCCGTGATGATAAAATGCGCCTGGAGGGCATCGATAATCTCACCGATGCGGTCAGCCGCCAAAGCCGGGGTACCGCCTCCAAAATATAAGCTGGTTACTTGTTTCTTGCCCGGATACTGATTCCCCACCAGGTGGATTTCCTGGAGCAGGGAATCGATGTACCGGTCGCAGAGCTCTTTGGAATAGCGAACCTTGCAATAGGGGCAGAAATTGCAGATGCTTTTGCAGAACGGAATATGCACATATAGCCCCAGATTTTCGCAATCTGCATATGGCAGCCGCTGGTCATATTCATTTTTGAAAGTAAAGGGCTTGACCGATCTGGTCAGCCATATTCGTGTCAGATTCGGAATAATACGCATGGTTCTCCTAGATGTACTTTAGGTATGTTCGGAGCATTTCCAACAGGACGCTGGGATTGCCGCGGAACAGAAGCGTGTACTCGGCCACGAAGAAATAGCCGCATTGTTCACACAGCCCTGGAACCTCCACGCAGCGCCCGCAGGTGGACAGCGTTCCGTTCTCCATCACGACGCAGGAATGGCAAGGCGTCGGAAACCGGTTCTCGATGAGATATGGGAACGCGCTTTTCAAATTGAATACCGGCGCGCCTTCCTGCATCATCTCTGTGATAGCAGCGCAGCAGGCGGCCTTTTCTTCCCGCGAGAGGGCCAATTCCTTTGTGTCGGGATACGGCGTGTGGAAATTGAAGGATACCGCCCGGACATGCTTGGTGTCGCGGGCCGTGATGCAGACGTCCCGCACACAGTCCTTGTTGATCTGGTTGATGGCCATGTAGAGGCAGATGTTGTCTGCGGTGGCATGGCGGATGTTCTCCAGAATGAGGTCGTATGTATCGCCGCGGATCGCATTGTGCCGCTGCCTGTCGCCATCCAAGCTGAGGAGAATCAGGTCGGCTTCTGGAAGATCGATGGGGAATGTGCCGTTCGTCACCACATTGACGATGAGAAATCCCATCTGCTTCGCTTCGAGAACCAAGTTGCGGAGCGTGTGCGCACCGTCTTTCCAGAGAAAGGTTTCCCCGCCGCAGAAAAACAGAATGCGTACGCCCATATCGTAAAGCTGCCGCATTTCCTTTCGGATTTGCCCGTATGGATGGACAACCCCTGTGATATTGTTGACGGAACAATGCCTGCAATGCAGATTGCATAGGTCAGTCACGATAATCGTGCCCAAGATAGGCTTTTTGGTTCCGAATAAGATTGTTTTCAAACCATATGCGGCGAAATGAAAAAAAGCTGATACTTTCATGTGATTTCTCCGTCGTGCAGGCATCGTTCTATGGGGGGACATCAGCGTGTCGAAAAAGTCTTTTCGCCACGCTGTGCGGATTTTCAAACTTTTGAAAGTTTGAAAATCCGTGTTGATTGAACGCGAAGGGGGCAAAAAGCCCCCTTCACACTTCCCCCGCTGCTCTGTCACATACATTTTCAACAAGGTCCTTTGACAGTCTGACCTGCTGCCACCGGCAGCGGGTTTTTGCGGGTTCGGCTCAGGTGCGGAGCTTGGTCTGGGTCGTGTAGAGGTTGGCATAGACGCCGTTCAGGGCCATCAGCTGGGCGTGGGTGCCCTGCTCCTGGATGCGGCCGTTTTCGATGACCAGGATTCGGGTGGCGTTGCGGATGGTGGAGAGCCGGTGGGCGATAATCAGGGTGGTGCGGCCCTTGGCCAGGGCGTCGAAGGCCGACTGGATCTTGGCCTCGGTGATGGTATCCAGGGCCGAGGTGGCCTCGTCGAGAATCAGAATCGGCGGGTTTTTCAGGAAGATACGGGCGATGGCGATGCGCTGCTTCTGTCCGCCGGAGAGGAGCGTGCCCCGCTCGCCCACGTAGGTGTGGAAGCCGTCGGGCATGGCCATGATGTCGTCGTAGATTTCCGCCCGGCGGGCGGCCTCCTCGATTTCGGCCATGGTTGCAGAGGGCTTGCCGTAGCGGATGTTTTCGAGAATGGAGTCGGCGAAGAGGAACACGTCCTGCTGGACGATGCCGATGTGCTCCCGCAGAGAGTGCTGGGTCACGGCCCGGACGTCCAGGCCGTCGATGGAGAGGGAGCCGTGGGTGACGTCGTAGAACCGGGGGATCAGCTGGCAGAGGGTGGTCTTGCCGCCGCCGGAGGGGCCGACGATGGCGATGGTCTCGCCGGGGGTCACATGGAGGTTGACGTCGTGCAGGACGTCCAGGTCGCCGTCATAGGCGAAGTCCAGGTGATCGGCCACGATTTCGCCCCGGACGTCGGAGAGCGTCTTGGCGTCGGGCGCGTCGCGGAGGTCGGGCTCGGTGCGCATCAGCTGGGTGAACCGCTGGAGACCGGCCAGACCCACGGCGTACTGCTCGGCAAAGCTGGCCAGCTTGCGGATGGGGGAGATAAAGGCGCTGATATAGAGGCTGAAGGTGATCAGGTCGATGTAGTTGAGCTGCCCGTTCATAATCAGGAAGCCGCCCACGGCGATGACCGCCACCGACATGATCGAGAGGAAGAACTCCATCACAGCGGTGAAGATGCCCATTTCCCGGTGGAACCGGCGCTTGGAGGTGCGGAACCGGCCGTTGGCCTCGGAGAATTTCCGGAGCTCCACGTCCTCGTTGGCAAAGGCCTTGGCGGTGCGGATGCCCGAGAGGGAGGACTCAATCTCGGTGGTGATGACGGCCACCTTGGCCTTGACCTGCCGGGAGACCTCGCCCAGCTTCTGCCGCCGGGAGATGACCACCAGAATAAAAATCGGGATCAGGATGCTCACCACCAGGGCCAGCCGCCACTCGATGGTGAACATGACGATCAGCGCGCCGACGATGGTAGCCAGAGAGATAAAGAGATCCTCGGGGCCGTGGTGGGCCAGCTCGGTGATCTCAAAGAGATCCGAGGTCAGGCGGCTCATCAGCTGGCCGGTGCGGTTGCGGTCGAAGAAGTCGAAGCCCAGGGTCTGCAAATGCTCGAAGAGATCCTGCCGGATGTCGGCCTCCACCCGGATGCCGAAGGTGTGGCCCCAGTAGGTGATGACAAAGTGCATCAGCGACCGGACGACATAGGCCAGCACCACAATCAGCATCACCACGAAGAAGGTCCGGTAGGCGTTGTTGGGCAGCATGTCGTACATGGCCGACCGGGAGACCAGCGGGTAGATCAGATCCACCACAGCCACCAGGAAGGCGCAGCACATGTCAAGGATAAAGAGCTTTTTGTGGGGCCCGAAGTAGGATAGGAAGATCCGCATGACGCTCCAGTTTTGAAAATCTTTCTGTTTCATGGTTCCATCTCGCTTTAACCTAGTTTCAAGTTCTCATTATACCAAGGTTTGGCGGAAATGCAAATGGTATTTTGACCGCGGGTGTGATACCATGATAGAAAAAGGAGGCGGTGAGATGGAGCCGGTGCGCATCTTATACCGGGACGAGGCCATGGCGGTCTGCGTCAAGCCCCAGGGGGCTGCGTCCCAGGCGGACGGCGCGGGGAGTATGCCCGCGCTGCTGGAGGCGGCGCTGGGCGTGGAGCAGGTCTGGCCGGTCCACCGGCTGGACCAGGCGGCCGGGGGCGTGATGGTCTATGGGCTGACGGCCCGGGCGGCGGCGGCATTGAGCCGGGCGGTCCAGGCCGGACAGCTGGAGAAGACGTATCTGGCCCTGGTCCGCGGGACGCCGGACCCGGCGGCCGGGACCTGGGAGGACCTGCTCTACCACGACCAGCGGCGGAACAAGACCTTCGTCGTGACGCGGCAGCGCAAGGGCGTCAAGGCGGCGCGGCTGGCCTATCGGGTACTGGCGTCGGACGGGGAACAGAGCCTGGTGGAGGTGCGGCTGTTCACGGGCCGGACCCATCAGATTCGGGTCCAGTTTGCCAGCCGCCGCCATCCCCTGACCGGTGACGGCCGCTACGGCGGCGGCAAGGCCCCGAACCTGGGCCTCTGGTCCTGGAGGCTGACCGTGCCTCATCCCGATACCGGCGCGGCCATGACCTTCACCTGTCCGCCTCCGGCCCAGCAGCCCTGGAATACCGGAATTTCTGCGGAGTTCTTGCAGAAACGTGGTTGACATTGCTGAAATTGCTGCTATAATATTCAGTCACTACGGATTTTTGAAGAAAAGAGGAGAGAGAGATGCAGCAAGTCAACGCTTCGGCCGCTCCGGCTGAAAACAAAATGGGCATCGTGCCCGTCGGGCGGCTTCTGGCCTCCATGGCGATCCCCATGATGATCTCCATGATGGTCCAGGCCTTTTATAATGTAGTGGACAGCGTCTTCGTGGCGCAGCTCAGCGAGAACGCCCTCAACGCCGTGTCGCTGGCCTTCCCGCTGCAAAATCTGACCATTGCCGTGGGCATCGGCACGGCGGTGGGTATGAACGCCCTGCTGTCCCGGTCCCTGGGCGAGAAGAACCAGGCGCTGGTGGACAAGGCGGCCAACACCGGCATCTTCCTGGCGCTGTGTAATTTCGTGGTCTTCGCCCTGGTGGGCCTGTTCCTGTCCCGGCCCTTCTTCCTGGCCCAGACCGACGTGACCGAGATCGTGGACTACGGCGCCGACTATGCCACCATCTGCCTGGTCTGCTCCCTGGGCCTTTTCTGCCAGCTGTGCTTTGAGCGGCTTTTGCAATCCACGGGCCGGACGGCCCTGGCCATGGTGACCCAGCTGGTGGGCGCGGTGACCAATATCATTCTGGACCCCATTCTGATCTTCGGCATGTTCGGCGCGCCCCGGATGGAAGTGGCGGGCGCGGCTGTGGCCACGGTCATCGGCCAGAGCGTCGGCGCGGTCTTGGCCATCCTGATTAACATGTTCCACAACCCCGAAATCCATATCCGGCCCAAGATGATCCGCTGGAATACCGCCGTGGCCTCGAAGATCTACCAGGTGGGCCTGCCGTCCATCGTGATGCAGTCCATCAGCTCGGTGATGACCTTCGGCATCAACCAGATTCTCATCGCCTTCTCCACCACGGCGACCGCGGTCTTCGGCGCTTACTTCAAGCTCCAGAGCTTCGTCTTTATGCCGGTCTTCGGTCTCAACAACGGCATGGTGCCGATCATCGCCTATAACTATGGCGCCCTCCGCCCCGACCGGGTGAAGCGGACCGTGCGGCTGGCCGTTATCACGGCCACGTGCATTATGATCGTCGGCGCGTCGGTGTTCGAGCTGGTGCCCCGGGTGCTGCTGGGCTTCTTCGACGCCTCGGAGCACATGCTGGCCATGGGCGTTCCGGCCCTGCGGATCATCGCGGTGCACTTCGTCATGGCGGGCTTCGCCATCGTGGCCGGTTCCGTCTGTCAGGCCATCGGCAATCCGGTCTACAGCCTGGTCGTCTCGGTCTGCCGCCAGCTGGTGGTGCTGCTGCCGGTGGCGTGGCTGCTGTCTCTGGCCGGACGGCTGGAGCTGGTGTGGCTGGCCTTCCCCATCGCGGAGCTGGTTTCGCTGATCCTCAGCGCCATCTTCCTGCGCCGGACCATGGTCTCGGCGTCGAAAACCATGGAGCAGCGGATGAACGCATAATATCTGATTTCCGGCGGGGGCGCTTCTGCGCCCCCGTGTCCGATTCCGGGGCCCTTGCATAGGATGGGGCGGAGGTGTTGGTATGTTGGATCTGCTGATCATCTTCCTGGCGGCGGCCGGGGTCATCCTGGTGGTGTGGTGTCTCGTGGGGGTCCTGCTCCAGCCGGTGTTCGGACGGGGCATGGTCACGCTCTGCTTTGTCCGGGGCGACGGCCGGGACCTGGAGGGCCGGGTCCGGATCTACGGCTGGCTCCGGGAGGGGCGGCTCTCCGGCGGGCGGCTGGTGCTGGTGGACTGCGGGCTGACGGCCCACGGGCTGGAGGTGGCGGACCTGCTGCAGGACCGATTCGGCTGGCTGGAGCGGGTGCCCCGGACGGAGCTGGAGGCCTATCTGGCGCAGTTTTCCGGTCAATGCCACGTTGCAAAATAGCGCCGCATGGTGTAGGATATACGGGAGAAACGGGGGGGATGCCACGATGGAACAGGAGATTCTCTACGGCGTCGTGACGGCGGTGGTCTATCAGAATCCGGAAAACGGCTACGCGGTGCTGCGCTTCCGGACCCAGGAGGGGGAGACCGTCACCGTGGTGGGGACGATCCCCATGACGGCGGCGGGGGAGCGTCTGGCGGTCACCGGCCGCTGGACGGCCCATGCCTCCTACGGCAGGCAGTTCGAGGCGGAGCTTCTGGAGCGGTATCTCCCCGAGAGCCGGGACGAGATTTTGTCCTATCTCTCCTCCCGGGCCATCAAGGGCGTGGGGGAGCGGACGGCCCAGCGGATCGTGGCGGCCTTCGGCGAGAAGAGCCTGGAGGTCCTGGAAAACGAGCCGGACCGGCTGGCCCAGGTGCCGGGCATCTCGGCGTCCAAGGCCCGGGAGATCTCCGAGAACTTCCGGCGGCAGGTGGGCATGCGGCGGCTGATCGAGTTTCTGGCCCAGTATCACCTGCCGGCGGCGCTGGCCCTGCGGCTCTACCGGGCCTACGGCGAGGTCGCCGTGGACGCGGTGCAGGAGGAGCCCTATATGCTGCTCCAGCCCTATTACGGCGCGTCCTTCGGCCAGGTGGATCAGTTTGCCCTGGCCATGGGCTTTGAGGCCGACGATCCCCAGCGGGTGGAGGCAGGCGTCCTCTTTGAATTGACCTACAATCTCTCCGGCGGCCATGTGTTTATTCCCCGGGAAAAGCTCATCGACGCCACGGCCCGGCTGCTGGGCCTGCCCGGGGACACCGTGGCCGCTGCCATCACGTCTTTGACCGAGACCGACCGGCTGGCGGTGGACACCGTGGCCGGGCTGACGGCCTGCTATCTGCCGGAGCTCCACGAGGCCGAGGTCTATCTGGCCCGGCGGTTCCAGGAGATGGCGGCCAATCCGCCCGCGCCGCCGGAGAAGCTGGCGCAATATCTGGCGGAGCTCCAGGAGGAGAGCGCGGTCACCTACGCGGACAAGCAGCTGGAGGCCATTCGGGCGGCGGCGGAGAACCGGGTGATCCTGGTCACCGGCGGCCCGGGCACCGGCAAGACCACCACCATGGCCGGAATTCTGGCGCTCTTTGACAAGCTCAAGCTGAAAACCATGCTGGCCGCGCCCACGGGCCGGGCGGCCAAGCGGCTCAGCGAATGTACCGGCCGGGAGGCATCGACCATCCACCGCCTGCTGGAATCCCAGTTCGACGCCGAGAGCGGGGCCATGTGCTTTTTCCACAACGAGGAGGCCCCGCTGAAGGCCGACGCCCTGGTGGTGGACGAGACCTCCATGGTGGATCTGCCGCTGATGCAGTCGCTGCTGCTGGCGCTGACGCCCCGGTGCCGCCTGGTGCTGGTGGGCGACCCGGACCAGCTGCCCTCGGTGGGGCCGGGCAATGTGTTCTCGGACCTGATTCGCAGCGGCATCGTCCCCACGGTGCGGCTGACGGAGATCTTCCGTCAGGCCCGGGAGAGCCTGATTGTCATGAACGCCCATGCCATCAACCAGGGCCAGCTGCCGGAGCTGACCAGCCGCAGCCGGGATTTCTTTTTCCTCAAGCGGCGGACGGCGGAGACGGTCACCGAGACCATCCAGGACCTCTGCGCCCGGCGGCTGCCGCAGAATATGGGCATCGCGCCCGGGGACATCCAGGTTCTCTCGCCCACCCGGAAGGGGGAGTGCGGGACCCGGAATCTCAATAAGCTGCTCCAGGCGGTGCTCAACCCGCCGGGCCCGGGGAAGCGGGAGAAGAGCTACGGCGATTTTTCCTTCCGCGAGGGCGACCGAGTGATGCAAATTCGGAATAATTATGATATACTATGGAAGAAACGGGACGGCACGGGCCAGGGTGTGGGGATCTTCAACGGCGACGTGGGCCAGATTCTCACCGTGGACCACGCCGAGGAGCAGGTCACCGTGGCCTTTGACGACCGGGTGGCCCAGTACGACTTTGCCATGCTCTCGGAGCTGGAACCGGCCTATGCCATGACAGTCCATAAGAGCCAGGGCAGCGAATACCGGGCCGTGATCCTCACGGCCTGGCAGGGCTCGCCGTATCTGCTGACCCGCAGCGTCCTCTATACGGCGGTGACCCGGGCCAAGGAGCTGCTGATCGCGGTGGGGGACGAGAACGTCATCACCGCCATGACCTGCAATGACCGGCAGACCCGCCGGTATTCGGGCCTCAAGCTGCGGCTCCAAGGGAAGGTGAGCCCGTGAACACCATTGCGGCATGGCTGTGCGATTTGCTCTACCCGCCCAAGTGTATGCTCTGCGGGCGGCTGCTCCGGGATTCGGAGGCGGTGCTCTGCGGCCGGTGCGGCCACGAGCTGCCCGAGTGGGACAATGCGCCCCGGCGGGTACCGGGCTATGAGCGCTGCGCCGCGGCCTTTGTCTACGAGGAGCCCATCCGCGGCTCCATTCTCCGGTTCAAGTTCCACGGGATGCAGACCTATGCGGTCCAATTTGCCCGGTGGATGGCGGTGCGGGTCCGCGGGGAGCTCCGAACGTCCTTCGACTTCGTCACCTGGACGCCCTGCAGCCGCCGCCGGCGCTGGAGCCGCGGCTTTGACCAGGCCGAGCTGCTGGCCAAGGCTTTGGCCCGGGAGCTGGACCTGGAGGCCCGGCCCACTCTGGAGAAATTCCGCCACCGGCCGCCCCAGTCCAAGACCAAGACGGCGGCCAAGCGGCGGGCCAATGTGCAGGGCGCATACCGGCTGCTGCCCGGCGCGGACGTCCGGGGCAGGACCGTCCTGGTGGTGGACGACATCCTCACCACCGGCGCGACTTTGGGCGAGTGCGGCCGGATTCTCCGGCAGGCCGGGGCGAAAGACCTCTATGCCGCCGTGATTGCGGCGGTCAATCAGGATGAAAACAAGTAGGTGTTTCCATGTTCAAACTTTCAAGAGATTTGGGAATTGACCTCGGCACGGCCAATGTGCTGGTCTACGCCGAGGGACAGGGCATCGTTCTGCGGGAGCCCTCGGTGGTGGCCATCGACAAGGTCAGCGGCCGGGTGCTCCAGGTGGGGGCGGCGGCCCGGAATATGCTGGGCCGGACCCCGGGCAACGTGGTGGCCGTGCGCCCGCTGCGCCAGGGCGTTATCTCCGACTATGAAATGACCGAGAAGATGCTCTCGCAGTTTTTGAAGAAGATCATCCGCTATTCGCTGATTAAGCCCCGCGTCGTGGTCTGCGTCCCCAGCGGCATCACCGAGGTGGAGGAGCGGGCCGTGATCCAGGCCGCCATGGAGGCGGGCGCCCGCCGGGTGTATTTGATCGAGGAGCCCTTCGCCGCCGCTCTGGGCGCCGGTCTGGACCTTTCGGGCCCCAACGGCCATATGGTGGTGGACATCGGCGGCGGCACCACCGATATCGCGGTGCTGAGCCTCAACGATATCGCCGTGTCCTCGTCCATGAAAATCGCAGGGGACACCTTTGACGAGGCCATCGTCACCTATATCCGCCGCCGTCACGGTCTGGCCATCGGCCTGACCACCGCCGAGGAAATCAAGATCACCGTGGGCTGCGTCACGGCCCGGCCCGAGGAGGTCTCCATGACCGTCAAGGGGCGGGATGTGAAGACGGGCCTGCCCCGGGACGTGCTGATTACCTCCTCGGAGATGCTGGAGCTCCTGTCCCGCCCGGCCCGGCTGATCGTGGACGAGATTCTCAATGTCCTGGAGCTGTCCAGCCCGGAGCTGGTGGCCGACGTGTCCAAGAACGGCATCGTCCTCACCGGCGGCGGCAGCCTGATCTGGGGCATGGACCGCATCATCCACGAGCGCACCGAGATCCCCTGCATGGTGGCCGACAACGCCGAGAGCTGCGTGGCCCTGGGCTGCGGCAAGAGCCTGAACTGGATCAACTCCATGCAGGAGGGCACCATCAACATCGCCCGCCGCAAGCTCATGAAGGAGCAGTAACCCGCATCCGCCCGAACACGCCCCCGGTTCTCCCCGCACCCCGCCGAACGGACCAGGCCGATGGTACGTCGTAGGGGCGGCCTTTATGGCCGCCCGAGCAGGCCCTCGGTTCCCACCGCACCCCCGGCGAACGCCGTAGGGCGGCATGCCCACATGCCGCCATGACCAGGTCGTTGGTACGTCGTAGGGGCGGCCTTTATGGCCGCCCGAGCAGGCCGGCGATTTCCACCGCACCCTCGCCGAACGCCGCCGGCCCCAGCACCTGAGAGGGCAGGCTCCCTTGTGCAAAGGGAGCTGGCTCGCGCAGCGAGACTGAGGGATTGTAAGCCTCCGGTCACTGCCAGCTCTGATCCCCTCCGTCACGGCTCCGCCGTGACCGCTGCGGTCGCTGCATCTGCCACCGGCAGCGCTCCCTTGCGGGCCCCTTGGTCACCAAGGGGAGGCTTTGAGGGGCGAGTGCGGTCGGCGGAGTGCCTTGCACACGACGGCTGGCGGGCCGATGTGGGCATCGGCCCCTACGAGGGAAAGCGTCGAACCCCGGCGCGAATCGGGACCTGGTTTCGGGCGGCCATGAAGGCCGCCCCTACGAGGAGACCGGAAGCGGGCCTGTAGGGGCGGATTTCATATCCGCCCGTGCCGCCGCTGCGTCGGATGCACCCCCGCCAAATGCTACCAGCCCCGACGCCTGAGAGGGCAGGCTCTCTTGTGCAAAGGGAGCTGGCTCGCGCAGCGAGACTGAGGGATTGTCAGCCCCGGTCTCCGCCAGCCGCTGATCCCCTCCGTCAGGCCTGCGGCCTGCCACCTCCCCTTGGTCACCAAGGGGAGGCTTCGGGCGGGTGCGGCACTCGAACTGCCCTGCACACGGGGTCGGGCGGCTGATAGCCGCCCCTACGGACCAGGTCGATGGTGCATCGTAGGGGCGGCCTTTATGGCCGCCCGAGCAGGCCCCCGATTCCCACCGCACCCCCGGCGAACGCCGATGGCGGCACTCCCAGATGCCGCCGTGACCAGGCCGATGGTACGTCGTAGGGGCGGCTAGCAGCCGCCCGAACACGCCCGCGCCTTTCGCCGCACCGGGCTTGCACGGGGGAAATTTCCGCCCCGCACGGACAGATGTCCGGCAGACTGTCGAAAAAACTCGCTGAAGATGTCTGTGACAGAGCAGCGGGGGAAGTGTGAAGGGGGCAAAAAGCCCCCTTCGCGTTCAATCGACACGTATTTTTAAACTTTTTAGAAAGTTTAAAAATACGCACAGCGTGGCGAAAAGACTTTTTCGAC
>DVFN01000038.1 GCA_018713205.1 Candidatus Avoscillospira stercorigallinarum | reverse complement strand
AGCCGGGTTCCGATTCCCGGCGGGGAAAAGCCTCCCCTTGGTGCCCAAGGGGAGGTGGCAGGCCGTAGGCCTGACGGAGGGGATCAGAACCGCCGGTGACCGGAGGCTTACAATCCCTCAGACTCGCTTCGCGTGACAGCTCCCTTTACACAAGGGAGCCTGCCCTCTCAGGCATCGGGGCTGGCAGCGGTCGGCGAGGGTGCGTCCGACGCAGTGGTGCGGCAGGGGCGGCCATACAGGCCGCCCCTACAGACCCGCCCCCGGTTTCCTCGTAGGGGCGGGCTGTATGCCCGCCCGAAGCCGGGTTCCGATTCCCGGCGGGGAAAAGCCTCCCCTTGGTGCCCAAGGGGAGGTGGCAGGCCGTAGGCCTGACGGAGGGGATCAGAACCGCCGGTGACCGGAGGCTTACAATCCCTCAGACTCGCTGCGCGAGCCAGCTCCCTTTACACAAGGGAGCCTGCCCTCTCAGGCATCGGGGGGCTGGCAGCGGTCGGCGAGGGTGCGTCCGACGCAGCGGTGCGGCACGGGCGGCCATACAGGCCGCCCCTACGGAGTTGGGAACGGGTCCTTTTCCGGCGAAATTTCCGTTGACGGAATTGGGATTGTATTGTAAGATAATAAATTGAGATACTACCGCTCTTTGAAATTTTTTTGAGGTGATTCTATATGCATTGGTCGGAAAAAATCGCGCAGGAAATCGCCCGGCGGCGGCCTGACAAGGACGAATACGTCTGTGCTGCCGGCATCAGCCCCTCCGGCACCATTCACATCGGCAACTTCCGGGACGTGGCCACCAGCTACTTCGTGGTCAAGGCGCTGCGGAAGATGGGCAAAAAGGCCCGGCTGCTGTTCAGCTGGGACGAGTACGACCGCCTGCGGAAAATCCCCGTGGACGTGGCCAAGGTGGACGGCAGCATGGAGCAGTACATCGGCCGCCCCTACGTCGATGTGCCCAACCCCTTTGAAGACCGGGACGAATTTCCGAGCTACGCCGCCCATTTTGAGCATATCTTTGAGCAGTCCATGGAGAAGTTCGGCATCGAGATGGACTACCGCCACCAGGGCGAGATGAACCGCTCCGGCAAGTACGTGGACCTGGTGCTGAAGGCCCTCTCAAAGCGCGGCGAGATTTTTGACATCCTGGACTCCTTCCGCACCCAGGAGGCCCAGCCCGGCGAGCGGGAGGCCTACTATCCCGTGGCCATCTACTGCCCCCACTGCGGCAAGGACACCACCACCATCCTCTCCTACGACGAGGAGACCCATGTGGCCCATTACCGCTGCGCCTGCGGCCACGAGGGCGACTTCGACTTCACCCGCGACTTCCACTGCAAGCTGGCCTGGAAGATCGACTGGCCCATGCGCTGGCTCTACGAGGGCGTGGACTTCGAGCCTGGCGGCAAGGATCACGCCTCGCCCACCGGCAGCTACCAGACCTCCCGGGTCATCTCCGAGAAGATCTTCGGCTACGAGGCCCCCCTGTTCCAGGGCTATGAGTTTATCGGCATCCGCGGCACCACCGGCAAGATGTCCGGCTCCTCGGGCCTGAACCTGTCCCCGGACGCCCTGCTGAAGCTCTACCAGCCCGAGGTCATCCTCTGGCTCTACTCCAAGACCGAGCCCACCCGGGCCTTCGACTTCTGCTTCGACGAGGGCATCCTCAAGCAGTACTTTGAGTTCGACCGGATGCTGGAGAGCTGCCGCAGCGGCAAGGCCGACGAGCAGACCCAGGCCATCATGTATAACTGCACCGTCGAGGGCCGGGAGGTCCGGACCGTGCCCATGAGCCTGCTGGTGCAGATGGGCTCGGTGGTGGACTTCCATGTGCCCATGCTGGAGACTGTCTTTGAGAAAATCGGGACACCCTATAAGGAGGCCGACTTCGCCGACCGGCTGGAGCGGGCCAAGTACTGGCTGGAGCAGTGCGCCCCGGACCAGGTCAACCGCCTGCGGACCACCCGGAACTGGGAGGTCTACGAGAGCCTGGACGACAGCGCCAAGCAGGAGGTGGCCGATCTCTTCGCCTACCTCTCCGGCGACGGCTACAGCCTCGACGAGCTCAACACCGCCATCTACGCCATCCCGGCCAAGGTCCGGGGCCTGGAGCCCGGCACCAAGGAGCTCAAGGCCGCCCAGAGCGTCTTCTTCCAGCACGTCTATCAGCTGCTGATCGACAAGACCAAGGGTCCCCGGCTGTACCTGTTCCTCTATGCCATCGAAAAGGACCGGTATCTGAAGCTGCTGGACTTCTCCACGCCCAAGACCCCCGAGGAGGAGGCCCCGGTGGTGGAGGAAGCCCCCGTGGAGGAGGCGCCCGCCAAGGTCTACGGCGACCCCGACCCGGTGGAGCCCATCAAGCCCGAAATCGACATCGACCATTTCCTCACCATGGATCTGCGGGTGTGCAAGATTGTCAAATGTCAGGAGATCCGCAAGAGCCACAGCAATCTGAAGCTCACCCTGGACGATGGCATCGGCGAGCGGGTCATCGTCTCGTCGATCAAGCACGACTACAAGCCCGAGGAGCTGATCGGAAAGAAGATCATCGTGGCGGCCAATTTGAAGCCCACCCGGTTCACGGGTGTTACCTCCCAGGGCATGCTGCTGGCCGGTACCAACAGCGCCTGCGGCTGCAAGGTGATTTTCGTGGACGATTCCATCCCCTGCGGCACCCAGATCAAGTAACATCCAGCTGCAATGCAGTAAATAAGGAGGAACTGGCATGAGTCTTACCGAAGCGATGGACCAATATAAGCGCTGCCTCAAACAGGGACAGAAGGATTACCGGGCCGACGTGCTTCGAGGCCGCTATCCCTATCCGCAGGTCCTGGACGAGATTCTCGACGAATCCATGTGCGCCGGACGGGTGGACCTGGGACTCATTGAAATCCCCATCAATCAGATTGTCGGCACCAAGAGCGCCGGCCGCAAGTCGGCCTTTGCCTCCAGCTTTATGCCGCTGCTGCCGATTGACACCGAGTTCGGCGCCAAGTGGGTGAAGCTCTGCCAAGCCCACCTGGGCACCGATGGCATCCGGGACCCCATCAAATGCTACGAGTACCTGGGCCGGTTCTATGTCGAGGAGGGCAACAAGCGCGTCAGCGTGCTCAAGAGCTACGGCGCGGCCACCATCCCCGGCCAGGTGACCCGGATGGTCCCGGTGGAAACCCAGGATCTGGCGATTCAGCGGTACTACGAGTTTATGGACTTTTACCGCCTGGCGGGCATCTATCAAGTGCAGTTTGAGCGGCTGGGCAGCTACGCCAAGCTCCAGGCTGCCCTGGGCTACGAGCCCGGATATATCTGGACCAAGGAGGAGCGCAAGAGCTTCCTCTCGAGCTTCGCCCGCTTCAGAGAGGCGTTCCGCAAGCAGGGCGGCGACAGTCTCAACGTCACCCCGGCCGGCGCGCTGCTGGTGTGGCTGGGCGTCAACCCCTTCCAGGCCCTCAAGGATATGACCGCCGCCGAGCTCAGCAAGAGCATCACCGCCGTCTGGCCTGATATCAAGCTGCTGGCCGAGGGCGGCCCCATTGCCATCAGCACCGTGCCGCCCACAGGAGAGCGCAGCGGCATTCTGTCCAAGGTCTTCGACAGCCGGCCCAGTCATCTGAATGTGGCCTTTATCCACACCTCCAACCCCGGCGAGAGCGTCTGGACCCGGGCCCATGACGCCGGCCGCCGCCACCTGGAGGAAGCCCTGGGCAGCAAGATCACCGTCACCACCTATCCCAACGTCCGCTCCGCCTCCGAGGCAGACCGGGTGATGGAGGAGGCCGTGGAGGCCGGCGCCGATGTGATCTTCGCCACCGCCCCGCCGCTGATCGGGGCCAGCCGCAAGGTCGTGGCCCGTCATCCCAATGTCAAGGTGCTGGTCTGCTCCCTGGATATGTCCTATGCCGGCCTGCGGACCTATTACAGCCGGATCTATGAGAGCAAATTTATCACCGGCGCCATCGCGGGCGCCATGGCGCGGAACGACACCATCGGCTATATCGCCAATTACCCGATCTTCGGCGTTCCGGCGGGCATCAACGCCTTCGCCCTGGGCGCGCAGATGGTCAACCCCAACGCGAAGCTGCTGCTCCACTGGTCCTGTACCGCCGGAGATCCCGGAGAACTCTTTGAAAAGCGGGGCGTCACGGTGATTTCCAACCGAGAGAGCCCCTCGCCGGAGCAGGCTGCCGCCGGCTGGGGCTGGGGCCTGAGCCTCTTCACCCAGGAGCGGCAGGAGATCCCCCTGGCCGCCCCCTGCTGGAACTGGGGGACCTTCTATGAAAAGGTCATCAACTCCATCTTCCAGGGCACCTGGGATGCCGGTAAGGACGGCGGAAAGGCCGTCAACTACTGGTGGGGCCTGGACAGCGGCGTCATCGACGTCCAGCTGGGTCTGGCCCTGCCCGACGGCGTGAAGCGCATGGCCCTGCTCCTCAAGGACGCCATTGTCCGCAAGTCCTTCGATCCCTTCGCCTGCAAGATCCTGGACCAGGACGGCCAGGTCCGCTGCGACGGCTCCCGCTCCCTGACGCCCGAGGAAATCGTGCAGATGGATTGGCTCTGTCAGGGCGTCGAGGGCTCCATCCCCAGCTTCGACCAGCTGCTGCCCATGTCTCGGAGCATGGTTCGTCTATTGGGACTCTACCGCGACGCCATCCCCCCGGAGACGGAGGGGAAGCTGCTGTGAAAATCCTCATCGTGTCCGACAAGGAGAGCAAATATTACTGGGATTTCTACCGGCCGGGCCGCCTGGACGGCATCGACCTGATCCTCTCCTGCGGCGACCTCAAGGCCGAATATCTCTCCTTCCTTGTCACCATGGGCCACGCGCCGGTGCTCTATGTCCACGGCAACCATGATGTGACCTACGACTACCGGCCGCCCGAGGGCTGCGTCTGCCTGGAGGACCGGCTGCTGAATATCGGCGGGCTGCGGATTCTGGGCCTGGGCGGCAGCGCCCTGTATAACGGCGGCCCCCACCAGTATACCGAGCGGCAGATGCGCCGCCGCATCGCCAAGCTCCGGTGGAAGCTGCTCCGGGCGGGCGGGGTGGATGTGGTTCTGACCCACGCCCCCCTCCGGGGCTACGGCGACGCCGAGGACCCCGCCCACCGGGGCTTCGAGGCGTTCCTGCCCCTGCTGGATAAGTACAAGCCCCGGTTTTTTATCCACGGCCACGTACATATGACCTACGGCAAGGATATCCCCCGCACCATTCAGTACGGCTCCACCACCGTCATCAACGGCTATGAGCGCTATATCCTGGACCTCCCCGAGTATGAGGCCAAGGGCTTCCTGATGCCCGACCGGTGGTAGCCCCGCGCCCGTAGTTTCGGTAATACTACAAAAAAACCGCCAGACCCCCGAAAAGGGTCTGGCGGTTCGCTGTATTTACAGGCTCTCGTTGTCGATCATGTCCTGGGTGACGGTGGATTCGGGGGTCACCGTGGGCTGGAAATCGCGGTAGATCTGCAGGCCGGAGCCGGCGGGGATCAGCTTGCCGATGATGACGTTTTCCTTCAGGCCCACCAGGTGGTCCACCTTGCCCTTGATGGCGGCCTCGGTCAGGACCTTGGTGGTCTCCTGGAAGGAGGCGGCGGAGAGGAAGCTCTCGGTGGCCAGAGAGGCCTTGGTGATGCCCATGAGGATCAGGCTCTTGGTGGCCAGCTTCAGGTCGGTCTCGCCGGCGTCGATGCGGGCCTGGACGGCCTCGTTGGCCTCGTCGAACTCGAAGGCGTCCACCACGGTGCCGCTGAGGAGCTCGGTATCGCCGGGGTCCTCGACCCGGACCTTGCGCATCATCTGACGGATGATGACCTCGATATGCTTGTCGTTGATATCAACGCCCTGCTGGCGGTACACGGCCAGAACCTCCTGGGTCAGGTACTCCTGGACGGCCTCCTCGCCGGAGATTCGCAGCACGTCATGGGGGCTCAGCGCGCCGTCGGTGATCCGGTCGCCCTTGTTGATGCGCTGGCCGTTCTCGACCCGCAGGCCCACGGAGTAGGGCACCTGATACTGCTTGACTTCGCCGTCGTCGGCGGTGACGGTGATATTCCGCAGGGCGGTGCGGTGGGTCTCGTCGATATCCACCACGCCGTCGATTTCGGAGATCGTGGCCATCTTCTTGGGCTTCCGGGCCTCGAACAGCTCTTCGACACGGGGAAGACCCTGGGTGATATCGTCGCCGGCGACGCCGCCGGTGTGGAAGGTACGCATGGTCAGCTGGGTACCGGGCTCGCCGATGGACTGGGCGGCGATGATGCCGACGGCCTCGCCCAGGTTGACCAGCTCGGAGGTGGCCAGGTTCATGCCGTAGCACTTGGCGCAGACGCCGCTCTTGGCGCGGCAGCCCAGGACCGTGCGGGCATAGACCTTGTGGATGCCGTGGGCCTCGAAGACGGCGGCGTCCTCGGGCTTCATCATTTCATTCTTGGTCTTGAGCAGCTCGCCGGTGACGGGATCGTGGAGATCCTCCACCAGGAAGCGGCCCCGGATGCGGTCGCCGAAGGTCTCGATGACCTGGCCCTTCTCCTCGTAGGTACCGAGCCAGATGCCGTGCTTGGTGCCGCAGTCGTGGCTGCGGATGATGACGTCCTGGGAGACGTCCACCAGACGGCGGGTCAGATAACCGGAGTCGGCGGTCCGAAGGGCGGTGTCGGTCATGCCCTTTCGAGCGCCTCGGGAGGAGATAAAGTATTCCAGGACCGACAGACCTTCACGGAAGTTGGCCTTGACGGGGATTTCGATGGTGCGGCCGTTGGTGTCGGCCATCAGGCCGCGCATACCGGCCAGCTGACGGATCTGGTTCATGCTGCCGCGGGCGCCGGAGTCAGCCATCATAAAGATGGGGTTGAACTCGTCCAGGTTCTCCTGCAAGGCGTTGGTGACGTCCTTGATGGTATCTTCCCACTGGCGGACGGTCAGGCGGTAGCGCTCGTCGTTGGTGATAAAGCCGCGCTTATACTGCCGGTCGATCTTGACGACTTCCTTCTCGGCCTCGGCAATCAGCTGATATTTCTTCTCGGGCACCGACATATCCATGATGGAGACGGTGATGGCGCCGCGGGTGGAGTACTTGTAGCCCAGGGCCTTGATATCGTCCAGCATCTCGGTGGCGATGGTAAAGCCGTGCTTGCGGATGCAGCGGTCAATGATCTTGCCCAGGAGCTTCTTGCCGACCTTGTCGGTGATCTCCAGCTTGAAGGCGTTGGCGGGGTCGGAGCGATCCACGAAGCCCAGATCCTGGGGGACCTTGGCGTTGAAGATCAGACGGCCCACGGTGGCGTCGATGATCTCATGGCGCTTGACGCCGTCGATCTCCTTCTCCACCCAGACCTTGATGGGGGCGTGGAGGCCCACCACCCGGCGGCAGTTGTCGGTATCGACCAGCTTGGTCTCGCCCTCTTCATAGTCCACCATGGTGTCGTAGGCCAGCATGGCCTCGTCCACGGAGGAGAAGATCTTGCCCGCGCCGGGCTCGTCGTTGCGGACGAAGGTCAGGTAGTAGGTGCCGAGGATCATATCCTGGGTGGGCACGGTGACGGGCATGCCGTCCTGGGGCCGCAGCAGGTTGTTGGCCGAGAGCATCAGCATCCGGGCCTCGGCCTGGGCCTCGGCGGACAGGGGAACGTGGACGGCCATCTGGTCGCCGTCGAAGTCGGCGTTGAAGGCGGTGCAGACCAGGGGATGCAGCTTGATGGCGCGGCCCTCGACCAGCACGGGCTCAAAGGCCTGGATGCCCAGACGGTGCAGGGTGGGGGCGCGGTTCAGCATGACCGGGCGGTCCTTGATGATGTCCTCCAGGGCGTCCCAGACCTCGGTCTTGCCCTTGTCGATCATCTTCTTGGCGGACTTGATGTTGTTGGCCAGACCATCCTCCACCAGCTTCTTCATGACGAAGGGCCGGAAGAGCTCGATGGCCATTTCCTTGGGCAGGCCGCACTGATAGAGCTTCAGCTCAGGGCCGACGACGATAACCGAACGGCCGGAGTAGTCCACGCGCTTGCCCAGCAGGTTCTGGCGGAACCGGCCCTGCTTGCCCTTGAGCATGTCGGACAGGGACTTGAGGGCCCGGTTGTTGGCGCCGGTGACGGCGCGGCCCCGGCGGCCGTTGTCGATCAGGGCGTCCACGGCCTCCTGGAGCATCCGCTTTTCATTGCGGACGATGATATCCGGGGCGCTCAGCTGCAAAAGCCGCTTCAGGCGGTTGTTGCGGTTGATAACCCGGCGGTACAGGTCATTGAGGTCGGAGGTGGCGAACCGGCCGCCGTCCAGCTGGACCATGGGCCGCAGCTCGGGGGGAATGACCGGCAGCACGTCCATAATCATCCAGGTGGGGTCGTTGCCGGAGCTGCGGAAAGACTCGACGACCTCCAGCCGCTTGATGATCCGGAGCTTCTTCTGGCCGGAGGCATCCATGAGCTCCCGGCGCAGCTGCTCGGAGAGATCGTCCAGGTTCAGCTCGGCCAGCAGCGTCTTGATGGCCTCGGCGCCCATGCCGGCCTGGAAATCGTCCTCGTACTTCTCCCGCATGTCGCGGTACTCCTTCTCGGAGAGGATCTGGTACTTGGACAGGGGGCAGTCGCCGGGATCGGTGACAATATAGTTGGCAAAGTACAGGACCTTCTCCAGGATCCGGGGGCTGATGTCCAGCAGCAGGCCCATCCGGGAGGGAATGCCCTTGAAATACCAGATATGGGAGCAGGGCGCGGCCAGCTCGATGTGGCCCATGCGCTCCCGGCGGACCTTGGCCTTGGTGACCTCGACGCCGCAGCGGTCGCAGATCTTGCCCTTGTAGCGAATTTTCTTATACTTGCCGCAGTGGCACTCCCAGTCCTTGGTGGGTCCAAAGATGCGCTCGCAGTAGAGGCCGTCCCGCTCAGGCTTCAGGGTACGATAGTTGATGGTCTCGGGCTTTTTGACCTCGCCGTAGGACCACTCCCGAATCTTCTCCGGTGAAGCAATACCAATTTTGATCGCGTCAAAGGTTTCCATAGAAAAGTATCGCCTCCTTATTCTTCCTCGTCCCCGGCATCCATGCCGCTAAGCAGGTCGCCGAACACATCGTCTTCATCCTGGATCTCGAAGCCGGCGTCGGCGGCCTCATCCTCGGCCACGTCCTTCTCCTTGCCGTCATAGAGCTCCAGCTCGTCTTCGTTGTAGTTGCTGTGGTTGCCCGCGGTGTAGACGACCTCATCGTCGTCGTCATCCTTGAGCTCGATTTCGTCGCCGGCGGCGTTGAGAACCTTGATGTCCAGGCACAGAGACTGGAGCTCCTTGACCAGAACCTTGAAGGACTCGGGCACGCCGGGCCGGGGCACGTTGTGGCCCTTGACAATGGCCTCGTAGGTCTTGACACGGCCAGTGACGTCGTCGGACTTGACCGTGAGGATTTCCTGCAGGGTGTAGGCCGCGCCGTAGGCCTCCAGGGCCCAGACTTCCATTTCGCCGAAGCGCTGGCCGCCGAACTGGGCCTTGCCGCCCAGAGGCTGCTGGGTGACCAGGGAGTAGGGGCCGGTGGACCGGGCGTGGATCTTGTCGTCCACCAGGTGGTGGAGCTTGAGGAAGTAGACGTAGCCGACGGTGACCAGGTTGTCGAACCGCTCGCCGGTGCGGCCGTCATAGAGGACGCTCTTGCCGTCCTCGCGGAGACCGGCCAGCTTCAGGGTGTCGCGGATGTCCTTTTCGTTGGCGCCGTCGAAGATGGGGGTGGCCACCTTCCAGCCCAGGGCATGGGCGGCGTAGCCCAGGTGGACGTCCAGCACCTGGCCGATATTCATACGGGAGGGCACGCCCAGGGGGTTCAGCACGATATCCAGGGGCGTACCGTCGGGCAGGAAGGGCATATCCTCCTCGGGCAGGACCCGGGACACGACGCCCTTGTTGCCGTGACGGCCGGCCATCTTGTCGCCCACGGAGATCTTCCGCTTCTGGGCGATGTAGACCCGGACGATCTTATTGACGCCGGGGGCCATCTCGTCGCCGTTCTCACGGGTGAAGACCTTGACGTCCACAATGATGCCGCTCTCGCCGTGGGGCACCTTCAGGGAGGAGTCGCGGACCTCGCGGGCCTTCTCGCCGAAGATGGCGCGCAGCAGCCGCTCCTCTGCGGTCAGCTCCGTCTCTCCCTTAGGAGTGACCTTGCCTACCAGGATATCCCCGGCGCGGACCTCGGCGCCCACATGGATAATGCCGT
>DVFN01000037.1 GCA_018713205.1 Candidatus Avoscillospira stercorigallinarum | reverse complement strand
TTTAAAAATACGCACAGCGTGGCGAAAAGACTTTTTCGACACGCTGACATACAGTATTCCCGCCCTTTTATAACTTTCGTATGAGGCAAAATCTTTGGCCGAATGCTCTTGCCAAATTGTGCGGTGCTGCCCAAGATCTGATCATTGGGAGGAGTAATAATGGAATACCGCATTGAACACGACTCCATGGGCGAGGTCCGGGTTCCGGCCGACAAGTACTGGGCGGCGCAGACGGAGCGCTCCCACGAGAACTTTCCCATCGGCGTGGGCCTGGAAACCATGCCCCGGGAGATCATCCACGCCTTCGGCATCCTGAAGAAGGCTGCCGCCCAGGCAAATCATGCCCTCAAGCCTGAGAAGATGACCGATGAAAAGCTCCGCGTCATCTCCGCCGCCTGCGACGAGGTCATCAGCGGCGCGCTCAACGAGCACTTCCCTCTGGTGGTCTGGCAGACCGGCTCCGGCACCCAGTCCAATATGAACACCAACGAGGTCATTGCCAACCGCGGCAACGAGCTGGCCGGCAAGAAGCTGCTCCATCCCAATGACGATATCAACATGTCCCAGTCCTCCAACGACACCTTCCCCACGGCGATGCACATCGCCGCGGCGGAGGCGTTGGAGGGCCGGGTTCTGCCCGCCATTGACGTATTGGTGGAGACCTTCCGGCGGCTGGAGCAGGAGAACGAGGGCGTGGTCAAATCCGGCCGCACCCACCTGCAGGACGCCGTACCCATCGCCTTTTCCCAGGAGATCTCCGGCTGGCGCGCCAGCCTGGAGCGGGACAAGGAGCTGATTCTGCTGAGTCTGCCGCCGCTGAAGGAGCTGGCCCTGGGCGGCACCGCCGTGGGCACCGGCCTCAACGCCCCCAAGGGCTTTGACGTCAAGGTGGCCGAGGCCGTCTCCGCGCTGACCGGCAAGACCTTCCGCACCGCGGAAAATAAATTCCACGCCTTGACCAGCAAGGACGAGATCGTCTTTGCCCACGGGGCCCTGAAGGCCCTGGCCGCCGATATGATGAAGATTGCCAATGACGTCCGCTGGCTGGCCTCCGGCCCCCGGGACGGCCTGGGCGAAATCTTCATCCCCGAGAACGAGCCCGGCTCGTCCATTATGCCCGGCAAGGTCAACCCCACCCAGTGCGAGGCCGTGACCATGGTGGCCGTTCAGGTCATGGGCAACGATGTGGCCGTGGGCATGGCCGCCAGCCAGGGCAACTTTGAGCTCAATGTGTTTATGCCCGTCTGCGCCTACAACTTCCTGCAGTCGGCCCGGCTGCTGGCCGAGTCCATTCTCTCCTTCAACGACCGCTGCGCCGTGGGAATCCGGGCCAATCGGGAAAAGATGCACCACAATCTGCACAACTCCCTGATGCTGGTGACGGCGCTGAACCCCTACATCGGCTATGAGAACGCGGCCAAGACCGCGAAGAAAGCGTATAAAGAGAACATCTCCCTGAAAGAGGCCTGTGTGGCCCTGGGCTTCCTGACCGAGGCGCAGTTTGACGAGGTGTTCCACCCTGAACAGATGATCTGAGGAGGAAGCCATGACATATTCCTATTTCCCCGGCTGCACCCTCAAAACCAAGGCCAAGGACCTGGACCGCTGGGGCCGCGCCGCCATGGAGGCCCTGGGCGTCACCCTGGAGGAGCTGCCCGAGTGGCAGTGCTGCGGCGCGGTGTATCCCATTGCCCGGGATGAGATTGCCTTGCGGCTCTCCTCGGTCCGGGCGCTGGCCGCGGCCCGGGACCTGGGCCGGCCCCTGGTGACGCTGTGCTCCGCCTGCCACCACGTCATCAAGCGGGTCAACGGCGACATGCAGCACGACGAGACCATCCGCGGCCGGGCCAACACCTATCTCCAGCTGGAGACGCCCTATGCGGGCGAGGCCCAGGTGCTCCACTACCTGGAGGTCCTCCGGGATGCCGTGGGCTTCGAGCAGCTCAAGGCCCAGGTGGTCAAGCCCCTGACCGGCCGGAAGATCGGCGCCTACTACGGCTGCCTGCTGCTGCGGCCCAGCAGCGAGCTGGCCTTTGACGATCCGGAGAATCCCACGATTATCGAGGACTTCCTCCGGGCCATCGGCGCGGAGCCCGTGATCTACGCCCAGCGCAACGAGTGCTGCGGCGGCTATGTGACCCTGGAAAACCGAGACTTTGCCAGGAAGCGGGTGGCCGCCATCGAGGACAACGCCCGGGCCCTGGGCGCGGAAGCCCTGGTCACCGCCTGCCCCCTGTGCATGTACAATCTCAAGGAGAACGGCGGCGGGCTGCCGGTCTATTACTTTACCGAGCTGCTGGCCGAGGCGCTGGGGCTCAAGGAGGGAGAGGCATGAGAGACGCCGTCGAAACCATCCGCCGGATCTCCGGTGTGAACCCCTTGAAGTGCATGAAATGCGGCAAGTGTACCGCCACCTGCCCCGCCTACGACGAGATGGAGTACCATCCCCACCAGTTTGTGGACATGGTGGTCAATGACCGCCTGGAGGAGCTGATGGCCTCCAAGGGCATCTACCACTGCCTGAGCTGCTTTGCCTGCATCGAGCGCTGTCCCCGGAACGTCAAGCCCGGCGCGCTGGTGGAGGCGGTACGGCTGGCCGTGATCCGCCAGCAGGACCAGAACCACCTGAAGCCCCAGGATATCCCGGCCCTGCTGGAGGAAGCGCTGCCCCAGCAGGCCATTACCAGCGCCCTGCGCAAATATCGGAGGTAAGGAGGAGAACCATGCAGAGAATTGGCGTATTTGTATGCTGGTGCGGCAGCAATATCGCCGCCACCGTGGACGTCGAGGCCGTGGCTGAGGCGCTGTCCCACGAGGCGGGCGTGGTGTTCTCCACCAACTACCAATATATGTGTTCCCAGGCCGGTCAGGAGCTGATCCAGAACGCCATCCATGAGCACAAGCTCACCGGCGTGGTCATCTGCTCCTGCTCGCCCCGGATGCACGAGAACACCTTCCGCAAGACCTGTGAGCGGGCGGGCATCAACCCCTATATGGTGGAGATCGCCAATATCCGCGAGCAGTGCTCCTGGATTCACAAGGACAAGGCGGTCGGCACCGAAAAGGCCATCATCCTGGGCCGGGCCGCCATTGCCAAGGTCCTGCTCAACGCGCCCCTGACGGCGGGCACCAGCCCCGTGGTCAAGCGGGCATTGGTCATCGGCGGCGGCATCGCGGGCATCCAGACGGCTCTGGACATCGCCGACGCCGGCTTCCCGGTGGACATCGTCGAGAAGGAGCCCACCATCGGCGGCAAGATGACCCAGATCGACAAGACCTTCCCGACCCTGGACTGCGCCGCCTGTATCCTGACCCCCAAGATGGTGGACGCGGCCCAGAACGAGAATATCAAGATCTATTCCTACTCCCAGGTGGAGGCCGTCAAGGGCTTCGTAGGCAACTTCACCGTCACCATCCGCCGCAAGGCCCGGTATGTGGACGAGGAAAAGTGCACCGGCTGCGGCCTCTGCACCGAGAAGTGCCCCCAGAAGAAGGTGCCCAACGCCTTCAACTTGGGCCTCGATACCCGGCGGGCCATCTATATCCCCTTTGCCCAGGCCGTGCCGAAGATCGCCACCATCGACGCCGACTACTGCACCATGCTCAAGACCGGCAAGTGCGGCGTCTGCTCCAAGGTCTGTACCGCCGGGGCCATCGACTACAAGCAGCAGGACAGCTTCGTCGAGGAGCAGTACGGCGCGATTGTCGTGGCCACGGGCTACAACCCCATCAAGCTGGACCGGTTTGACGAGTTCGCCTACTCCCAGTCCCCGGACGTGGTCACGTCCCTGGAGCTGGAGCGGCTGATGAACGCGGCAGGCCCCACCGGCGGCACCCTGCTCCGTCCCTCGGACAAGACCCATCCCCATACCCTGGTCTTCGTCCAGTGCGTCGGCTCCCGGTGCGACGGCGGCGAGAAGGGCAAACCCTATTGCTCCAAGATCTGCTGCATGTACACCGCCAAGCACGCCATGCTGATCCGGGAGAAGTACCCGGATACCGAGGTCTATGTCTTCTATATCGACGTCCGGACCCCCGGCAAGAACTTCGACGAGTTCTACCGCCGGGCCGTGGAGGAGTACGGCGTCCACTACATCAAGGGCATGGTCGGCAAGGTCACGCCCCAAAACGGCAAGCTCTACGTCCAGGCGGCGGATCTGCTGGGCGGGCAGCAGCTGAAGATCGAGGCCGACATGGTGGTGCTGGCCGCCGCCATCGAGCCGGACAAGTCCGCCCGGCCTCTGGCGACGATGCTCACCGCCTCCATGGATACCAACGACTTCTTCACCGAGGCCCATCCCAAGCTCCGGCCTGTGGAGAGTCCCACGGCGGGCATCTTCCTCTCCGGCGCCTGCCAGGGCCCCAAGGATATCCCCGAGACCGTGGCCCAGGCCGGCGCTGCCGCCAGCAAGGTCATCGGCCTGCTGGTCAAGGACCATCTCACCTGCAATCCCTGTGTGGCCGAGAGCAACGAGCTCATGTGCAACGGCTGCTCGGCCTGCGAAAAGGTCTGCCCCTACGGCGCGATTTCCTACATCGACAAGGAGTTCCGCGGTCCCAACCGGACCACGCTGCTGCGGCGGGTGGCCCAGGTCAACCCGGCGGTCTGCCAGGGCTGCGGCGCCTGTACGGTGGCCTGTCCCTCCGGGGCCATGGACCTCAAGGGCTTCTCCAATGCACAAATCATGGCGGAGGTGGACGCGATATGCAAGTAAACGGACAGTTTCAACCGACCATTGTGGCCTTTTGCTGCAACTGGTGCTCCTACGCGGGCGCCGACCTCTCCGGCACCAACCGGCTCCAGTACCCGGCCAATGTGAAGATCATCCGCATTCCCTGCTCCTGCCGCCTGAACCCGATGTTCATTCTCCGGGCCTTCCAGCGGGGCGCGGACGGCGTGATCCTCTGCGGCTGCCACCCCGGCGACTGCCACTACACCACCGGCAACTACTACGCCCGGCGGAGAATGACGCTCCTGTTCAATATGCTGGAGTTCCTGGGCATCGAGCGGGACCGGACCAGAGTCGAGTGGGTCTCCGCCGCCGAGGGCGCCAAGTTTGCCGCCACCATGAACGAGTTTGTGGAGACCATCACCCGCCTGGGCGAAAATAAGAGATTGGAGGATCTGCGATGCAAGAGCAAGTAAAGGCCAAGGCCATAGAGCTGCTGCAAAACGGCACTTGCGACCGGGTCCTGGCCTGGAAAACCGGCGAATTCTTCTACGACCTCACCCCGGCGGTCTTCACCACCGCGGAGGAGATCGAGAAGGACCTGGTGTTCAACGCCTTCTGCGGCGCGAACCTCTCCAAGTACCTGATCGCCGAGAGCCGCAAGGGCGGCAAGGTTGCCGCGTTCCTGAAGCCCTGCGATACCTACTCCTTCCAGCAGCTGCTGAAGGAGCACCGGATCTGGCGGGAGAATACATATGTGGTCGGCGTCCAGTGCGACGGCATGTGCGACATCGACGCCGTCCGGGAGCGGGGCGTCAAGGGCGTCACCGGCGGCGATTTCACCGGCGATACCCTGACCTTCGAGACCCTCTACGGGACCGAGACCCTGGCCCGGGCCGATGTGCTGGCCGAGCGCTGCAGGTTCTGCAAGAGCAAGAAGCTGGTGGTGTTCGACGAACTTCTGGGCGAGCAGGGCGAGGAGCAGGACGCGGACCGGTTTGCGGAGGTCCAGTGGCTGGAGGCCATGACCCCCGACGAGCGCTTCGCCTTCTGGCAGGAGGAGCTCTCCAAGTGCATCCGCTGCAACGCCTGCCGCAATGTCTGCCCGGCGTGCAGCTGTGAGAAGTGCGTCTTCGACAATCCCAAGTCCGGCGTGGAAAACAAGGCCGCCGCCTCCAGCTTTGAGGAGCAGCTGTTCCATGTGATCCGGGCCTTCCATGTGGCGGGCCGCTGCACCGACTGCGGCGAGTGCGCCCGGGTCTGTCCCCAGCATATCCCGCTGCACCTCTTAAACCGCAAGTTCATCAAGGATATCAACGAGATCTACGGCCCCTACCAGGCCGGCGCCGATCCCGACACCCGGCCGCCCCTGCTGAACTTTGATATGGGCGACCCGGAACCGAAGAGGGGGGACGTTGGATGAAACAAATTGCTGTATCCGGCCTGCCCCAGCTGCTGGAGGCCATGGCCGCCCTGGAGGCCCTGTATCTGCCGGTCCAGCAGGGGAGAAGCGCCCAGTTCACCCGCTATGAGGCGGGCATGGAGCTCTCTCAGGACCTGAATACCGGTCGCAGCGCCAAGGATCTGTTCTTCCCCCAGGTGGAGAACCTGGTGGACTTCCAGGTCAGCGGCAAGAACATCGAGGTCGTGGAGCGTCGGGACCCGGGCGAGGATTTTATCCTCTTCGGCGTCCGGGCCTGTGACTGCCGCAGCTTCGACATTCTGGACCGGGTCTTCCTCTCCGAGCCCCAGGATACGTTCTATGCCTCCCGCCGCAGCCGCGCCACGGTGGTGACGCTGGCCTGCCATGCCCCCGAGGAGACCTGCTTCTGCACGGTCTTCGGCATCGATCCCGCCGACCCCGCCGGAGACGTCACCGCCTGGATGACCAAGGCGAAGCTCTGCCTCCGGGCCAACACGAAAAAGGGTGAGAAGCTGCTGGCGGCGCTGCCGATGCTCCAGGACGGCGGCGAGGACGCCGTGGTGGCCGAGCAGGCCGCCATCCATGCCGTCACCGAGAAGCTGCCTCTGAAGGATCTGAACCTCACCGGCTTCGACGGCGACCACCTGATGGAGAAGTTCAATTCGCCCCAGTGGGCCCAGCTCTCCCAGAGCTGCCTGGGCTGCGGCAGCTGCACCTTTGTCTGCCCCACCTGCCAGTGCTATGATATCAAGGATTTCAACACCGGCCACGGTATCCAGCGCTTCCGCTGCTGGGACAGCTGCATGTACTCCGACTTCACCATGATGGCCCACGGCACCAACCGGCCCACCCAGCTGGAGCGGTTCCGCCAGCGGTTCATGCACAAGCTGGTCTACTTCCCGGCCAATAACGACGGGATCTACGGCTGCGTCGGCTGCGGCCGCTGCCTGAAAAAGTGCCCCATTTCCATGAATATCGTCAAAGTCATCAAAACGCTGGGGGAGGGAACAACATGAGTATTCGACACGATCCCCTGATCCCCATGGTGGCCGTGGTCACCGACGTCCGCACCGATACCCCCGACGTCAAGACCTTCCGGGTGGTGGGTCTGGACGGGAAGAAGCCCTTTGCGCATATCCCCGGCCAGTGCGCCATGCTCAGTATGCCCGGCATCGGCGAGGCATTGTTCTCCATCACCTCATCCCCCACCAACGAGGACTTTTTGGAGTTCTCCATCAAGAAGTGCGGCTGCGTCACCACTTGGATTCACGAGATCGAGCCCGGCCAGCAGGTGACCCTCCGGGGCCCCTACGGCAACGGCTTCCCCGTGGACACCGAGCTCCGGGGCAAGGATCTGCTGATTATCGCCGGCGGCATCGGCCTGGCCCCGGTCCGGTCGGTCATCAACTACGTCCGGGCCAACCGGCAGAACTACGGCACCCTGGACATCGTCTACGGCTCCCGGAGCAAGGAGGACCTGGTGGACTACCAGGAGATTCTCGACGAGTGGATGGCCGAGGACGGCATCAACGTCCACCTGACCATCGACCGGGAACAGCCCGACTGGGACGGCCACGTGGGCTTTGTGCCCAACTACGTCAAGGAGCTGAACTTTGACACCTCTAAGACCGTGGTCATGTGCGGCCCGCCGATTATGATTAAATTCACCCTGGCTGGCCTGGAGGAGCTGGGCTTCCAGCGGGACCAGGTCTACACCACCTTCGAGCTGAAAATGAAGTGCGCCCTGGGTAAGTGCGGCCGGTGCAACATCGGCGACAAGTACGTCTGCAAGGACGGCCCCGTCTTCCGCCTGGACCAGATGGAAGAGCTGCCGGACGAGTATTAAGAGGAGAATTTCGATGGAACAAATGGTGAATGTATTTTTGTTTGGCAAGCGGTACCAGGTACCGGCCAGCGCCACCATCATGGAGGCCATGGAGTACGCGGGCTACCAGCTGGTCCGGGGATGCGGCTGCCGGAACGGCTTCTGCGGCGCCTGCGCCACCATCTACCGCATCGCCGGCGACCGGGAGCTCCACGCCTGCCTTGCCTGCTCCACCCAGGTCCAGGACAATATGTATGTGGCGACCCTGCCCTTCTTCCCCCTGGTGAAGGAGGTCTACGACATTGAGAAGGTCAAGCCCACCGAGCAGATCATGATGCAGCTCTACCCGGAGATCTATTCCTGCGTGGGCTGCAACGCCTGCACCAAGGTCTGCCCCCAGAGCCTCAATGTCATGCAGTATATCGCCTACGCCCAGCGCGGCGAGTACGAGAAGTGCGCCGAGGAGTCCTTCGACTGCGTCATGTGCGGCATCTGCTCCTCCCGCTGCCCGGCGGGGATCTCCCATCCCCAGGTGGCCATGCTGGCCCGCCGGCTCAACGGCAAGTATCTGGCCCCCCACTGCGACCATCTGGACGCCCGGATTGCGGAGATCGAGCGCGGCGACTACGTGCCGCTGATCGAGGCGCTGATGGACAAGCCCCTGGAGGAGATTCAGGCCCTCTACAACAACCGCGAGATTGAGAAATAAGGAGGCTGCAACCATGTATCAAGATCCGATTATGCGGGAATCCGCAGAAAAAGTGGCTGCGGCCCGGGCGGAAAACGTCAAGCTGGACCCCCGCCGGATGACGGCGGAGGAGAAGGACCAGCTGCTGAAAACCTATCATCCCGACTATCGCACCGAGAAGTTCGAGGTCCTCAAGGCCGGCCCCAACAAGGGAGAAAAGGTCCCCACGGAGCTGGCGGCCCTGCTCCAGGCCAACTCCCGGATCACCGCGGACCGCATCGACCTGACGAAGCCCGACTACACCTGCGACGTGCTGGTCATCGGCGGCGGCGGCGCGGGCGCTTCGGCGGCCATTGAGGCCCATGAGGGCGGCGCAAACGTCATGGTGGTCACCAAGCTCCGCATGGGCGACGCCAATACCATGATGGCCGAGGGCGGCATCCAGGCCGCCGATAAGCCCAACGATTCCCCGGCCCAGCACTTCCTGGACGCCTACGGCGGCGGACACTTTGCGGCCCAGAAGGACCTGCTGTGCAAGCTGGTCTCCGACGCGCCCGAGGCCATCCGCTGGCTCAGCGAGCTGGGCGTGGAGTTCGACAAGGCCCCCGACGGCACCATGATTACCACCCATGGCGGCGGCACCTCCCGCAAGCGCATGCACGCGGCCAAGGACTACTCCGGCGCGGAGATCATGCGGACCCTCCGCGACGAGGTCCTGAACCGCCGGATTCCGGTCATCGACTTCACCGCCGCCATCGAGCTGGTCAAGGACGATCAGGGCCGCTGCTGCGGCGCAGTGCTGCTGAATATGGAGACCAAGGAGCTCAAGCTGGCGCTGGCCAAGACCGTGATTCTGGCCACCGGCGGCGCGGGCCGGCTCCATTACCAGGGCTTCCCCACCTCCAACCACTACGGCGCCACGGCCGACGGTCTGGTGCTGGCCTACCGGGCCGGCGCCCAGCTCCTGTACCCCGACACCCTCCAGTACCATCCCACCGGCGCGGCCTTCCCGGCTCAGATCTTCGGCGCGCTGGTCACTGAAAAGGTCCGCTCCCTGGGCGCGATGCTGATTAACGTCAACGGCGAGGCCTTTATGAACCCCCTGGAGACCCGGGACGTGTCCGCCGCCTCCATCATCCGCGAGTGCTCCGACCGGGGCAACGGCGTCAAGACTCCCGCGGGCTACGCCGTCTGGCTGGATACCCCGATGATCGAGATCAAGAACGGCGAGGGCACCATTGCCAAGCGGATTCCCGCCATGCTCCGGATGTTCGGCAAGTACGGCATTGACATCCGCAAGGAGCCCATTCTGGTCTATCCGACGCTCCACTATCAGAACGGCGGCGTCAAGATCACCGTGGACGGCCAGTCCCAGGTGGAGAACCTCTTCGTGGCCGGCGAGGCCGTCGGCGGCATCCATGGCCGCAACCGCCTCATGGGCAACAGCCTGCTGGATATCATCGTCTTCGGCCGCAACGCCGGCAAGAACGCCGCCGCCAAGAGCCGCAGCGTGACCCCCGGCGTCCCCACGCTGGCCCATATCGACGCCTTCCGCAAGACCCTGGAGGAGGCCGGGATCCACACCGACAACGTCTCGCCCAAGCTCCTGCCCGACTACGCCCGCAGAGAGAACGTCCTGTAATAACAGCAATTCCCCGGTGCACATAAAACTGGTGGCTTGTACTTCCTCCCGAGAAGTACAAGCCACCAGCCGGCACCCTTTGATTTCGCAAAGCTGCTTTAGGGCATCACCGCACAATTGTGTCTGCGGCCTTCGCCCAATCTTTTGCCCCATCCGTGCAGTTATAAAAGGGGGAAATACATGCAGTATTCCCGCCCTTTTATAACTTTCGTATGAGGCAAAATCTTTGGCCG
>DVFN01000009.1 GCA_018713205.1 Candidatus Avoscillospira stercorigallinarum | reverse complement strand
AAAGTTTAAAAATACGTGTCGATTGAACGCGAAGGGGGCTTTTTGCCCCCCTTCACACTTCCCCCGCTGCTCTGTCACAGACATCTTCAGCGAGGTTTTTCGACAGTCTGATACAGTATTCCCGCCCTTTTATAACTTTCGTATGAGGCAAAAGATTGGGCGAAGGCCGCAGACACAATTGTGCGGTGATGCCCTAGAGCAGGTCGATATACCGGTCGGCAATCTCCTCCTGCTTGGCCCGGGGCAGCTGCTTGAACACGCCCCGCTTGGCCTGCAGCGCCAGGATGATATTCTCCCGGACCGACAGGTCGCCGATGATGCCCTCGGCCTTGCGGTCGTCGGGCAGCACCGGAAACAGTATATCTCCTTCTGTCCGATTCGTCAAGAATTGTACGGGTCAGATTTGACATTCGGCCATTTATACAATACAAATATCCGAGCAGATTAATAATAAAATGTTAAATACCACGTTTTTATTCACCGTTTTCTTTTATATTACTTATTTATTAGAACTTATTTGTGAAGAAAAGTGTATTGATTTTGTTCTATTCCCCGTGTGATGCGGTGCAAATCTGCACAACACACCGGAAAACCATGCATGGCTCCGGCAAAATTTTGTATGTTTTGCCCAGAAGTCAATCCGGTTTTTTCAGTGATCTCCGTCTTCTTCTTGCGGTTTCTCAGAAGATGCGTACAACTTTTCGCTCTCTCCTCTTGTCTTTCCATGACAATTGGTCTATAATATAGTTTGCCGAAGGAATCGGCCCGGACCCTGTCTCCGGCGCCGTCTCCCAGGCTTTATCTCGGGATTCGCCCCGCGGCCGCCGTCCCTCTCCGGACTTGCAGCGGCCCGCCCAGATCCCCGTCTTGCAGAAAGGATCTGATCGCCATGGAGTCCAAATATCAGCAGCTGGCCAAAACTCTGCGGGAGCAGATCGCCGCGGGGACTTTTGCGGCCACCGGCCTGCTGCCCACCGAAAAGGCCATCGCCGAGGCCTATCAGCTCAGCCGTCAGACCGTCCGGCAAGCCCTGTCCCTGCTGGCCCAGGAGGGCCTGATCGAAAAGCGTCAGGGCAGCGGCTCCCATATCCGCAAGGCGCCTCCTCTTCCCGAGTCGGCAGCGCCCCGGAGCATTGCCATCCTCACCACCTACATCAGCGACTACATCTTCCCCAGTATCCTCCGGGAGGTCGAAACCGTGCTCTCGGCCAACCGCTGCACCACCCTGGTCTTCGCCAGCAAAAACCAGATCTCCAACGAGCGGCGGGTCCTGCACACGCTGCTGGAGCTGCCCCAGCTGGACGGCCTGCTGGTGGAGGGCACCAAGACCTGCCTGCCCAATCCCAACCTGGATCTCTATCGCCAGCTGATCGCCCGGGGCATCCCCCTGGTATTCCTCAACGGCAGCTATGCCGAGCTGGCCGGCTCCAGCCTTTCGGTGCTGGACGACAACTACGGCGGCGGCTACGCCCTGGTGGAATACCTCTACCGCAAGGGCCACCGGCAGATCGCCGGTATCTTTAAATCCGATGACATCCAGGGCCACGGCCGCTTCTCCGGCTATACCGACGCGCTGCGAGACCTCCATCTGTCCCTCCGGGACAGCCACGTCTATTGGTACGGCACCGAGGAAAAGGACCGCATCATCGCCGGTCCCAGCCAGTCGCTGCCCGACGCAATGCTGGAAATTCTCGAGGGCTGCACGGCCGTGGTGTGCTACAACGATGAAATCGCCTCGCGGCTTATCGCCAGCCTTATCAAGCGCGGCGTTCGAGTCCCCGAGGATATGGCGGTCGTCAGCTTTGACAACAGCCAATACAGCGAGCTCTCGCCGGTGCGCATCACCTCCCTCTCCCACGGCAGCTACAACGCCGGCCGCACCGCCGCCGAGCTGCTGCTGCAGCTGCTGGAGGGAAAATCATGCCAGTCTCAGGTGCTACCCTGGGTGCTGGAGGAAAAAGAGAGCAGCTGAGCACTGTACAGCGCCCCGGACCGGTTTCCCGCCTGTCCGGTTTTTTCGCCCAATATACGCCAAAGCGGACCGGTTTGCACCGGTCCGCTTTGATTTTATGGGGTATAGGATGGAAAAAGTCAGGAATTAGCCCTTCTTGCGCTTGCTGACCAGGTCAACGGTAACGGCGCCCAGCAGGACGGCGCCCTTGACGATCTTCTGGACGTTGGTATCGAAGCCGGCCAGGGACATGCCGATGTTCAGGATGCCCATGATAAACGCGCCGACCACAGCGCCGATGATGGTGCCCACGCCGCCGGAGGTGGCAGCGCCGCCGATGTAGCAGGAGGCGATGGCGTCCATCTCAAAGCCGTCTCCGGCCTTGGGGGTGGCGGAGGCGTTACGGGCGGAGAGGACGATACCGGCCAGGCCGCACAGCAGGCCCATGTTGGCATAGACCCAGAAGAAGACCTTCTTGGTGTTGATACCGCTGAGGCGGGCAGCCTTGGCGTTGCCGCCCATGGCGTAAATCTGACGGCCGGCAACGGTCTGGGTGGTGATGAAGTGATAGATGGCGACGACTACGGCCACCAGGATCAGCATGATCGGAATACCGTTGTAGCAGCCGAGCTTGTAGAAGAAGAAGCCCTCAATGCCGATGATGATGACGTCCTTCAGGATGACCTGCCAGGTGTAGATGGTGGGCAGGCCGTTCTTTTTGGTGACGGCCTGGGCGCGCACGTCGCCCAGAATGACCAGCACGGCGATCACAGCCGCAACGATCAGGCAGATCAGATCCACGCCGCCGACCTTGATGGTGGGCAGGAAGCCGGTGCTGACCCAGGTGTAGTCCGCGGGCAGGGGGCCCTTGGTCTGGGCCTGCAGGATGACGTAGCAGATGCCGCGGCCCATCAGCATGGTAGCCAGGGTGACGATAAAGGGCGGGATCTCCAGCTTGGAGACGAAGAAGCCGACGAAAGCGCCGAACAGCGCGCCGACAGCCAGGGAGGCCAGCATGGCCACGGGAGAGCTGGCGCCGTAATCGACGATCAGGGTACCGGCCACAGCGCCGCAGGTGGCGACGACGGAGCCGACGCCCAGGTCAACGTTACCGGTCAGGACGCACAGCAGCATGCCCACGGCCAGGATGATGACGTAGCCGTTCTGCATGATGATGTTGTTAACAGTCATGGGAGCCAGGTTCTTGCCCCCGGTGATAATGGCGAAGATCACATACACGGCGATCAGGGCCAGAACCATGCCGTACTGCTTCAGACTCAGATTAATCTTTCTCTGCGCAGGGTTCTTCACAGCGGTGTTTTCCATTACAGTTCTCCCTTCCGATTGTTATGGGCCATGATGGCGCCCATAATGGCTTCCTGGGTCATTTCCGCGCCGACCAGCTCGCCGGCGATCTCGCCCTCGTTCAGAACATAGGTGCGGTCACAGGTACCGATGATCTCCGGCATTTCGGAGGAAATGATGATGACCGCCTTGCCGGTCTTGGCCAGTTCGTTGATAACGGTGTAGATCTCGTACTTAGCGCCCACGTCGATGCCGCGGGTGGGCTCGTCGAGAATCAGCACGTCGGGCTCGGTGAGCATCCACTTGGCCAGCACGACCTTCTGCTGGTTGCCGCCGGACAGGGAGCCGACGGCCTGCTCCACGGAGTTGGTCTTGACGTTGATGCGGTGGCGGTACTCCTCGGCCTTCACCGCCTCCTTGTTCTGGTCCACCACGCCCTTGCTGGAGAAGAACTTCCGCAGGGCGGAGAGGGTCATATTGAACTTGATGCTGTCGATCAGCACCAGGCCATAGGTCTTGCGGTCCTCGGACACATAGGCCAGCTTGTGGTTGATGGCGTCGCGGACGCTGCGCAGCTCCACCTTCTGGCCGTTGATATAGACCTCACCGGAGAATTTCTGGCCGTAGGCGCGGCCAAAGAGGCTCATGGCCAGCTCCGTCCGTCCGGCGCCCATCAGGCCCGCCAGGCCCACGACTTCACCGGCGCGGACTTTCAGGTTGATATTCTTCAGAATCTGACGGTTCGCATCGTCGGGATGGAAGACGTTCCAATCCTTGACCTCGAAGATCACGTTGCCGACCTTGCAGCCCTCGCGCTTGGGATAGCGGTTGGTCAGCTCACGGCCGACCATGCCCTTGATGATCCGCTCTTCCGAGAAGTCGTCCTTGCCCTTCTGGAGCGTTTCGATGGTATGGCCGTCGCGGATGATGGTGATGGAGTCAGCCACGTAGCTGATCTCGTTGAGCTTATGGGAGATGATGATGCAGGTCATGCCCTGCTCCTTCAGCTGGAGCATCAGATCCAGCAGCTGCTTGCTCTCCTGGTCGTTCAGGGCGGCGGTGGGCTCGTCCAGAATCAGCAGGTCAGCCTCCTTGCCCAGCGCCTTGGCAATTTCGATCAGCTGCTGCTTGCCGACGCCCAGGCTGTTGACGGGCACATTGACATTCTCATGACCCAGGCCCACCCGCTCCAGCAGCTTCTGCGCCTCGCGGCGGGTTTCGGTCCAGTCGATCATACCGTTGTGCTTGCGCTCGTTGCCAATAAACACATTCTCCGCAATAGAGAGGTAGGGGCTCAAGGCCAGCTCCTGATGGATAATGACGATGCCCTTTTTCTCACTGTCGCGAATGCTGTGGAATTTGCAGGTTTCTCCGCGGTAGACGATATCACCGCTGTACTCGCCGAAGGGGTACACGCCGGAGAGAACATTCATCAGCGTGGATTTGCCGGCGCCATTCTCTCCGCAAATGGCCATAATCTCGCCTTGCCGGACTTTGAAATTCACGTCATCCAGGGCCCGCACGCCGGAGAACTCCTTGACGATATGGTTCATTTCCAGGATATATTCTGTCATTCTTTCAGCTCCTTCTTCAAAACTCCCCGCCCGTCTCTGTCGTTCTCTCCAAGGGCGGGGAGAAAAGGGCGGCATTCGCAGCCCGCGGCAGGCCGGCATGCCGCTCCGGCCGCCGCGTTTCGTTTCTAGGCCAGCTCTGCTTTGAAACGGCTTTAATGAAATGCGCAGGGAGCTCAATGCCCCCTGCGCCATTGCCCCGCTGTGCTATCCGGAGATCCGACGCAGGGCTCTTGGGAACCAGGCGGCCGGGCCGCCCGGTTATTGGTGCGCAGGCGTTGGAGTGGTTGAGATTACTCAGCCAGCTGCTCAGCCGTGTAGTATCCGCCGTCCACAATGACTTCCTGGTAGTTGTTCACATCAACCGCCACGGGAGTGCACAGGTAGGAGGGAACCACCAGCACGCCGTTGTCGTAGGTCTCGGTGTCGTTGATCTCGGGCTCGGAGCCGGTCAGCACGGCGTTGACCATGGTGACGCACTTCTCAGCCAGCAGGCGGGTATCCTTGTAGATGGACATGGTCTGCTTGCCGGAGATGATGTTCTTCACAGCCATGAGCTCGGCGTCCTGGCCGGTGATGAGGGGCCAGTTGGCCTCGGTGTAGCCGGCAGCCTCCAGAGCGGAGCGGATGCCGTAGGCAAAGCCGTCAAAGGCGGAGCAGGCGATGTCCAGATCCTCGTCGGCATAGAAGCCGGAGAGGTAGTTCTCGCACCACTGCTGGGCAGTCTCCTGGCTCCAGCGGAGGATGCAGGTCTCATCGAAGGAGGTACGGCCGGTCTTGCAGACCAGGGTGCCGTCGTCCAGGTAGGGCTGCAGGACTTCCATGATGCCCTCATGGAGCAGCACGGCGTTGTTGTCGTCGGGGGAACCCATGAAGAACTCGATGGTGTAGCTCTCACCGGCCTCGCGGGCGGCTTCCAGATCCTTGGCTTCGACGATGTAGTTGGCGATGGCCGTGCCAACACCCTTGTTGTCGAAGGAGGCGTAGTAGGAAACAGCGTCGGTGTCCATCAGCAGACGGTCATAGGCGATGATCGGGATGCCGGCAGCCTTGGCCTGGGCTTCTACAGCAGTCAGAGCGCCGGAGTCAACGGCGGCAATGACCAGGCAGTCCACCATCTGAGCAACCATGTTCTCAATCTGGGAGACCTGCATCTGCACGTCATCCTCGGCGTACTGCAGGACGACCTCGTAGCCGAGGCTCTCCAGCTGAGCCTTCATGTTGGCGCCGTCATTGATCCAGCGCTCGGAAGACTGGGTGGGCATCGCAATACCGATGGTCTTGCCCTCGCCGGTGGTGGCGTCGGCAGTGGTATCGCCTTCGGTGGTGGTATCGGCAGTATCCGTGGTGGTATCGGCAGTATTCGTATCAGCGGTGTCGGAGGAATTGCTCGTGGTGCTGGCGCAGGCAGCCAGGGCGAAAATCATGGCGCAAGCGAGGAGAATGGCAAGGATTTTCTTCATCTTTTGATACTCCAATCTTTTTCACAGTTTTGTGCTTCCGACACGGCTCCCTCCGGATGGACCCGTGTCTTCGATTACAGTATCAGTATAACGTTCCTGTATAGATTCGTCAAGAATTGTACGGTACGTAAAGCACATTCAGCTTTTTAAACAATACAAATTTTATGTAAAAATACTAAGTAATTATTAAATTTTCACATTTAATTTAAAAATTTACCTAAATTTACATGCTAATGCAGATATTTTAGGTTAATTAAATGTACGCCTCCAGACATATATTTGAAACTTTTTCCTTGCCATTCTGCACAATACATCAGTTTTGCAGTTTTACGCCTCAATATTTTTGTGCAAAATTACTCTCAAAAACGACGCCATTGCCCAATCCAGCCGTCGTCCTGCGCCCATTGGAGCGAGAAGGTTCGGACAACTTTCCAGAAGTCGTACGGTTCATTTGGGACCATTGGTTTTTACCTTTCCCCCGCGGCGCGGTCCGCCGCGGAAATTTGTCCCGGCAGCGCCCCCTGCCGGACGCCCCGGCCCGCCCGTACGGCCCATCGGAGCCGCCCTCTCGCCTTCCGCCGCTGCATCGTGTGATTTTTGTGAAATATGCGGAGAAAAAATTTTTCTCGTTTGCAGGATTTCCTCCATTGCAGGCAAAAAAATGACCGAATATTCTGTTATGTAAACCATTTTGCGGATAAAAGGTTGAAGCCGCTTTTCGATTTTCCACAGGCGCTCGGTTCTCTCCCGAGATTCCCGGGCAATGGCCCAAACGGCTGTGGAAAGTCCTGTGGATAATGTGGATAAGTTTTGTAGACAGCTTTGGCAGGCACGATTATGGTAAACCGCAGGTTATGCCGGTTTCTCGTGCAAAGGTGCGGGAAACGGCAGAAATCCGCCTGCCTCCACGGCCGCAAAAAATGGGATTGACGCCGGGAGGAAAGTATGCTATCATGTATTTTGCTGTGATGCATTGAATTTGCTGGTATAGCTCAGTCGGTAGAGCAGCTGATTCGTAATCAGCAGGTCGTGTGTTCGAGTCACATTACCAGCTCCAAACCGGGGTAAGCCTTGGCTTGCCCCGGTTTTTTGTCTCCTGTACTCTTTGCGTCGCCGGGCAAAGCGTGGTATAATACATTTGATTGCATCATCGCACGGCTGCGCGCCGCATCTCTCCCATAAGGAGCCATCCCCCATGAAACTGATGATTCTCGACGGCAACAGCGTCATCAACCGGGCGTTCTACGGCGTCCGGCCCCTCACCACCCGGGAGGGACTCTATACCAATGCCATCTATGGCTTTCTGAACATTCTGGAAAAGCTCGTGAAGGAAGAGGAGCCGGACGCCCTCTGCGTGGCCTTCGACCTCAAGGGCCCCACCTTCCGCCACCTGCAATACGAGGGCTACAAGGCCACCCGCCACGGAATGCCCGAGGAGCTGGCCCAGCAGATGCCGGTGATGAAGGAAGTTCTCACCGCCATGCGCATCCCCATCTACGCCTGTCAGGGCTGGGAGGCCGACGACGTCATCGGCACGGTGTCCAAAATCTGCTGCGGCCGGGACTGGCAGTGCGTCGTGGTCACCGGCGACCGGGACAGCCTCCAGCTGGTCAACGACTGCGTCAGCGTCAAGCTGGTCGCCACCAAGGGCGGTCAGACCTTGACCACCCTCTACACGCCCGCGGTATTTGAAGCCGAGTACGGCTTTGAGCCCCAGCGGCTCATCGACCTCAAGAGCCTCATGGGCGACAGCTCCGACAACATCCCCGGCGTGGCGGGCGTCGGACCCAAGACCGCCACGGACCTGCTCTTGAAATTCGGCACCCTGGACGGGATCTACGGGCATCTCGACTCCCCCGATATCCGGGAGACCGTGCGGAAAAAGCTCCGGGCCGGAGAGGAGAGCGCCCGGCTCTCCTACGATCTGGCCACGATCCGCTGCGAGGCCCCCATCGACTTTTCGCCCGAGGACGCATTGCGGCAGGAGGCCGACAAGCCCGCCCTCCTCGCGCTCTTCACGAAGCTGGAATTTGTACGGCTCATCGACCGCTACGGTCTCCGGTCCGCCGCGCCGGCGCCCCAGGCCCAGGCCGAGGCCCCGGCCCTGACCTGTGCGCTGCCCCCGGCGGACGCCCCCTGCGCCCTGGCCTTCTCCCCCGACGGCGAGACCGTGGCCGTGGCCTGGGAGGCGGGCGTCTGCACGGCCCCCGCCGGTTCCATCCAGGCCCTCTGCGAGGGCGGCGGCAGCAAGACCTGCGCCGACTGGAAGACGGTCCGGGGCCGGCTGCTGGACCGGGGCTGGACGCCCCGGGGCTTTGACTTCGACGTATCTCTGGCAGGCTATCTGCTGGACCCCTCTCAGTCGGACTACGCCGTCGCGAAGCTGGCTCCGGCCTACCTCAATCAAACCGCCGCCGACCTGACCGCCGAGGCCGCGGCCATGGCCCAGCTCCGGCCGGTGCTGACGGACAAGCTGGAGGCCCAGGGCATGGACCGGCTCTACCGGGAGATCGAGTTCCCCCTCTGCGCCGTGCTCTCGGACATGGAGCGCATCGGCGTGGCCGTGGACCGGACCGCGCTGGCAGACTTCGGAGCCATGCTGGCCCGGCGCATTGACGAGGCCCAGGCCGCGGTCTACGCCCTGGCCGGGGAGGAATTCAACATTCTCTCCACCAAGAAGCTGGGCGAGATTCTCTTCGACAAGCTGGGCCTGCCCCCGGTGAAGAAGACCAAGACCGGCTATTCCACCAACGCCGAGGTGCTGGAGAAGCTGCGGCCCAAGCACCCGATCATCGACGCCATTCTCGAATACCGGATGCTGACCAAGCTCTCCTCCACCTATGCCGACGGCCTGCTCAAGGTCATCGCCGCCGACGGCCGCATCCACACCACCTTTCAGAATATGGTCACGGCCACGGGCCGTCTCAGCTCCACGGAGCCCAATCTCCAGAACATCCCGGTCCGCCGGGAGCTGGGCAGCGAGATTCGCAAGATGTTCGTGGCCCGGCCCGGCTGGGTCCTGGTGGACGCCGACTACAGTCAGATCGAGCTGCGGGTGCTGGCCCATATTGCCGACGACGCCCATATGCAGGCGGCCTTCTCCTCCGGCGAGGACATCCACGCCGTCACGGCCTCCCAGGTCTTCCGGGTCCCCCTGGACCAGGTGACGCCGGAGATGCGCCGCAACGCCAAGGCCGTCAACTTCGGCATCGTCTACGGCATCTCGGCCTGGTCCCTGTCCCAGGATATCGGCGTCAGCCCCGACGAGGCCCGGGCCTATATGGACGCCTATCTGGAAAACTACAGCGGCGTCCGCACCTATATGAAGGACATCGTCGAGACCGCCAAGACCCAGGGCTATGTGACCACGCTCTATGGCAGGCGGCGGTATCTGCCGGAGCTCAAGAGCAGCAACTTCAACCTCCGCTCCTTCGGCGAGCGGGTGGCGCTGAACACCCCCATCCAGGGCACGGCGGCGGATATCATCAAGCTGGCCATGATCCGGGTGGATCAGGCCCTTCGGGAGGCCGGGCTGGAGGCCAAGCTCATTCTCCAGGTCCACGACGAGCTGATCGTCGAGTGCCCCCAGGCGGAGACCCAGGCAGCCGCCGCCATTTTGCAGCGGGAAATGGAGCAGGTGGCCCAATTGAAGGTACCGCTGGTGGTGGAGGCCAAGGCGGGAGGCAGCTGGTATGAAGCCAAGTGAGATCGTCCCCATGGCCGAGGCCCATGTGGCGGCTGTGGCGGAATTGGAGAAGGCCTGTTTTTCCGCCCCCTGGAGCGAGGCCAGCGTCCGGGAGGAGCTGACGAACCCTCTGAGCCTGTGGCTGGTATCCCTGGTGGACGGCCAAGTGGCCGGATACGTGGGCAGTCAGACGGTGCTGGACGAGGCCGATATGATGAATCTGGCCGTAGCGCCCCGGCACCGGCGGCAGGGCATCGCCCGGCAGCTGGTGGAGGCCCTGGGCGACGCCCTGCGGGCCCAGGGGGTGCAGAGCCTGACGCTGGAGGTCCGCGCCTCCAACGAGGCGGCCATCCAGCTCTACCGGAGCCTGTGCTTCACCCAGGTGGGAAGACGGCCCCGGTACTATACCAAGCCCACCGAGGACGCGCTGATTCTCAGAAAGGAATGGAAGCTATGAATATACTGGCCGTGGAATCCTCCTGCGACGAGACCGCCGTGGCGGTGGTGCAGGACGGGCGGCGGGTGCTGACCGACTGCATCGCCTCCCAGGTGGCGCTGCACCGGCTCTATGGCGGCGTGGTGCCGGAGATCGCCTCCCGGAAGCATATGGAGGCCATCTACGCCCTGGCCGACGAGGCGCTGGAGACCGCCGGGATCACCCGGCAGGACCTGGACGCCATCGCCGTCACCGCCGCCCCGGGTCTGATCGGCGCGGTGCTGGTGGGCGTCAACTTCGCCAAGGCTGCGGCCCTGGCGCTGGACAAGCCTCTGGTGCCGGTGCACCACATCCGGGGCCACATCGCCGCCAACTACATCGCCTACCCGGATCTGAAGCCGCCCTTCCTGTGCCTGGTGGTTTCCGGCGGCCACAGCCTGCTGGTGGACGTGGAGGACTACACGGTCTTCCGCATTCTGGGCACCACCCGGGACGACGCCGCCGGCGAGTGCTTCGACAAGGTGGCCCGGCTGCTGGGTATGCCCTACCCCGGCGGCGCGGCTTTGGACCAGGCCGCCCGCTCCGGCGACCCCGGCAAATATCCCATGCCCCACACCCATCTCAGCGGCAATCCCCTGGACATGTCCTTTTCCGGGCTGAAAACCGCCTCCATCAACCTGATCCACAACGCCGGGCAAAAGGGCGAGGCCCTGGACATCCCCGCCCTCTGCGCCTCCTTTTCCCAGGCCGTCAGCGATATTCTGGTGCCCCGGACCATGGCGGCGCTGGAGCAGACCGGCCGGAAGACCCTGGCCGTGGCGGGCGGCGTGGCGGCCAACTCCCAGATTCGCGCCGACCTCCAGCGGGAGACGGAGCGGCGGGGCGCCCGGCTGTGTCTGCCGCCCTTGAAGCTCTGCGGCGATAACGCCGCCATGATCGGCGCACAGGGCTATTTTGAGTACCAGGCCGGCGTCCGGGCCGGGCAGGACCTCAATGCCTACGCCACCATGCCCCTGGACCGCCTGCCCTGGGTATAAGCAATCGCCAGCGATTCCATCCTTCGGAATCGCTGGCGATTTGTTTAGGGCAGCACCGCACAATTTGGCAAGAGCATTCGCCCAAAGATTTTGCCTCATACGAAAGTTATAAAAGGGCGGGAATACTGTATGTATTTCCCCCTTTTATAACTGCACGGATGGGGCAAAAGATTGGGCGAAGGCCGCAGACACAATTGTGCGGTGATGCCTTATGTATCCGGCAGGAACTGATATGCGGCGAATGCCGCAACGGTGGAAAAAAAGATGTCGCACTTCGGACGCATGCTGGCCTCGATGTCCGGCAGCATCCCGTACCACCCGGCTCCGGCGAAGGCAGCGCCCACGGCCCGGGCCATCTGCCCGCCGTGGGGCATGTCGTCCACCACCAGCACCTCCGCCGGGGTCAGACCGAAGCGGTCCATGATCGCCTCCAGGGGCCAGGGGTGGGGCTTGCGGCGCTCGGGGGGCTGCTCGGCCCCGAGAATCACGTCCGGCAGCGGCACGCCGGCCTCTTCATAGGCGGCCGCGATGACGTCGGCGTCGGAGTGGCTCACCACGCAGTAGAGCCCGCCCTCGGCCCGCTGGCGGCGCAGCAATTCGGGAATCCCCGGGAAAAACCGGGGATGGTGGGTCTTGTGATATTCCTTCCACATGGCCACATGGCCCGCCATCTCCTCGGGCGAGTAGCGGAGCACCTGCTCGCACATGGGGTAGAACCCCGGGTCGTAGCAGTAGCGGAAGAACTGCTCCTCGGATATATGCAGCTCGGGCCGGTACCGGGCCAGAGCCTCGAGGAATTGGGGATAGTTGACGGCGCGGGTGGAGTCCACGGTGGTGTCGTCGTGGTCCAGCACCAGACAGCGATAGCGCAGCATAAAAACCTCCATTGACGGACGGGTAGGGGACGGATACAATGAGGGGAGAAGGGAGCGATTGTATGTTGAATCGGGAAAACCTGGAGGCGGCTTTGGCGGAGCTGCCCCTTTTGCAATATGCCTTTTGCAGCCCGGCGGACCTGACCTTCACCGACCGGGTCCGTCACGTCTGCGAGGCGGAGTGCCCCATGTATAATACCACCTGGGCCTGTCCCCCGGCGGTGGGGACCGTGGAGGAATGCCGGGCCCGATGCCTGCGCTATACGGGGGTGCTGATTCTCTCCACCGTGACGGAGGTGAACGACGTGGCCGACATGGCCGAGACCCTGGCCACCCGGGCGGGCCATGAGGCCGTGACCCATGAGGCCGAGGCCCTGCTGAAGGCCCAGGGCTGCGAGACCATGGCCCTGTCCACCGAGGCCTGCGCCATCTGCGACCACTGCGCCTATCCGGCGGGGCCCTGCCGCCACCCGGATCAGATGTACCCCTGTGTGGAGAGCCACGGCATCCTGGTCACCGCCATCGCCGAACAGCTGGGCCTGGAGTTCTTCAACGGCAATTTGGTCACCTGGTATTCGCTGGTGTTTTATAAATCGTAGGGGCGGATTGCATATCCGCCCGAAATCCCTGCCATGGCCCGATGGCTCCACCGACCGTAGGGGCGCGCATTGCGCGTCCGTCAGGCCCCGATGCCTGAGACACCCCGTTGACCGCTGGAGGCCAAAGCCGTGACGGAGGGGATCAGAGCCGGCAGGGACCGGGGGCTTACAATCCCTCAGTCAGCCTACGGCTGACAGCTCCCTTTGCACAAGGGAGCCTTCCCTCTCAGGCGTCGAAATCGGGTGCGTCGTGATTGCGGCTCCGGTGGTTCCGGGGAATTCACGGACGCGCAATGCGCGCCCCTACGGCGGGAAACGGCAGCGCTGCGTCTGTAGGGGCGGATTTTATATCCGCCCGAGCAGGCCAGCGGTTCCTGCCGCACCATCGCCGAGCGCCGTAGGGGCGGCCTGTATGGCCGCCCGGAACCGGGCTTCATTTCGCAGGGACGGCTGGAAGCGAGATTATTTTCCCACGCAGAACCGGGAGAAGATGCGGTTGACCACTTCCTCGCGCATGGTCCGGCCGGTGATTTCGCCCAGGGCCTCCAAGGCCTCCTCCACGTCGGTGAGGACGGCGTCGGGGGTCATGGCGGCGTCCAGGCCCTCCAGGGTCCGCTCCAAAGCCTGGGCGGCCCGCTGGACGGCCCCGGCTTGGCGGGCGTTGGTGAGGATGGAGCCGTCGCAGGGGGTTTCGTCGCCGAAGAGCTCATCCAGCACGTCCTCCAGCTGGTCCAGGCCCGCGCCGGTCTTGGCGCTGACCGGCAAGATCCATTCGAAGGGCAGGTCCGAGGGCGATACCACCTGGGTGAGATCGTCCTTGTTCAGGAGCGCGACAGCCGCCGGGGCCTCCAGCGCCGCCTCCTGGGCCCGCAGGTCTTCTTCGGTCAGGGGCGCGGAGCCGTCGCAGACGTAGATGGCCAGATCGGCCCGGGCGGCGGCGGCCTCGGCCCGCAGGACGCCCTGCCGCTCGATTTCGTCGGCGGTGTCCCGGATTCCGGCGGTATCCAGAAGCCGCAGCAAATGGCGGCCCACCTGGACGGTCTCCTCCACCGTGTCCCGGGTGGTTCCGGCCACGTCGGTGACGATGACCCGGTCGTAGCCCGCCAACGCGTTTAAGAGGCTGGATTTCCCGGCGTTGGGCTTGCCGAGGATCACCGCCCGGATGCCCCGGCGGAGCACCCGGCCCCGGCCGTAGGTGGCGAGAATGGCCCCCAGATCCCCAAGGGCCCCGGCCAGCACGCCCCGGAGATCCGAGAGGACAAAGGGATCGATGTCCTCATCGGGATAGTCCAGCACCGCATGGAAGTGGGCCAGAATATCGGTGAGCTTGTCGTAGATCGGGGTAATCCGCTGGCCCATGGCGCCGCCCAGCTGCCCGGCGGCATTGGCGGCGGCCTCGGCGGTCTCGGCCTCGATCAGGTCGATGACGGCCTCGGCCTGACTCAGATCCATCTGCCCGTGGAGGAAGGCCCGCTTGGTGAATTCCCCGGGCCCGGCCTGCCGTGCGCCCTTGGCAAAGAGGGACTCCAGGGCCGCGGCCAGTACCGCCGGGGAGCCGTGACAGTGAAATTCCGCCGTGTCCTCGCCGGTGTAGGAGTGGGGCCCGTGGGAGACGGTGACCATGGCCTCGTCGATGACCCGGCCCCGGGCGTCATAGAGGGAGCCCAGATAGAGCTTCCGGTCCTCGGCGGTCTCGGCGGTGACGGAGCCCTGGGCCGTGAACACCGAAAAGGCCAGCGGAATGCACCCCGGCCCCGACAGCCGCACAATGCCGATGGCGCTGACCACCCGGCCCGTGGATACCGCGGCAATGATATCAGACATGAAAATCCCCCCGATTGATCGTATTTTATCATTATATCGGCTCCCATGCCGCGGCGTCAAGTCCGCGGGAACGGGAGGCAGTATGGAAATGAGGAGACAGCCATGGAACGGAAAAACAACTATGACGACTGGCGGCGGGACTGGCGGGCCCGGTTTCTGACCCTGGACCGGGACGCCCTGTGCCGGAAGCTGCCCTGGCTCCGGCAGACCGAGGCCGGACTGGTGGTGCGGTACTTTATCTGGGACGTGGTCCTGGACTGGGAGACCGGCGCGCCGTCGGCCCCGGTGGAGCTGCAGCTCTACGACGAGATGAATATTCTCACGCTGCTCTGGTACTGCAAGGAAGGGGCGGCCCGTTCGGGGGAATTTGTGCCCTTTGACCGCCTGCCTCACGCCGCGCCCTACGGTCCGGCCTTCCGCCGGGGCAATCTGGAGACCCTGGCTGCGTCCTTCGCCGGACGGCCCCGGGAGCTGGAGCGGGCCCTCTTGGCCCTGGGCGGCCGGAAGCTCCCCACCGGTGACGTGGGCTACGAGATCGAGGTGTTCCCCGATTTCCCCATGCAGGTCCTCTTCTGGGACGGCGACGACGAGTTCCCCGCCCAGGCCAACCTGCTTTTCGACAAAACCTGCACCGATTTCATCCACGTGGAGAGCGTCGTCACCATTGCCTCCCAGGCTGAAGTCTGGCTGGAGCGCCTGGCCGCGAACGCGGCGCCAGGTTCCGGGCGGGGATAAACCCCGCCCCTACGACAGATTGGCAGGCGGGCCCGTAGGGGCGGCTAGCAGCCGCCCGTGCCCAGGTTCCCCAACCACCGGGCCCGGAATGCAACCTACCGGGTTTCGGGCGACTGATAGTCGCCCCTACGACGAGAGGAACCATCCGGCCCCGGCGGGAAGTGCAACCCGGTTCCGGGCAGATACGCCATCCGCCCCTACAGCGGGGACCCATGCCAAAACCGCATTGCATCGTTAAAGAAAAATGCCCCGGGCCGCTTGACAAGGCCCGGGCGGTGTGGTAGTATAACTCCAACATCGACACATACCAAATACGTTGACGGAAATTTTGCCTTGGTTGGAGCGTCTCAGAGAGCCGGCGGTCGCTGCGAGCCGGTACCGAAGACCTTGCGCAGTCTGCTTCCCGAGTAGGGCGCCCCAAAAGTAACATGAGTAGGGCGTCACGGTTGCCCCGTTACAGGCTAGAAGCTTGCTGGAGCTTCGAACAAAGTGATCGTCCATCCCTCAGGATGCGATAATCAGGGTGGTACCGCGATAATTCGTCCCTGAAGCCGATAGGCTTCAGGGCTTTTTTTCAATCCGCCGCTCTTTCGATGGAAAGCAAACAAAGGAGGAAGTACCTATGCAAATGACAGGCGCGAAGATTTTGATGGAATGCCTGCTGGAGCAGGGGGTCGATACGGTCTTCGGCTATCCCGGCGGCACCATTCTGAACGTCTACGATGAGCTTTACAACTATGGCGGCAAGATTCGCCATATTCTCACGGCCCACGAGCAGGGCGCGTCCCACGCCGCCGACGGCTATGCCCGCTCCACCGGCAAGGTCGGCGTCTGCTTCGCTACCTCGGGTCCCGGCTGCACCAACCTGACTACCGGCATCGCTACGGCCTATATGGATTCCTCGCCGGTGGTATTTGTGACGTGCAACGTCAGTGAGAACCTCATCGGCAAGGACTCCTTCCAGGAGGTCGATATTACCGGCATCACCATGCCGATTACCAAGTGCAACTACATGGTCCGGGACGTCAACAAGCTGGCCGACATCGTCCGCGAGGCCTTCGCCATCGCCCGGGGCGGCCGTCCCGGCCCGGTGCTCATCGATATCGTCAAGAACGTCACCGCCGAGACCGCCGAGTTCACCCCCCTGCCCCGGGAGGAGCACGCCTCCGAGGGCCGTCTGGGCGCGCTGATTAAGCGGGCCTCCCACGACCTGAAGCTCCCCGAGCCAGACATGGGCGACGTGGAGAAGCTGGCCGCCATGATCCGCGAGTCGAAAAAGCCCCTGCTGATCTGCGGCGGCGGCGTGGTCCGCGGCCGGGCCCATGAGGAATTCCTGAAGCTGGCCGAGAAGATCGACTCGCCCGTGGCCATCACCGTCATGGGCGCCGGCGGCTTCCGGGGCCGCAACCCCCTGACCACCGGCATGATCGGCATGCACGGCTCCCAGGCCTCCAATATGGCCGTGGACGCCTGCGACCTGCTGATCGCCGTGGGCTGCCGGTTCTCCGACCGGGTGGCCCTGGACCCCAAGACCTTCGCGGCCCAGGCCAAGATCGTCCAGATCGACATCGACCGGGCCGAGATCAATAAGAACGTCCAGACCGACCACCATATCATCGGCGACGCCAAGCGGGTTCTGGAGCTGCTGGACGGCATGCTCACCCAGCAGGACCACAGCGAGTGGAAGAAGTACGTCTTCTCCTTCAAGACCGAGACCGAGTACGACGAGGGCGGCTCCACCCTGACGCCCAAGCAGATCTCCGACGTCATTGCCCGCATCTGTCCTCAGGACACCATCGTGGCCACGGACGTGGGCCAGCACCAGATGTGGGTGGCCCAGCACTTCCACTACGACTATCCCGGCCAGCTGCTGACCTCCGGCGGCTTCGGCACCATGGGCTTTGGCCTGGGCGCGGCCATCGGCGCCAAGGTCGGAAATCCCGAGAAGACCGTCATCCACGTCACCGGCGACGGCAGCTTCCGCATGAACTGCAACGAGCTGGCCACGGAGCAGTACTACAACCTGCCCATCATCACCTTTATCTATAACAACCAGACCTTGGGCATGGTCCGGCAGTGGCAGACGCTGATCTACAACGGCCACTATTCTCAGACCACCCTGGACCGCGGCCCGGACTTTGTGAAGCTGGCCGAGGCCTACGGCCTGGGCGGCAAGCGGGTGTGCACGGTGCCGGAGCTGGAGGACGCGGTGCGGGAGGCCCTCGCCAGCGGCCGCGGCTATGTCATCGACTGCGCCATTGAGATGGACGAGATGGTCCGGCCCATGGTTCCCGGCGGCGGGCGGATCACCCAGTTCCTGGTGGATTAAGGAGGCAGCTATGGATCAAATGGAAAGACGTTCCCTGTCCGTCCTGGTGGACAACGAGGCCGGCGTTCTCTCGCAGGTCTCCCGGATGTTCTCCCGGAAGGGCTATAATATCGAGTCCCTGGCCGTGGGCACCACCGACGATCCGGCGGTATCCCGTATCACCATCGAGGTCATGGCCGACGAAAAGCACACCAATCTCCTCTGCAATCAGCTCCGGAAGCTGCTGCCGGTCCACTCGGTGAAGCTCCTGAACCCGGAGAACTCCATCCGTCGGGAGCTGATCCTCATCAAGGTCAACGCGGCCTCCTCCGAGGCCTGCAACCGGGTCATCCAGGTGGCCAATATCTTCCGGGCGTCGATTATCGACGTCTCCCCCACGACGCTGACCCTCGCCATGATCGGCGAGGAGAGCAAGGCCGAGGCCATTGTGGGCCTCGTCAAAGAGTTCGGTATCCTCGAACTGGTGCGCACCGGCATGGTGGCGCTGGAACGCGGTACAGATACAATCTACGAAGCGACCAAAGAAAAAGGAGAGTTCGATTATGGCAAAAATGTATTATGAGAAGGATTGCGACCTGAGCAAGCTGGACGGCAAGAAGATTGCCATCATCGGTTACGGTTCCCAGGGCCACGCCCATGCGCTGAACCTCAGAGATTCCGGCTGTGACGTCATCGTGGGCCTGCGCAAGGGCGGCAAGTCCTGGCCCGTGGCCGAAGCCGACGGCTTCAACGTCATGACTGTGGCCGAGGCCACCCAGGCGGCCGACATCATCATGATCCTGATTAACGACGAGGCCCAGGCCGATATGTATAAGAAGGATATCGCCCCCTACCTGACCGCCGGCAAGGCCATCGCCTTCGCCCACGGCTTCAACATCCGCTATAAGCAGATCGTGCCCCCCGCCGACGTGGACGTCTTTATGGCTGCCCCCAAGGGCCCCGGCCACACGGTTCGTTCCCAGTACGTGGCCGGCAAGGGCGTGCCCTGCCTGATCGCCGTGGAGCAGAACGCTACCGGCAAGGCCTATGACATCGCGCTGGCCTACATCGCCGGCATCGGCGGCGCCCGCGCCGGTATCATGGAGACCACCATGCACGACGAGACCGAGACCGACCTCTTCGGCGAGCAGACCGTCCTCTGCGGCGGCGTGGTCGATCTGATGCGCTGCGGCTTCGAGGTCCTGGTGGAGGCCGGTTACGAGCCCGAGAACGCCTACTTCGAGTGCATCCACGAGATGAAGCTCATCGTGGACCTCATCAACAAGGGCGGCGTGGCGGCCATGAACTACTCCATCTCCGACACCGCCGAGTTCGGCGAGTACGTCTCCGGTCCCCGGGTCCTGCCTGCCGAGCAGGTCAAGGCCAACATGCGCGCCGTGCTCCAGGACATCCAGGACGGCACCTTCGCCGGCAAGTGGATCGCCGAGAACAAGAACGGCCGCTGCTTCTTCAACTCCAAGCGCGAGGCTCTGGCCAAGCACCCCATGGAGATCGTCGGCAAGCGCCTGCGCGAGCAGATGCTCTGGAAGAACGACTCCAACCTGGACAACGCGTCCAACTGATTTTCAGAAAAAAACCTCGGTGTAGGGGCGGCCTATATGGCCGCCCGTACCCAGGTGCTTTGCCTGCCGGGCTTGCGGTAATCGCAGCTGCCCTACGGGCGGCCATATAGGCCGCCCCTACGAAAGCTGCTTTGCGAATCGGAGCGGGAAAGGGGAAATCCCGCATTTCTCTTTTCCCCGGCCGATTGGCCATTCATTAAAACGATTGGAGGATCATTATGCCATCGGAACAGATCAAACTTGGCGTGGGCCGCGCGCCCAACAGAAGCCTACTCTATGCCCTGGGCCTGACGGAGGAGGAGCTCTCCCGGCCCCTGGTGGGCATTGTCAGCTCCTATAATGAAATCGTCCCCGGCCATATGAACCTGGACAAGATTGCCGAGGCCGTCAAGGCCGGCGTCCGGGCTGCCGGCGGCACGCCGATCATGTTCCCGGCCATTGCCGTCTGCGACGGCATCGCCATGGGCCACGTGGGCATGAAATACTCCCTGGTCACCCGGGACCTGATTGCCGACTCCACCGAGGCCATGGTCATGGCCCACCAGTTCGACGGCCTTGTGATGATCCCCAACTGCGATAAAAACGTCCCCGGCCTGCTGATGGCGGCGGCCCGGCTGGATATCCCGACGATCTTCTGCTCCGGCGGCCCCATGCTGGCCGGAAAGCTCCGGGACGGCCGCCGCACCTGCCTGAGCCACATGTTCGAGGCCGTGGGCGCCTACCACGCCGGAACCCTGGACGAGGACGGCGTCCGGGAATACGAGGAGAACGCCTGCCCCTCCTGCGGCTCCTGCTCCGGCATGTACACCGCCAACTCCATGAACTGCCTGACTGAGGCCATCGGCATGGCCCTGCCCGGCAACGGCACCATTCCCGCCCCCTACTCCGCCCGGCTGCGGCTGGCCAAGAAGGCCGGTATGCAGGTCATGGAGCTGATTCGCCGGGATATCCGGCCCAGCCAGATCATGACTGAGGCCGCCTTCCGCAACGCCGAGACTGTGGATATGGCCCTGGGCTGCTCCACCAATACCATGCTCCACCTGCCCGCCATTGCCCACGAGGCCGGGATCACCATCAGCCTGGACGAGTCCAACGCCATCAGCGCCCGGACCCCCAACCTCTGCCATCTGGCCCCCGCCGGGGATACCTTTATGGAGGACCTGGACCAGGCCGGCGGCGTCTACGCCGTCATGAAGGAGCTGACCAAGCGGAATCTCCTGGACCTCTCGGTGATGACCTGTACCGGCAAGACCATGGGCGAGAACCTGGAAAAGGTGGTCAACCGCGATGAAACCATCATCCGGCCCGTGGAGAACCCCTACTCCCAGTCCGGCGGCATCGCCGTTTTGAAGGGCAATCTGGCCGTGGACGGCTGCGTGGTCAAGCAGTCCGCCGTGGCCCCGGAGATGATGGTCCACGAGGGTCCGGCCCGGGTCTTCAACTCCGAGGAGGAGGCCATCGAGGCCATTTACGGCAAGCAGATCAAGCCCGGCGACGTGGTGGTCATCCGCTACGAGGGCCCCAAGGGCGGCCCCGGCATGCGGGAGATGCTCAACCCCACCTCGGCCATCTGCGGCATGGGCCTGGGCGAGAGCGTGGCCCTGCTGACCGACGGCCGGTTCTCCGGCGCGACCCGCGGCGCGTCCATCGGCCATATCAGCCCCGAGGCCGCCGCCGGCGGCACCATCGCCCTGGTGGAAGAGGGCGACCTGATTTCCATTGATATTCCCCACTGCAAGATCGAGCTGAAGGTCTCCGACGAGGAGCTTCAAAAGCGCCGGGCCGCCTGGGTCTGCCCGGAGCCGAAGATCAAGTCCGGCTACCTGCTGCGGTACGCCAAGCTGGTCTCCTCCGCCGACAAGGGCGCAATTTTGCAGGCTTGATACGAGGTGCGATATGAAGCGGATTAAAATTTTCGACACCACGCTCCGGGACGGCGAGCAGTCCCCGGGCTGCAGCATGAACCTCAAGGAAAAGCTGCAAGTGGCCGAGTGCCTGGAAAAGCTCAAGGTGGACGTCATCGAGGCCGGCTTTGCCATCGCCTCTCCCGGCGACTTTGAGTCGGTCCAGGCCATCGCCCGGCAGGTAAAGGACTGCACCGTGGCCTCTCTGGCCCGGTCCACCGAGAAGGACATCGACACCGCCTGGGAGGCCGTCAAGGACGCCGCCGACCCGCGGATTCACCTGTTCATCGCCACCAGCCCCCTCCACATGGAGTACAAGCTGAAGATGACCCCCGAGCAGGTCCTGGAGCGGACTGCCGCCATGACGGCCCACGCCAAGAAGTATACCTCCAACGTGGAGTTTTCTGCCGAGGACGCCACCCGCTCCGATCTGGAGTTCCTGGCCCAGGTGGTCCGGGTCGCCATCCAGAACGGCGCCACCGTGGTCAACCTCCCCGATACCGTGGGCTACACCACTCCCGCCGAGATGCAGGCCCTGATCGCCTACGTCCTGGAGAACGTGGAGGAGGCCCGGGACATCGAGCTCTCGGTCCACTGCCACAATGACCTGGGCCTGGCCGTGGCCAACTCCCTGGCCGGCGTCCAGGGCGGCGCGACCCAGATCGAATGCACCATCAACGGCCTGGGCGAGCGGGCCGGCAACACCTCTCTCGAAGAGGTGGTCATGGCCCTGCGGACCCGCGCCGATGTCTTCGACGCCGCCCCCCGCATCGATACCACCCAGATTTACCGGGCCAGCAAGACCGTCTATGATATCATCGGCCAGCCTGCGCCCCTGAATAAGCCCATCGTGGGCAAGAACGCCTTCCTCCACGAGAGCGGCATCCACCAGCACGGCGTGCTGGCCAATAAGAAGACCTATGAGATTCTCACGCCGGAATCCGTGGGCATCCGCACCAACAACCTGGTGCTGGGCAAGCACTCCGGCCATCACGCCTTCGAGACCCGCTTGAAAGAGCTGGGCTACGAGCTGAGCCAGGAGGAGCTGGCTGCCCTCTTCGTCCGGTTCAAGGCCCTCTGCGACAAGAAGAAGAATATCACCGACGACGATCTGGAGGCCCTGGTCCGCCACTCCAGCCGGGTGGAGGAGGAGACCGACGGCTACAAGCTGGACTGGTTCGCCGTCCATACCACCAACTTCACCACCGCCACCTGCACCATCTGCCTGAAGCGCGGCGAGGAGAAGTTCGAGGCGGTCTGCCTGGGCGACGGCCCCATCGACGCCGCCTTCCAGGCCATCGACCAGATCATCAAGCCCGTGGAGCACTCCTTTGAAATTTTCTCGGTCAACTCCATCTCCGAGGGCAAGGACACCCTGGGCGACGTCACGGTCAAGCTCTCCGCCGCCGGCAAGAGCTTCAGCGGCCGCGGCCTGTCCACCGATATCATCAAGGCCAGTATCGTGGCCTATCTCCAGGCCGCCAACAAGCTCATGCGGCATTTTTCCCGAGAGGGCTAGGGGCCTGTAGAGGCGGATTATATATCCGCCCGAAACTGCGGCACGATGACCGGCAGCCCCCAAAAACGCACCCGGTCCCGGGCGACTGATAGTCGCCCCTACGGAATTGCGTCAGGCCGGGCTGTAGGGGCGGCTAGCAGCCGCCCGTGCCCAACCTATGCAGCCACCGGGGCCCGGAACAAAACGCAACCGGTACCGGGCGGCCATACAGGCCGCCCCTACGCGATGCACTCTAAAATTGAATTTCCACCCCATAAGGAGGAATCACCATGGGAATGACCATGACCCAGAAGATTCTGGCGGCCCACGCCGGTCTCCCGTCCGTCAAGGCCGGCGACCTGATCGAGGCCAAGCTGGATCTGGTGCTGGGCAACGACATCACCACCCCTGTTGCCATTACCACCTTTGACAAGACCGGCTTCACCAAGATCTTCGACAAGGATAAAATCGCCATCGTCCTGGACCACTACACCCCCTGCAAGGACATCAAGTCCGCCCAGCTCTGTCACCAGGCCCGGGAATTTGCCAAGCGCTTCTCCATCACCCACCTCTATGACGTGGGCGAGGTGGGCATCGAGCATGCCCTGCTGCCCGAAAAGGGCCTGACCGCCCCCGGCGACCTGATTATCGGCGCGGACTCCCACACCTGCACCTACGGCGCGCTGGGCGCCTTCTCCACCGGCGTCGGCTCCACGGATATGGCCGCCGGTATGGCCATGGGCGAGAACTGGTTCAAGGTCCCCGCCGCCATCCAGGTGGAGCTCACCGGCTCCCTCCAGCCCTACGTCAGCGGCAAGGACGTGATTCTCCACCTGATCGGCGAGATCGGCGTGGACGGCGCGCTCTATCAGTCCCTGGAGTTTACCGGCCCCGGCGTGGCCTCCCTCTCCATGGACGACCGGTTTACCATTGCCAATATGGCCATCGAGGCCGGCGCCAAGAACGGCATCTTCCCGGTGGATGACAAGACCCTGGAGTACATCAACGGCCGGGTCAGCCGGCCCTATACGGTCTACGAGGCCGACCCCGACGCCGAGTACGTCCGCAAGGTCACCATCGACCTGGACACCCTGGAGCCCACCGTGTCCCTGCCCCACCTGCCCAGCAACACCCGGACCATCGCCGAGGTGGAGGGCATGGAGATTCAGCAGGCCGTCATCGGCTCCTGCACCAACGGCCGTATCTCCGACCTGCGGGCCGCCGCCGCCGTCCTCAAGGGCAAGAAGGTAGCCCCCGGCGTCCGGTGCATCGTCATCCCCGCCACCCAGGCCATCTACCTCCAGGCCATGGAGGAGGGTTTGCTGAAGATCTTCATCGAGTCCGGCTGCGCCGTCTCCACCCCCACCTGCGGTCCCTGCCTGGGCGGCCATATGGGCGTCATGTGCGAGGGCGAGCGGGCTGTCACCACCACCAACCGCAACTTCGTCGGCCGCATGGGCCACGTCAAGAGCGAGGTGGTCCTGGCCAGCCCCGCCGTGGCCGCCGCGTCCGCCGTGGCCGGCTGCCTCAAGGACCCCGCCAAGCTGGAGAAAGGAGAATAACCATGGCCCGTGGAACTGTTTTTAAATACGGCGACAATGTGGATACCGACGTCATCATCCCCGCCCGGTACCTGAACGCCCCCTCGCCCGAGGAGCTGGCCAAGCACTGCATGGAGGACATTGACGCAAGCTACGCCACCTCTGTCAAGCCCGGCGACATCGTCGTCGGCGGCTGGAACTTCGGCTGCGGCTCCTCCCGGGAGCACGCCCCCATGGCCATCCAGGCCAGCGGCGCGGCCTGCGTCATCGCGGCCAGCTTCGCCCGGATTTTCTACCGCAACGCCATCAACATCGGCTTCCCCATCCTGGAGTGCCCCGAGGCCGCTGAAGCCATCCAGAACGGCGACACGGTTTCCGTGGACTTCTCCACCGGCAAAATCGTGGACGAGACCACCGGCCAGACCTTCCAGGCCGCGGCGTTCCCGCCCTTTATCGAGGAGATCATTCGCCACGGCGGCCTGCTGCCCTATCTCAAGGCCCGCCAGGACGGCTGAGGAGGCGTTACGATGGAATATAAAATCGCACTGGTCAAGGGCGACGGCATCGGCCCCGAAATCGTAGACAGCGCCGTCCGCGTCCTGGAGAAAATCGGCCAGACCTTCGGCCATACCTTCACCTGCACGCCCTACCTGGCTGGCGGCTGCGCCATCGACGCCACCGGCATCCCCCTGCCCCAGGAGACTGTGGACGGCTGCCTGGCCGCTGACAGCGTGCTGCTGGGCGCGGTGGGCGGCCCCAAGTGGGACAAGAACCCCGGCAATCTCCGGCCTGAAAAGGCATTGCTGGGCCTTCGCGCCGCCCTGGGCCTCTTCACCAATCTGCGTCCCGCCAAGATCTACCCGGCTCTGGCCGGGGACTGCCCCCTGCGGCCCGATATCGTGGCGAACGGCTTCGATATGGTCATGGTCCGGGAGCTGACCGGCGGCATCTACTTCGGCGAGCGGGGCCGCCGGGACGGCAAGTACGGTCCCGAGGCCTATGACACCGAGGCCTACTCCGTCATGGAGATCGAGCGCATCGCCCGCGTCGCCTTTGAGACGGCCCGGAAGCGCCGGAAGAACGTCATCAGCATCGATAAGGCCAACGTGCTGGAGACCTCCCGACTGTGGCGGGAGACCGTCCACCGGATTGCCGAGGAGTACCCCGACGTGACCTGCACCGACATGCTGGTGGACAACGCCGCCATGCAGCTGGTCCGGAATCCCGCCCAGTTCGACGTGGTGGTCACCACCAATATGTTCGGCGACATCCTTTCCGACGAGGCGTCCCAGATCACCGGCTCCATCGGCCTGCTGCCCTCGGCGTCCCTGGGCAGCACCAAGCGGGGCCTCTATGAGCCCATCCACGGCTCCGCCCCGGATATAGCCGGGCAGAACAAGGCCAACCCCATCGCCACGATCCTCTCGGCGGCCATGATGCTCCGGTACTCCTTCGACCTGGGAGCCGAGGCCGACGCCATCGAGGCGGCGGTGGACCGGGTGCTCAACAAGGGCCTGCGGACCGCGGACCTGGGCGGCGGCGAAGCCTCTCTCGGCTGCACCGAGATGACCGACGCCATTCTGGCGGAGCTGTGAGATGTATCAGGAGACGTCAAAGCTGCTGCTCTACAGCAATCTGGGTGAGGACAGCATTCTCTTAAAGCTGGCCGAAGTCTATCGGGATTGGGAGGCCCGGAGCTGTGACCGGTCCACGCTGATCCACCGGATCTACGTGGAGATCAAGGCCCTGCTGGATCTCTCCACCCGCTACGGCTTCAATGAAAATCTCTGGCAGAACTATCTGACCTTTGTCCTGGTCACCAACGAGAACTCCTTCTCCCTGACCGCCGAGCGGGTCGGGGCAGGGGAGGGGTCGGTGAACCACTTCGCCAAGGCCGATCTGGAGATCTTCCACCGGCTGTTCCACTACGACTTCTCGCCCCTGGAGCGGGATCTGGGCATCGACTGCTTCACCACCATCACCCACTACCATGCCCTGGTGAAGCTGGAGAAGCACTACTACCGGGCCGTCAGCGAGAAGGTCCAGGCCCTGAGCCGGGAACTGGCCGCCGCCCCCGACGGCGACGCCATGTTCATCCTGGTGACGGACTTCTACCGGGCCTACGGCGTGGGCATGTTCGGCCTCAACCGGGCCTTCCGCATCCGCAACGAGGGCCCGGGCGTGGAGTTCCTGCCCATCAACAACACCGACAAGGTCATGCTCTCCGACCTGGTGGGCTACGAGCTCCAGAAGAAGCAGCTGGTGGAGAACACCGAGGCCTTTGTCCGGGGCCGCCCGGCCAACAATGTCCTTTTGTACGGCGACGCGGGCACCGGCAAGTCCTCCTCGGTCAAGGCCCTGATTAACGAGTACTATGACTCGGGCCTGCGGATGATCGAAATTTATAAGCACCAGTTCCGGGACCTCTCGGCGGTCATCGCCGCGGTCAAGGGCCGGAACTACCGGTTTATCATCTACATCGACGACCTCTCGTTTGAAGAGAACGAGGTGGAATACAAGTTCCTCAAGGCCGTCATCGAGGGCGGCGTGGAGTCCCGGCCCGACAATATCCTGATCTACGCCACGTCCAACCGCCGCCACTTAATCAAGGAAACCTGGTCCGACCGCAACGACATGGAGTTTGAAAACGACATCCACCGCTCTGATACCATGGAGGAGAAGCTCTCCCTGGCCGCCCGGTTCGGCGTCGCCATCAACTACAGCATTCCCAGCCGCCAGGAGTTCCAGACCATCGTCAAGACCCTGGCGGCCCGGCAGCTGGACGGCCAGCTGGACGAGGCCGAGCTGCTGGCCCAGGCCAATCGCTGGGAGCTCCGTCACGGCGGCATCTCCGGGCGCACGGCCCAGCAGTTCATCAATCATTTAGCGGGAAAGGAGTCTCCGGACCAATGATTACCCTGGATAAAATCTACCATGCCGCCTTTGTGCTGAAAGAGGTGGCCCGGCGCACGGATCTGATCCACGCGACCAACCTGATGAAGGACGTGGAGCTGTACCTGAAGACCGAGAACCTCCAGGTCACCGGCAGCTTCAAGCTCCGGGGCGCGTACTATAAGATCAGCCAGCTGACTGAGGAGCAGAAGAAGGCGGGCATCATCGCCTGCAGCGCCGGCAACCATGCCCAGGGCGTGGCGCTGGCCGCCACCCGGCAGGGGGCGCGGAGCGTGGTCTATATGCCCGATTCGGCGCCCATCAGCAAGGTGGAGGCCACCAAGCGCCTGGGGGCCGAGGTGGTCCTGGTGGACGGCGCCTACGACGACGCCTACGCCGCCGCGGTCAAGGCCCAGGAGGAGACCGGCGCGACCTTCATCCACCCCTTCGACGACGACGAGGTCATCGCCGGTCAGGGCACCATCGGCCTGGAGATTCTCGAGCAGATGCGGGATGTGGACGCGGTCATCGTGCCCATCGGCGGCGGCGGCCTGATTTCCGGCGTGGCCTTCGCCATCAAGCAGCTCCAGCCCTCGGTAAAGGTCTACGGCGTCCAGGCCTTCAACGCCCCCAGCATGTTCGAGAGCCATCGCCAGGGCCATCAGATCACCCTGGATTCGGTCCATACCTTTGCCGACGGCATCGCCGTCAAGCACCCCGGCGACACCACCTTCTCCCTGGTAGAGAAGTACGTGGACGACATCGTCACGGTCTCCGAGGACGAGATTGCCGCGGCCATCCTGGCCACCATTGAGAAGCAGAAGCTCATCGCCGAGGGCGCCGGCGCGGTCAGCGTGGCCGCCGCCATGTTCCACAAGCTGCCCATCATCGGCAAGAAGGTGGTCTGCCTGGTCTCCGGCGGCAATATCGATGTGAACATCCTCTCCCGGGTCATCACCCGGGGCCTGGTGACCTCGGGCCGCAATGCCAACCTCCTGATTGCCCTGGAGGACAAGCCCGGCCAGCTGGTGGGCGTCAGCAATATCATCTCCAGCTGCGGCGCCAATGTGATTTCGGTCCGCCACGAGCGGTCCGACCCCAACATGGCCATCTCCAGCTGCTTCCTCCGGGTGGGCATGGAGACCCGGGATTTCGCCCAGATCGACGAGATCCGCCGCCGCCTGACCGAGGCCGGCTTCGAGATCGTCCAGTGACATCCACCGCCGCAGGAGTAAATCCGGCGGCGGTGTTTTGATGATCCCACCGCCCGCCCTTGTTCGCGATTCGGACGTAGGGGCCGATGTCCACATCGGCCCCACAGGCTGTCAAAAAACCTCGCTGAAGATGTCTGCGACAGAGCAGCGGGGAATGTGTGCAAGGGGTTAAGACCCCTTGCGCGTTCAATCAACACGTATTTTTAAACTTTTTTTAAAGTTTAAAAATACGCACAGCGTGGCGAAAAGACTTTTTCGACACGCTGGGGGCCGATGCCCACATCGGGCCGCTCGGTACCGACATCGTAAGCACCATCGCCGAACGCGCCCCTACGGCGAACGG
>DVFN01000036.1 GCA_018713205.1 Candidatus Avoscillospira stercorigallinarum | reverse complement strand
AACTTTCTAAAAAGTTTAAAAATACGTGTCGATTGAACGCGAAGGGGGCTTTTTGCCCCCTTCACACTTCCCCCGCTGCTCTGTCACAGACATCTTCAGCGAGGTTTTTCGACAGTCTGATTTTCTCGATTGCCCATCCCGATTTCGGATGGCTCCGCCCGGGCAGCGCCAAAGAGTCGGAACCTTATCCTGTTTGATTTCTGCGTATTCTGTGCAATTTCCGCAAAACAGAGACAATTCGCTGAAAAGCACCGGCTGCCGGGGCCAAAAGGGACAAGCGAAAATTCATATCGATACCGGCGGTGCAATTGGCCTAGACGCAGATCTGCCGGGAGATTTCCCGCCGGAGCCGGGCGGTGATGCGCTTTTCCAGCCGGGAGATATAGGACTGGGAAATGCCCATCAGGTCGGCCACCTCCTTCTGGGTCTTCTCCGGCCCGCCGCCCAGGCCGTAGCGCAGGACCATGATGGTCCGCTCCCGCTCCGGCAGCCGGGCCAGGGCCTCCCGGAGCAGCTGGTGGTCCACGTCGTCCTCCAGGGGCCGCATGACCGTGTCGCCGTCGGTGCCCAGCACGTCGGAGAGCAGCAGTTCGTTGCCGTCCCAGTCGGTATTGATGGGCTCATCCAGGCTCAGCTCCGCTCGCTGGCCCGAGATCTTCCGAATGTGCATCAGAATCTCGTTCTCGATACACCGGGACGAGTAGGTGGCCAGCTTGATATTCTTGTCGGCCTTGAAGGTATTGACGGCCTTGATGAGACCGATGGTGCCAATGGAAATCAGATCCTCAATGCCCACGCCGGTATTTTCAAATCGCCGGGCAATATAGACCACCAGCCGGAGATTGTGTTCGATCAGCGTCTTTTTGGCCGCCTCGTCTCCGGCGGTCAGGGCGGCGATGCACAGCTGCTCCTCCTCGGGCCGGAGGGGCGGAGGCAGGACGTCGCTGCCGCCGATGTAATAGACCGGCGCGGGCTGCCACAGCCCGAGGGTCAGCAAAAGATTTTGCCAGAGTTTCATACGGATGCACCTCCCAATAATGCTTCATAGGGGCCGCTGCCGCCCACCGGGTCGGGATTGACGGCCACCAGAATCTCCCGGCGGCCGGACCGGCACCGCAGCGCCAGCAGCAGGCCGGACTCCACGCCCACGGCCCGGAAGGGGATCAGCCGCAGCTTCGCCCGGGGGAATTGGGGCGCCAGCCGGGCCAGCAGGGCGGCCGGGTCCCGGAGCTCCGCCGCCGTGACCGCCGCGCCGGGCAGCAGCTGGGCCAGGACCTCCGGCCCGGTCACCACCACCGCCTCGCCGCTGACCGGGTCTCGGAGGGTATTGCCGGTATCCCGCAGCGCCCGGACCGTCACCCGGGCCTCGCCCAGGGCGAGGGGCAGCGTCACCAGGTCGCCGCCGGTATGGCGGCCCGCGCCGCCCAGGACCAGGGCTGCCAGGCCGTAGCTCAGGCCCGCCAGCAGCAGCAGGGCCGGAGTGGTCAGGGCGTAGTAGGTCCGGCCGCCGAGAAACCGCAGAGACGGCTCCAGCCACTGGACCGCCAGCAGCACCACGCCGCTGAGGGCAAAGCTCAGGGCCAGAAAATAGAGCCCCTGCCGCAGGGTGCTCCGCCGCCAGCCGAAGGCCAGCACCGCCATCAGCGCCGCCGCGGCCAGCTGCCCGGGCAGCGCTCCCAGCAGCGGACCCAGGGGCAGCACCGTGGCCACGGCATAGAGGCCGCCCACGGCCGCCGCGCCCAGCAGCCGTCCCCGCCGCCCCGGCGCGCCGCCTACGGCTGCCGCGCCTCGGAGCAGCAGATAGTTGATGGCCGTATTGAGTCCGAAGAGCAAATCCACATAGACGGTCATCCCATCACCCCCTGGACAAAGTATACGCCTCGGGGCAGAAAAAACCGGTCGCAATCCCGATAGGGATTACGACCGGAGTCTGTCTAAGAAAGGAGAGGATAGAGGTTTCAGGCCGGGAGGCCCGCGGAACGGCGCCGGGGCTCAGTCGCCGAAGCAGATGCCCAGCAGCTTGGCTTCCTTGACGATGGAGGCGTTGGGATCGACCATCTTGAGCTTGCCGGCCACTTCCTCCAGGGGAACCTTAACCATCTCGCGCTTTTTGTAGCCGACCATATAGCCGAATTCACCGTCGAGGATCATCTGGCCGGCCTTGGAGCCCAGGCGGCTGGCGAAGACGCGGTCATAGGGGCAGGGGCTGCCACCGCGCTGGGTGTGGCCCGGGACCGTGACGCGGACGTCGAAGCCGCACTTCTTCTGGAGTTTTTCGGCGATTTCATAGGAAACGGACGGATACTTGTAATTTTCCATCTTTTTCTTGTATTCCTTCTTGGAGAGGGCGGCGTCCTCCTTGGAGATGGCGCCCTCGGCGACGGCCAGGATGGTGAAGCGGCTGCCGCCGTCGTGGCGGGCCTTGATCTTCTTGGCGACCTTGTCGATATCATAGGGGATCTCGGGGATCAGGATGATATCGGCGCCGCCGGCCATACCGGCGTTGAGGGTCAGCCAGCCGACCTTATGGCCCATGACCTCGACGATAAACACACGGCCATGGGAGGCGGCGGTGGTATGGATGCAGTCGATGGCCTCGGTGGCCACATTGACGGCGCTCTGGAAGCCGAAGGTCATATCGGTGCCCCAGAGGTCATTGTCGATGGTTTTCGGCAGGGTGATGACGTTGAGCCCCTCGGTCCGCAGCAGGTTGGCGGTCTTATGGGTGCCGTTGCCGCCCAGAATCACCAGGCAGTCCAGCTGGAGCTTATAATAGGTCTGCTTCATGGCCGCAACCTTGTCCACCCCGTCGGCCTCGATGACCTGGATGGTCTTGAAGGGGGTGCGGCTGCTGCCGAGGATGGTGCCGCCCTTGGTGAGGATGCCGGAGAAATCCACATAGGTCAAAAGGCGGAATTTGCCCTTAATCAGGCCCTGGTAGCCATCCAGAAAGCCGTAAATTTCCACGGGCTCTTTAGAGTTGTAGAGGGTTTTGGCCACGCCGCGCATGGCCGCGTTCAGCGCCTGGCAGTCGCCGCCGCTGGTGAGCATTCCGATTCGTTTCATGGTGAGTGCCTCCTTGTCCGCATTGGCCGTATACCGGTCATCTTAGGGCAATTATACCCCATCTTCCACAATTGCACAAGGTATTTCGCAAAAGAATTTGGAGTAATTTCCAACACAGGATTGTCTCAAAATAGAGACAACTTCTTAAGGCAGCACCGCACAATTTGGCAAGAGCATTCGGCCAAAGATTTTGCCTCATACGAAAGTTATAAAAGGGCGGGAATACTGTATGTCAGCGTGTCGAAAAAGTCTTTTCGCCACGCTGTGTTTGGAAGGATATTTTGACAGGGCGCGTGCATCAATCCCCTGCGGCAAACCCATTGGCGCGTCAGCCGGGCGGGTTAT
>DVFN01000035.1 GCA_018713205.1 Candidatus Avoscillospira stercorigallinarum | reverse complement strand
CCTTCGGTCATCGCAACCCGGTCATGGCGGCATGTGGGCATGCCGCCCTACGGCGTTCAACGGGGGTGCAACAGGTATCGCGAGCCTGCCCGGGCGGCTGATAGCCGCCCCTACGCCATACCATCGACCCGATCCGTAGGGCGGGGTGCCCACACCCCGCCAAACCAGGCCGCCGGAACCGCGGGGCCTACGGCGTAAATCGCAGGCGCGTTCGGGCGGATATATAATCCGCCCCTACGGCCCCGCCTTCGGTTTCCTCGTAGGGGCGGCCTGTATGGCCGCCCGGACCGCACCGCCGGAATTGGCAGGCCTTCGGTCATCGCAACCCGGTCATGGCGGCATGTGGGCATGCCGCCCTACGAACAGGACCGAACGCAACAGCGCAGCAAAAAGACGCGATAGAAATGCTGAGGGTGCGTCGTCTGACGCACCCTCGAGGATTACTTATTCTTCTTGTCCTTTTTCGCCTGCTTACGGGCGGCCACGGCGGCCTCCTGGGCCTTGGCGGCGGCCTTGTCGGCGGTGTTGTTGGTGGACACGGCCCACTTGGTGAACTCGATGCGGACCTTGTCGGCGCCGACCTCGATGACAATATTCTCATCCTTCACCTGGACGATATCGCCGATCACGCCGCCGATGGTGGTGATATTGTCGCCCACCTTCAGGCTGCTGCGCATATCGTTCATGGCCTTCTTCTTCTTGTTCTCGGGACGAATCAGGAAGAAATAGAACACAGCGATCATAACGAGAAGCATTACGATCATGGACATACTATCTGGTGTCATGGAACATCCTCCGTAATCAAAGTATGGCTATTATACAAAAATCAGCGGGCAAATGCAAGAGAGATTGCTAAATTTTCCGATCCAGCCGCTCCGACCACTGGGCGCGGAATTGGGCGAAGGTCCCGTTGTCCAGGGCCTCGCGGATTTTCGCCGTCAGAGTGTTGTAGAAATAGAGGTTGTGCATGACGCTCAGCCGCATGGCCAGCATCTCCTCGGCCTTGAAGAGGTGCCGGAGATAGGCCCGGGAGTAGCGGCGGCAGACCGGGCAGTCGCAGTGGGGATCGATGGGGCCCTGGTCCAGCTCATACTTGGCGTTTTTCAGATTGATGGCCCCGTCCCAGGTGAAGAGCCGGGCGTGGCGGGCGTTCCGGGCCGGCATGACGCAGTCGAAGAAATCCACGCCCCGGGCCACGGCCTCGATGATATTGGACGGCGTGCCCACGCCCATCAGATACCGGGGCTTCTCCGCCGGCATATGGGGCTCCACGGCCTCGATGATTTCGTACATGGTCTCGGTGCTCTCCCCCACCGCCAGGCCGCCGATGGCGTAGCCCGGCAGGTCCAGCTGGGCGATTTCCTCCATATGGCGGATGCGCAGGTCCGGATAGGTGCCGCCCTGGTTGATGCCGAAGAGCACCTGCCCGGGGTTGACCGTATCCGGCAGCTGGTTCAGCCGGTCCAGCTCCGCCTTGCAGCGCCGCAGCCACCGGGTGGTCCGCTGGCAGGACGCCTTGACGTAGTCATAGGGCGCGGGGTTCTCGATGCACTCGTCAAAGGCCATGGCGATGTCGGAGCCCAGGTTGGACTGGATGCGCATACTCTCCTCGGGCCCCATAAAGATCTTCCGTCCGTCGATATGGGAGGCGAAGTAGACGCCCTCCTCCTTGATCCGCCGCAGCGACGCCAGGGAGAACACCTGGAAGCCGCCGGAATCGGTGAGGATGGGCCCGTTCCAGGTCATAAACTTGTGGAGGCCGCCCAGCTGCTTCACCACCTGATCGCCGGGCCGCAGATGCAGATGGTAGGTGTTGGACAGCTCCACCTGGGTGCCGATATGCTCCAGATCGGCGGCGCTCAGCGCCCCCTTGATGGCCCCCAGGGTCCCCACGTTCATAAACACCGGCGTCTGCACCGTCCCATGGGGACAGGTGAACACCCCCCGCCGCGCCCGGCCTTCGGTTTTCAAAACAGTAAACATTCTCTGCCTCCTACTATGCCGCTTCCCGCAAGGCATCTCTGAAATTCCCATACCGTTTGTATCGCTCCGGATGTTCCTTCATCTCCCGGAACTCCTGTCACGCCGCTCTGGTGTCCGCATTCGGGACGCGCAACGTCACCTCTACCCCATGAACATCGCGTCGCCGCAGCTTGCGCCAAGCATGATTCGCAGCATGATGCACCTCATTCTACAGAAAGAAGGGGCAGCCGTCAAGACCGCCGTCTTTCGATGGCGCAAAGACGCCTTTGTAAGAAAACTCCGGTGAGCTCGACGAAAATTCTCTACTTTCCATACTCTAAGCCAACGTCCGCCGGCACAATTTCCAAGGCACACCCCAGAGCGGCGGCAACGCGCACCAGCGTGTCGAGCTGCGGCACAGCCTTCTTGCTCTCCAGCCTGGCAATCACGCTCTGGGTAAGCGAGGCCGCCTGTGCCAGCTCCTTCTGTGTCATCCCTTGGTCGTGTCTCCGCGCAATGAGTCGGTCGATGATAGCGGCACACTGCTCAGACATTGTCCACACCCCTCACTGGAATACTGTCGATATAGCAGCTATCCGGGCACAAATCGACCTTGTTGCTCCAGACCTTCTCGCTGTCCACACTCGGATCGATGTCCCACGACACACAATGCTGCCGATCCAGATAAACGCGCCGGAAGTTTTCCAGCTTCATGAACGGCTCAAATACCGTCCCCGCTGCCATAACGGGCTTCATGTCCAGGACTCGACGCTCACCATTGTCGAAGCCGATGGTGAGGGTGAAGTCATCATTCGGCTCCACGCTCACAATCTTCCGCCGGCCGGCGGCGTAATACTCCGCCGCCGCCTGGTCAAACCCCTTCGACAGATAATATGCAACCGTCTTCGCCATTTCTGTCTCACCTCCTGCCGGTCCGCTTATTTCAGCGGCTCGATAGAAAACAGCTCCTGCCGGTTTTTTGCGAGCTCCCAGTTTTCTCGCAACTCCTCTTGGTGAAACGCCGCCCACCCCAGGAGCATTTTCAACTGTTTCGAGGGTATCGTGCCCTCCAGCACCTCGATGTCGTTGATGGAAACAAGCACTTCATCCCCGCCGTAAAACGCGTGAAAATGTGGCGGAAGGTGGTCGCTCCAGTAAATGCAGATCTTGATCCCTCTGAACGTACAAATCGTAGGCATCACAAATCATCTCCTTTGGTATATTATAGCATATTCGCTATACTCATTCAATAGCAAATTCGCTATTACCCATTGCGACCAAGAAAAAGCCGGGGTCATATTGTGCCCCGGCTCTCAGCGTGTCGAAAAAGTCTTTTCGCCACGCTGTGCGTATTTTTAAACTTTAGGAAAAGTTTAAAAATACGTGTTGATTGAACGCGCAAGGGGTCTTAACCCCTTGCACACATTCCCCGCTGCTCTATCGCAGACATCTTCAGCGAGGCTTTTTGACAGTCTGTACTGTATGTATTTCCCCTTTTTATAACTGCACGGATGGGGCAAAAGATTGGGCGAAGGCCGCAGACACAATTGTGCGGTGCTGCCCTTGGAACTTACTCGATGTGGCTAATAACCTCTTTCAGCCGGTTGGCGCTGTTGTGGAGCTTGGCCACCTCGTCCTCCGTCAGGGCGTTCATGATCTTGCCGCGGACGCCGTTGCGGTCCACGATGGTCAGCACGCTCAGGCAGACGTCGTCGATGCCGTACTCGCCGTGCATCATGGTGGAGACGGTCAGGGCCGTGCCTGCGCCGGAGAAGATGCACTTGCAGATGTGGCACACGGACATGGCCACGGCGAAGAAGGTCGCGCCCTTGTCCTTGATCACCTGGGCGCCGGAGGTCCGGACATACTCCTCCACCTCGGCCCGGGCCGCCTCGTCACAGGTCCAGGTGATGCGGTCGGCGTCGGGAGAATGGGTGGCATAGTAGTCAATGTGGTTGTTGGAGATGTTGGCCAGAGACCACGGCACAAAGGAGGAATCGCCGTGCTCGCCGTAGACGTGGGCGTGGACGTTCTTGGGGCTCACGTGGAAGAGCTTGGCCAGCTGGGCCTGGAGACGGCTGGTGTCCAGGATGGTGCCGGAGCCGATGATCTGCTTCTCGGGCAGGCCGGAGACCTTGTGGAACACGTAGGTCAGCACATCGACGGGGTTGGAGACGATGATATAGATGGCGTTGGGCGCATGGGGCACCACCTGGGGCGCGATCTGCTTGATGATGTTCACGTTGGACTGGGCCAGCTCCAGCCGGGTCTGGCCGGGCTTTCTCGGCAGGCCGGAGGTGATGATGACCACGTCGGAGCCCTCAGCGTCGGGATAATCGCCGGGCCGCACGATGGTGGGGGTGCCGAAATGGGCGCCCTGGTAGATGTCCAGAGCCTCGCCTCTGGCCTTCTGGGCATTGATGTCAATCAGAACGATCTCCGAAGCAATGCCCTGGATGGTCAGGTCGTTGGCGATGGCAGCGCCGACACTTCCGGCGCCAATCACGGTGATTTTGCTCATAGCAATAGCCTCCTCAGATATTTCGTGTTCATTATAGCAAAAAACTGCCGCAGCAGTTATGCTTATTTTAATTGCCCTATATCGTTCCCGATATGACATCTCCCTGAAAATCCTGGGAGATCAGCTCCAGAAGTCCGCTCTCCATATCGGTCGGGATATAGCTTTTGCGGTGGAGCAGGGCGTCGCGGTAGACATCGGTATTGTCGGCGCAGTCCCGCTGCACCAGGCCCCACTGCCGGAGGTCCTCCTCCGAGGCCGGGGAGATCCAGATATACGCGCCGGCAATGGCGTGAAGCAGCCGCACCTGGGCCAGCCGGTCCACCGAGTAGATCCGCCGCCGGGGCTCGCTGCCCCGGGATTCGGACTGGCGGAAGGTGTCGCCGTGGGCGATTTCCACATAGTCCCGGAGATCCGCCTGGAAAATCTGCTGTTTCTCAGCCAGCGGATGGCTGGGGTGCATCATCAGCTGGTAGCGGTAATCCCGCAGCACCTGGAAATGCAGACCCCGCAGACTGGCCTGGTCCCGGAAATAGTCCTCATACTCGGACCGGAAGCGGATCACGCCCAGCTCCGTATCGCCCTTGTCCAGCATCTCCAGGGTCTGCCGGGCATGGCATTCGCGGATCTCCGCGTCCACCAGGTCGGTCTTGCAGCACTGGGCCAGATACCGGGCCGTGGCGTCCAGATACCGGCCAGACCGGGGAAAGCAGATCCGAAGCCGGCTCTTCACCGGTCCGCTGCGGCCCAGGGCCTCGATGCTGTCCATCTCCCGGAGAATCCGCCGGGCGTACTGCAAGAGCATCGCGCCCCGGTCCGTGGGCGTCACGCCCCGGCTGGTCCGCTCGAAGATGGCAAAGCCCAGGCTCTCCTCCAGCTCGTGAATCACCCGGCTCAGATTCGGCTGGCTGAGAAAGAGATTCTTGGCCGCCTGGGAGATGGACCGCGTCCGCTCAATCTCCACCAGGTACTGAAAATGCTGGGTATTCACGGTGAACCCTCCCCTCTCCGCCAGTTCGTCGGAATTTCGATAATTTCTTATCGGTATTTAATTATAGATATTGTCCTATCGGTTGTCAAGGCTGCGGGCCGAATCCCGGCACTGACAAAGCGCCAAGATTTCGCGGTCCTGCTTCAATTTTTTGGTGATTCTCACCAGTTTGCCGCATCCAGTGCCAGCACATCGCACAAGTACCCGCTGCGACGAAAAAACCCGGGCCGCTTGGGGGCGGTCCGGGCGCAGAGATGCCTTATTTGAAGAGCTCCTTGCTCATCTTGTCGATTTCCTCAGCCACAGCCTCATAGACGCCGGGGTAGGTGCTCATGGCGCCGCCCTGGGAGGTGTTGGGGATGAAGAACTTGGTGCCGCAGGCTTCGCAGATGGAGCGGACCTCCTTCTCCACTACGTCGCGGGTCCAGCCGGGATAATCGACCAGGGCGCTGTCCACGCCGCCCATAAAGGTGATCTGGCCGCCGTACTTCTGGATCAGCTCGGGGATATTGTTGGAGCGCATAACGCCCTGCCAGATATCGATGCCCATTTCGATCATGTAGGGCACCAGGGTCGCGGCGTAGGAGTCGGAGTGGTGGATGATGACCTGCACGCCGTGCTCCTTGTAGTAGCCGTAGATCTTCTTATAGGCAGGCAGATAGAACTCCTCGAACATGGCCGGGGAGAGGAAGGTGGACATCTGCGTGCCCCAGTCGTCATGGTGGAAGAGGGCGTCGGGCTTCAGGTGCTTGCAGACCTCCTCGGCATACTTGAGCTCCCACTCGGTGATGTAGTCGATGAGCTCGTGCATGGCCTCGGGCTCCTCGTAGAAGTTGATGAGGCAGTTCTGAATCTCCATCAGATAGTGGCACTGCTCAAAGACGCCGGGGGCCACATAGTGGGTGACAAACTGCTCATTGCGGTCCACCTTCTCGGCCTGAGCCACAAAGGGAGCCCAATCCTCGTCGGAGAAGACCACGTTGGGCGCATGGACCTTTTCCTTCCACTCGGTCACGTCGGGGCAGACGATCTTGTCGCCGGTGTGGACCGGGAAGGGGCCGGGGGTGCCGGCAGGCCAGGAACGGGTCACGCCCCAGGCGTTGACAATGTTCACCTCGCCCGGCTTGGGGGCGGGGTTGGTGGCGCTGTAGGGATTGCCGACAATGGCAAGGGCCTCAAACTGATTGACGTAGCGGTCCGGATTGCCGCCGCGGATGGTTTCCAGTAAATTCTGGCGTTTCGTGAGCATGTGTTTGTCCACCTTTCTTGTATCATATAGACAAAAACCAAAATCAGCACAGAGTAATCCCTGTGGATTTTATAAGTTCAGTATACCGCTTTTTCGAATCCTCTGCAAGAATCGGCCGGGCAATTTTTATAGATTCCTGCAATTGGGTGAAACAAGCCGGAGGCGCTATCTACACTCTGTAGGAAGATCCCGCAGCTATTTACAAGAGGCTGCCGCCGAGAGTACAATATAAGTTGAACGTATGCCAACCACCAAAGGAGGATCGTCCGATGTCACAGGACCTCTTTACCGTTTCATTCCCGGAGGACCGGCGGACCGCCGCCGTCGCCCCCCACACCACGCTGCTGGAGGCGGCCATCCAGGCCGGGCTCCAGCCTGACGCCCCCTGCGGCGGCCGGGGCACCTGCGGCAAGTGCAGGGTGCGGATTCTCTCCGGCCGGGAGAATCTGCTGCTGCGGGGCGGCCCGGTCCCCGGCGACCTATGGCTTCCGGCCTGCCAGCTCACCGTGGAGGGCGATGTGGCCGCCGCCTGGCCCAAGGCCGGCGAAAACCGCATTCTCACCGGCTGCGCGGACCTGACCGGCGGGACCGCCGCCGCCGAAGGCCCCTTCTTCGCGCTGGCCGCCTTCGACGTGGGCACCACCTCGGTGGTGGGCTATCTGCTGGACGGCCGCACCGGGGCCCGGCTGGCGGTGGACAGCCGCCTCAATCCGCAGACCCAGTTCGGCGCGGACGTCATCGCCCGGGGCAGCTACGCCGCCGAGCACGGCCTGGACGCCCTGACCGGCGTGATCCGCACGGCGCTGGAGGAGATGCTGGGCAATCTGTCGGCCGCCGCCGGCATCCGGCGGGAGGACATCCGCCGGGTCAGCGTGGTGGGCAATACCTGTATGCACCACCTGTTCCTGGGCTATGATCCGGCTCCGCTGATGGTGGCGCCCTATATGCCCCTGCACCGTCTGGCCGAGGTCCGTCCGGCGTCCGAGGTGGGACTGACCATCGCCCCCGACGGCGTTCTGTGGATGCTGCCGTGCATCGCGGGCTTTGTCGGCGCGGACACCGTGGGCTGCCTGCTGGCCGCCGGCTGGAGCCGCCGCCAACCGCTGACGCTGATGATCGACATTGGAACCAACGGCGAAATGGTCCTGGGCAATTGCCATCGTGCCATCGCCTGCTCCACCGCCGCCGGGCCCGCCTTTGAGGGCGCGAAGATCCGCTGCGGCATGCGGGGCGCGGACGGGGCCATCGACCACGTATTCCATCGCGACGGGGTGGTCTCCTACTCCGTGGTGGGGGGCGGTCCGGCGCGGGGCATCTGCGGCTCGGGCCTGCTGGACGCCGTAGCCGTCCTGCTGGAGCTGGGCGTCATCGACGAGACCGGCCGCATGGCCTCGGAGGGGCGGCCCCAGCTGAAGCCCGTGGACAGGCAGCCCGCCTGGTTCTTCACCGAGGACGTCTTCCTCACCCAGGCCGACGTCCGGGAGGTCCAGCTGGCCAAGGGCGCCATCGCCGCTGGAATCCGGCTGCTGTGCCGCCATCTGGGCGTGGCTCTGGAGGACATCGAGGAAATTTTGATTGCCGGAGCCTTCGGCAACTATATGGACCCGGACAGCGCCTGCGCCATCGGCCTGCTGCCGCCGGAGCTTCGGAGCAAGATCCATATGATCGGCAACGCCGCCGGCGAGGGCGCCCAGCTGGCCGTCCTCCATCCGGACCAGTACCGGCTGGCCGCCTCCCTCTCCGACAGCGTGGAGTTCCTGGAGCTGGCCAACGACGGAGATTTTCAGGATATTTTTATCGATCAGCTGTCCTTTGGCAGCGAAGAGGAGGAATAAATGATGGACCGCCAAGCATTGATTGATCTGGCGCTGGCAGCGGGCTTCACCCATGCCGCCGTGGCCGACGCCGCCATTCTGAACCCGATGACCGAGGTGCGGGAGATGTGCGCCGCCAATACCTGCCGCAAGTACGGGGCCTGCTGGTCCTGTCCGCCGGCCTGCGGGACGCTGGAGGAATGTCGGGCCAAAATCGCCCCCTATCACACCGTTCTGGTGGTCCAGGCGGTGGGGCAGCTGGAGGACAGCTGGGACATCGAGGGCATGCACGAGATCGAGGCCCAGCAGAAGGAGGCCTTTGCCCGGCTGCTGCCTCAGCTGCGGGCCCAGTTCCCGGAGCTGTTGCCCCTGAACGCGGGCTGCTGCACGGTCTGCAAGACCTGCACCTGCCCTGACGCCCCCTGCCGCTTCCCGGAGAAAGCCATCTCCTCCATGGAGGCCTACGGCCTGCTGGTCAACCAGGTCTGCACCGACAGCGGCCTCAAGTACAACTACGGCCCCAACACCATGGCCTATACCGGCTGCTTCCTGTTCTGAGCGCCCGGCGCATCCGCCGGCAAAACGTCGTAGGGGCGCATTATATATGCGCCCTGCCCAGCCGCCGCGTCGGATGCACCGCCGTCCACCGCAAACTCGTCCGATCTCTCGTAGGGCGGGGTGCCCACACCCCGCCCTATCCAGGCCCCCGCAACCACTGGGGGCCTGGAATCTCATCGGTGTCCGTGATGGGGCCGGATGCCTGAGAGGGAAGGCTCCCCTTGAGGGGAGCTGGCAGCCGATAGGCTGACTGAGAGGTGTTACCGCACCGAAGGCTTGCTGAAGGGTTTCGGCGTGTGCAAAGGGCGCTGACGCGCCGCCGCCCTATGGGCGGCACACCTCTCCGTCACGCTGCGCGTGCCACCTCTCCTCAAGGAGAGGCTTTGGCCAGCGCGATCGGCAAACCACCTTGCACACGAGGGCTGGCGAATGCGCCATGCGCGCCGCTGCGTGCGAAGCGCACCTATTCCCTCTTCCCTCTTCCCTATTACGTCCTCTGCCCGGTCCCGGGCTCTTCCCGGTCCAGGAGGCGGTAGGAGAGCATCAGGTAGAGATTCTCGTCGCTGTTGGTGAAATCCGTGCCCAGGATGGCCTTGATTCGCTCCAGGCGGTAGAGGAAGGTGCTGCGGTGGATAAACAGCTCCCGGGCCGTTTGGACGGCGTTGAAATGATTATCCAGATACAGGCGCAGGGTACGGAAGTACTCTGTGCCGTTTTCTTCATCGGCGTATTTGAGCCGCAGCAGTCTCTCATGGCTGACCATATAGGCCGGGAGCTTTCGGGTGATCTGCTCGAGAATATAGGGAAAGGCCACGTCGTTGAACCGGTGAATCCAAAAGGACGGGTTCAGGCGGCTGCCCACCTCCAGGGCGATCATGGCCTGGTCATACTGGCGGCGGAAGTTGAAATGGCCCAGCAGGACCCGGCTGTATCCCGCCTTCAGCAGACTGTCGCGGATAAAGAAGCTCAGCCGGGCCGAAATCTCATCCAGGCTCATGGCCGACAGGCTGAGATTGACAAAGACCACAATATCATCCTTGAACTGAAAGGCGCAGGAGGCTGACAGAATATTCTCCAGATAGCCGCAAATGGACCGGACCGTCAGATTCTTCTGGTCCAGATACGACACCTGCAGCACCACGCAGAGATAGTAATGACTGCTGAGCCAGCCTGTGGCGTCCATCCGCTGGCTGATGGTCACATAGTCCGCCGTGCGGTCGCTGATGGCCGTCAGCAGAATGGTCTGGAGCACCTGGTCGCCGCCCACCGCCGGGGCCGTGTTGTGCAGCAGGGCGTGCTCAATGATCCCAGCCAGCGTCTCCAGCAGGAAGCCGTCGGTCATATCTCCGGCTTCGCCGGGCCTGTCATAGGCCAGAAGCCGATAGGTGGTCTGGTCATATTTCTTGATATTGACGCAGAGGCTGCCCCGGCCCTCGTCGCCCTTGAAATAAAAGCAGCCGTCCTTGGTGCGGGCGGCTGCATAGGCCGCGTTGTGCTTGAGATCGGTGACCACGCCGTAGGTGCTTTCCGTGGCGCCGAAGATCCCGCGGGTCATCTCCAGCGCTTCCGCCCGTACCGATGCAATCACCGAGAAGTCCATGCCGATGACCACCAGCGGCCGCTGAAAAATGGGATATGAGAGCTCCAGCAGCGCCTGAATCGACTGGCCCTGGAGGCGGGATTCCACCAGCTCGGTATACCAGCTCTCATAGCGGTTGAATATCTTCTGAATTTGATTGTACACATCGCCCAGGGAGGGCGCGTCTACCATCAGCTGACCGGAGCCCGCGCTCCCCTTCCCCACCGCCACCAGCAGCGCGCTGGGGTGCGCTGAGGCCGCCCGGCTGTCATCCGGCGCCAGAATGCACAGCGTCCCCGGCCCCGGCTTCTCGTCCAGCCCCAGCAGCATAGGCCGCTTGAGCGTAGGCTTCAACGAAAGGCTGCTGCCCGCGCTGGTGCGGTACACCTGGGACAGCTCCCGGCAGATCAATGCGGGACTCAGTTTCATGGCTTCCCCCTCCTTCCTACATATTGTAGGAAGAGAAGGAGCGATTTGTCAATAGGTTGCTGGATTCCAAAGCGTACTTTTTTTCGCTATAATATTGACAGAGTCGAAAGGCAATTGCCTATTTTGTACAAAATCACGAATTTAAGGAGGGTCCGTTTCATTGATTATCATTGGTGAAAAACTCAACGGCGCCATCCCCGCTGTGGCCAAGGCCATTGCTGCCCGGGATGGAGAATTCATTCGTCAGCGCGCCCTGGCCCAGGCTCAGGCTGCCCAGGACGAGGATTACTTCGAGGAGCCGGTACCGCTCTATATCGACGTCTGCGCCTCCACCGACCCCGCCGTCGAGCTGGAGACCCTCAAGTGGATGATCGAAGAGGTGGAGGCCGCCATCCCCGAAGAGCTGGAGCATGTGGCCATCGCCGTGGACAGCCCCAGCGCCTCGATCTGCGCCCAGGCCTTTCAGTTCTGCAGCCGCCCCGGCATCGTCAACTCCGTCTCCATGGAGAAGGACGCCGACGGCGTCGTCAAGACCGACATCGTCTTCCCCGCCATTGCCGACACCGACTGGGGCTACGTGGCTCTGCTCTGTGAGAGCGGCATTCCCAAGAGCGTCGAGGACCGCATGGACGTCTTTGACAAGATCATGGCCAAGGCCAAGCAGTATGGCATCGCCCCCAACCGCCTGTACATCGATCCCCTGGTCGAGGCTGCCGCCACCAATCAGGCTGCCTTCACCCTGTTCTCCGAGTGCTGCAAGCGGATCAAGGATCAGTATCCCGACATTCACATCACCAGCGGCCTGAGCAACATCTCCTTCGGCTTCCCCGGCTTCCGCAAGCCTCTGAACATGGCCTTTATGTCCCTGGCCATGAACGCCGGTATGGACAGCGCCATCGTCGATCCCACCAACAAGGACATGCTGGGCCTGATCTACGCCGTGGAGCTCCTCAAGGAAAAGGACGAGGACTGCATGAACTACATCGCCGCCCACCGTCAGGGCCTGCTGTAATCCGAACCCACCCCACATTATACTTAGGAGGAACTATACTATGTCTGTTGAAAAGCTGCAGGAAGTCTACAACGCTGTCGAAGCCGGCAAGGCCAAGAAGGTCGCCGCCGCTGTGCAGGAAGCTCTGGATGCCGGCTGCGAGCCCAGCGTCATCCTCAACGAAGGCATGATCGCTGCCATGGACTCCGTCGGCGCCAAGTTCAAGGCCGGCGAGATCTTCGTTCCCGAGATGCTGGTCGCCGCCCGCGCCATGAAGAAGGGCGTCGATGTGCTGAAGCCCCATCTGGCCTCCGGTGACGCCACCGCCGCCGGCAAGATCATCATCGGCACCGTTGCCGGTGACCTGCACGACATCGGCAAGAACCTGGTCGCCATGATGATGGAGAGCGCCGGCTTTGAAGTCATCGACCTGGGCGTCGATGTGCCCAAGGAGAAGTTCGTCGAGATGGTCGAGGCCAACCCCGACACCAAGATCGTTGCCTGCTCCGCCCTGCTGACCACCACCATGCCCTCCCTGAAGGAGACCGTGGCTGCCCTGAACGCCGCTCCCTTCCGTGCCAACATCAAGGTCATGGTCGGCGGCGCGCCCATCACCCAGGCCTTCGCCGATGAGATCGGCGCCGATGCCTACACCGAGGACGCCGCCTCCGCCGCCCAGAAGGCCAAGGAGCTGGTTGGGCTTTAATTCACCTGCCTGAACCCAAACCCCGCCGAGCCATCGGCGGGGTTTTTGTAGTCTGAGACGGGGCCGTAAGGGCGGCCGGCGAACTGCTTTGCACACGGAAAGCAAGCGGACGCGCGATGCGCGCCCCTACGGCGGGCGGAACCATCGAACCCCGGCGCGAATCGGGACCCAGTCTCGGGCGGCCATAAAGGCCGCCCCTACGCGTACCCGTCTTCGATCTTCTCGTAGGGGCAGGCTTGATGCCCGCCCGGACCGTACCGCCGGGACCGCCAGGCCTGCCATAAACGCAGCCCGCCCTACGGCGGGCGGAACCGTCGAACCCCGGCGCGAATCGGGACCCAGTCTCGGGCGGCCATAAAGGCCGCCCCTACGCTAAAACGGTCATTGGCACGCGGAGGCGGGCGGGCCGATGGGGGCATCGGCCCCTACGGGCTGTGCGCGGTGAAAATCGGGCCGGCAAAAAAATCCCGCGCCGGGATTGCTCCTGGCGCGGGATGAAACGGTATCTTAGTTCAGGCCGGCGGCGGCGGCGACTTCGGCGGCGAAATCGTCCACCTTCTTCTCAATGCCCTCGCCCTTCTCGAAGCGGACGAAGGAATTGACCTTGATGGAGCCGCCCAGGCTCTTGGCGGTGGAGGCCACGTACTGCTCGACGGACATCTTGTTGTCCTTGACGAAGGTCATCTGCATCAGGCAGTTCTCCTCGTAGTACTTGCCGATACGGCCCATGACCATCTTCTCGATGATGTTCTGGGGCTTCGGCTTGGCGGCCTTCTCGTTCTCGTTCATGGCCAGAGCCAGCTGGATCTCCTTCTCCTTGTCCAGAGTGGCCTGATCCACGTCGGACTTGTCGCAGAAGGCGGGGTTCATGGCGGCAACCTGCATGCACAGGTCCTTGCCCATCTCGGTGACGGCGGCGGGGTCGATGCCCTCCACGGTCATGTTCACCAGGACGCCGATACGGCCGCCCATGTGGTTGTAGGCCACGGTCACGCCGGTGTCATACCGGGCGAAGCGGCGGACCTTCAGGTTCTCGCCGACCACCAGGACCTTCTCGGGGATCATGTCGGCGATGGTCTTCTCGGTGCCGGGATAGGTGCAGGCCATCAGGGCGTCCAGGTCGGCGGGGTTCTGCTCCACGACAACCTTGGCCACATCGTTGACCAGCTCGACAAACACGGGGGACTTGGAAGCGAAGTCGGTCTCGGCGTTGACCTCGACGATGGCGCCCACATTGCCCTCGACCACGGCGGTCACCATGCCCTCGGCGGCAATACGGCCGGACTTCTTGGCGGCGGCGGCCAGGCCCCGCTCGCGGAGCCACTCGACGGCCTTGTCCATATCACCGTCGGAAGCGGACAGCGCCTTCTTGCAGTCCATCATGCCGACGTTGGTCATTTCACGCAGTTTCTTGACATCAGCAGCAGTAAAAGCCATTGTAGGTTCCTCCTATATACTTTGGTGGAAGATTATTCCGCGGCGGTCTCTTCAGCCTTCTCGGCGACAGCGGCGGTCTCCTCGCCCTGCTTGCCCTCGGTCACGGCGTTGGCCATGGTGGCGGCGATCAGGCGGATGGCGCGGATGGCGTCATCGTTGCCGGGGATGACATAGTCCACCTCGTCGGGATCACAGTTGGTATCCACGATGGCGACCACGGGGATGTGCAGCTTGCGGGCCTCGGCAATGGCGTTGCGCTCCTTGCGGGGGTCCACGATGAACAGGGCGCCGGGCAGCTTCTTCATTTCCTTGACGCCGCCCAGGTACTTCTCCAGCTTGGCGATCTCGCCCTGGTGCTTGATGACTTCCTTCTTGGGCAGCATGGCGAAGGTGCCGTCCTCTTCCATCTTCTTCAGCTGAGCCAGACGCTCGATCCGGGTGCGCATGGTCTTGAAGTTGGTGAGCATGCCGCCCAGCCACCGGGCGTTGACGTAGAACTGACCCACGCGCTCAGCCTCTTCCTTGATGGCGTCCTGGGCCTGCTTCTTGGTGCCGACGAAGAGGATGCTCTCGCCGTTGGCGGCCAGCTCGCGGACGAAGGCATAGGCCTCTTCCAGCTTCTTCACGG
>DVFN01000034.1 GCA_018713205.1 Candidatus Avoscillospira stercorigallinarum | reverse complement strand
TGTGACAGAGCAGCGGGGAATGTGTGCAAGGGGTTAAGACCCCTTGCGCGTTCAATCAATACGGATTTTCAAACTTTTTTAAAAGTTTGAAAATCCGCCCAGCGTGGCGAAAAGACTTTTTCGACACGCTGAGGGCGCGCTGCAAACGCAGCGCGCCCTTCAGCGCAAATTGTTATAAGGCTGGGGCATTGTCAAAGAGCTGGTCGACGGCATACTGGGCTTCCTCTTCGGTGTAGCCGAATTCCACCAGGGCGGCGGAAACCTCCTCAGCGGTGAGCTCCGGGGTCTCCTCCAGCAGGAATGCGCCGTAGAGCGTGGCTTCCTCGGACCAGTTGGCCCCGCAGTAGTCGGCGCCGTATGCGGCTTCGTCCGCGGTGAAGCCGCTGTTCATCAAATCCTCCACCAGCATGCCCCGGCTGTAATAGTAGCTCGCCACCCAATCCATGGCGCAATAGGCCGCGTTCTCATACCAGTTCGCGCCGCAGTGGTCCAGGGCGTAGTCGATGTCGGCCTCCTGATAGCCGTCCCCATAGAGCTGGAGATAGAGGGCGCTGGGGGAGTAGGTCTCGGTCTCCAGATAGGCCTGGGCCGCCTTGACGGCCTCGTCACGAGCGGGGTCCGGCTCGGGGCGCGGATCGGGCGCGGGCTCCATCGCCTGCACCACATCCGGCTCAGGCTCCGGCCGGGTGGAAAAGAGTGCCTCCACCTGATGAGCCAGGTCCGTCACGCCCCGCACCATGGGCTCCCGCAACAATGTGGCAGCCAGCACCACCGCGATAAGCACCACGGCCACGATGAGGCCCGCCGTCCTGTTTCCGCGCCTCGCGCAGTCGGGACACCGCCCGGTTTTGGGATCGATAGCGCTGCCGCAGCGGTCACAAAAATCCTGATACATGGTACCGCCTCCTCTCAATCTCTCTGATTCCATTATACTGGATCGGGGAACCATGTCAAGTAGTGTCAAATGGGAGATAGAGAAACGGCCCGCAATCCTCCATCCAGCCTTGACTTTTCCGCGGAAATGGGACAGAATAGGGATAGCTTTTCCAAAGGAGCGATTCCATGAAGATCATGCACCTCATTTCCGGCGGCGATGTAGGCGGAGCCAAGACCCATGTGCTGAGCCTGCTCCAGGGGCTGGGCCGCACCGAGACCGTGCGGCTGGTCTGCTTCCTCGAGGGACCCTTCGCCCAGGAGGCCCGGGAAATGGGAATCGATACCCGGGTGCTGACCCAGGGCAATCTGTTTGCCGTGGTGAACACCCTGGCCCATATGATCCGGGACGAGGGCTTTGAGATTGTCCACTGCCACGGCTCCCGGGCCAATCTGCTGGGGATCCTGCTGCGGCGGAAGGTCTCGGTGCCCATGGTGACCACGGTCCACAGCGACTACCGGCTGGACTACCTGGGCCGCCCGTTCCACCGGCTGACCTACGGCACCATCAACACCATCTGCGTCCGGCGGATTCCCTATCATATCGGCGTGTCCGACGCCATGGCCGACCTGTTGATTTCCCGGGGCTTCGACCCTCAGACCATGTTCGCCATCTACAACGGCGTGGACTTTACCCCGGTGACACCGAAGCTGACCCGTGCGGCATACTTTGAGAGCATCGGCCTCCAGGCCGGGGAGGAGGACGTGGTCTTCGGCATCGCGGCCCGGCTCTCGGCGGTGAAGGACGTGGCCACGCTGATCCGGGGCTTCGGCCGGGCCTGTGAGCAGACCCAGCATATCCGCCTGGTCATCGCCGGAGACGGCGAGCAGCGGGAGATGCTGGAGAATTTGGTGCGCCAGTGCTGCCCCGCCGGTACCTACGTGTTCGCCGGCTGGGTGGATGACACCGACAGCTTCTACAATGCCATCGACGTCAACACCCTGACGTCCCTCTCCGAGACCTTCCCCTATGCCCTGACCGAGGGAGCGCGGATGCACTGCGCGACCATTGCCTCCCGGGTAGGCGGCGTGCCGCTGCTGATTCAGGACGGCGTCTGCGGCCTCCTCTTTGAGCCCCAGAATTTTGAGCAGCTGGCCAAGCATATGGCAGCCGTGGCCGAGGACGACGCTCTGCGCCACCGGCTGGGCGAGGCCCTCTACCGCCGGGCCTCGGAGCATTTCTCGGTGGACGCCACGGTCAGCCGGCAGCGGGAAATCTACCGGATTTTGCTGCGCCGGGCAGCCCGGCCCCGTGGAAAGCGGGACGGCGTGCTGATCTGCGGCGCTTACGGCAAGGGCAACGCCGGAGACGACAGCATTCTCGAGGCCATTTTGCAGCAGATGCGCGCCATCGATCCCGACGTGCCCGTCTATGTCCTCTCCCGCAACCCCAAGGAGACGCGGCTTCGCTACCGCGTGGGGGCCATCCACACCTTTGACTTTTTGGGCTTCCTCCGCCGGATGGGGAAGACGAAGCTCTATCTCAACGGCGGCGGCAGCCTGATTCAGGACGTCACCAGCACCCGCAGCCTGCAATACTACCTGATGAACATTGCCTGGGCCAAGAAGCGGGGCAACCGGGTGCTGATGTACGGCTGCGGCATCGGCCCTGTCTCGTCGCCCGGGAACCGCCGGGCCGCCGGGCGCATCATCGACAAATACGTGGACGCCATCACGCTCCGGGAGTCCCACAGCGCCCGGGAGCTCCAGGACATGGGCGTCACCCATCCGAAGATTACAGTTACCGCCGACCCGGCGCTGCTGCTGGACCCGGCGCCCGCCGAGGACGTGGAGGCGTTTTTGGCGGCCCAGGGTCTGGACCCGGCCCGGAAGCATCTCCTCTTCGTGCTCCGTCCCTGGCCCGGCTTTGAGGAAAAAATGCCCCTCTTTGCCCGGGCGGCGGAAGAATATTATGAGACCCGCGGCCTGGTGCCGGTGTTTTTCGCCCTGGAGCCCCGGCGGGATCTGCCCGTGGCCGAGGCCACGGCGGCTCTGGTCTCCTGCCCGCACCATGTCATCGCCGCGCCCCACGACGGCCATCTGATCGTCGGCATGATGGGGAAGATGGAGGCGGTGGTCTCCATGCGGCTCCACGCCCTGATTTTCGCCGCGGGCCTGGGCGTGCCCCTGGTGGGCGTGGTCTACGATCCCAAGGTCTCCGGCTTCCTGGATTACCTCCAGGAGACCCGGTATCTGGATCTGGAGACCGTCGCCGAAGACACCGTCTCCGCCTTGATTGACGATGCTCTGGCCCAGGGCGTCAACGGCTACAGCGCCCGGCGGCTCCGGGCCCTGGCCGAGGAAAATGAACAGGCCGCCCGGCGGCTGCTGGAGGAAGCACCATGAAACAAATCGTCTGTCTGGCCACCTCACCCTGGCATCCCATCCCCACCCGCAAGCAGCAGGTTATGGGCCGCCTTACCGACTGCGAGATTCTCTATTTCGACCCCTCGATTTCCTATCTGGCCCCGCTCAGGGACAAGAGCGCCAAGGCCAAGCTCCGGGCCTACAAGGGGCCCGAGGAGGCGATTCGGCCGGGGCTGACGGTCTGCGCTCTGCCGCCGGTGCTGCCGTTCTTCAACAAATTCCGCTGGATCAACCGGCTGAACCAGCGCCGCATGGCCCGATTTATCCGCAAAAAGATGAAGGCCCACGGCTTTGACCGGCCCGTCCTCTGGGTCTACAGTCCGGTGACCGTGGATCTGGTGGACCATGTGCCCCACAGCGCCCTGGTCTACGACTGCGTGGACCGGCACTCGGCCTACGGCGGTCTGATGAACCCGGCGGTGGTGGACGCCATGGAGCTGGAGCTGGCCGGAAAATGCGACCAGGTCTTCGCCACGGCCCAGCCTCTGGCGGAGCGGCTGGAGACGGCCAATCCCCACACGGCCTTTATCCCCAACGGTGCAAATTTCAGCCGGTTCTATGAGGCCTCCAAGGCCCAGCTCTGCCCCGAGGACCTCAAGTCCATCCCCCAGCCGATTTTGGGCTTTGTCGGGGCGCTCCAGCCCTGCATTGCCTACGACTTTGTGGCCCATGCGGCCAAGGCCCATCCGGAATGGAGCTTCGTCTTTATCGGCGGGGAGAAGCCGGGCGCGGATCTGGGCCAGCTGAAGCAGCTGAAAAACTGCTATTTCCTCGGCCTCAAGCCCAACGAGCAGCTGCCCCAGTACATGGCCCAGTTCGCCGTCTGCCTGAACCTCTTCGCCGCCGGAGACCTGAGCAAGGACGTGAGCCCGCTGAAATTCTATGAATACCTCGCCACCGGCAAGCCCATCGTCTCCACGCCCCAGCCGGATCAGGTGCTCCAGTTCCGGGATCTCATCCATATCGCCCCCACGGCGGAGGACTTTGTCAGCTGCTGTATCGACGCCATCCGGGAACACGATACCGATCTGCGGGAGGGTCGGCTGGAGGCGGGACGCCGCAGCTCCTGGGACGCCCGCGTGGCCCAGATGCGGGAGATTCTCACCGCTCGGGGCGTGTTCTGAAAGGCTCTTGACACATCCCGGCCTGGATGATAATATACTGTAGTAAATTTCATATCGCGTTGATCGAAAAGAGTACCGTCCGAACTACCCTTCAGAGAGCTTCCGTCACCGGCTGTAAGCGGAGGCAGGCGTAGGGGCGGGAACGTGCGTTCGGGAGCGAGGGGAGACCCCGTTGGCCGCGTCAAGGCTGAAAGCGATAAAAAAGAGTGGAACCGCGAGTCATCGACCCGCCTCTTGATGGATACAATCAGGAGGCGGGCGTTTTTATTTGGAGGTATGTCTATGGGCATTCTGGAGGATATCCGGGCCTACAAGAACAACGATCCCGCCGCCCGCAGCGCGGTGGAAATCCTGCTGTTGTACAACGGACTCCATGCAACCCTGCACTACCGATTGGCCCACTGGCTGCACACCCATGGGCTGAAATTTCCCGCCCGACTGGTGAGCCAGCTGTCAAAATTCTTCACAGGCATTGAAATCCACCCCGGCGCCACCATCGGCAAGCGTCTGGTCATTGACCACGGCACCGGCATCGTCATCGGCGAGACCGCGATCATCGGCGACGACTGCCTGCTCTACCAGGGCGTCACCCTGGGCGGCACCGGCAAGGACGTGGGGAAGCGCCATCCCACCCTGGGCAACAACGTCATGGTGGGCTGCGGCGCGAAGATCCTCGGGCCCTTCACCGTGGGCAGCAACGCCCGCATCGCCGCCAATTCCGTGGTTTTGCGGGAGGTGCCGGAGAACGCCACGGTGGTCGGCGTCCCGGGCCGGGTGGTCCGCCTCTCCGGCGAAAAGCTGGACCACATCCACACCCCGGACCCCATTATGCTGGAGATCGACCAGCTGAAAAACCGGCTGGCCACCCTGGAGCACGCCCTGCGGAAGCGGTGAGCGCGCCTGCCCCGCGGCATCCAACCGTCATATCCCATCCTGAACTACAAAAGGAGGAGCACCATGTATCTCTACAACTCTGCGACCCGGAAAAAGGAAGAATTCGTCCCCAATAACCCGGAACTTGTCAAAATGTACACCTGCGGCCCGACGGTTTATCACTATGCCCATATCGGCAACCTCCGGTCCTATATCATGGAGGATGTGCTGGAGAAGACCCTGCGGTACCTGGGCTACCCGGTCAAGCGGGTCATGAACATCACCGACGTGGGCCATCTGGCCTCCGACGCCGACACCGGCGAGGATAAGATGCTCAAGGGCGCCAAGCGGGAGAACAAGTCCGTGCTCGAAATCGCCAAGTTCTACACCGACGCCTTCTTCTCCGACTGCCAGAAGCTCAATATCAAGCGGCCCGACGTGGTGGAGCCCGCCACCCACTGCATCGACGAGTATATCAAGATCATCACCCGGCTCCTGGAAAAGGGCTACGCCTATCTGGCCGGCGGCAACGTCTACTTCGATACCTCGAAGCTGGAGCGGTACTATATCTTCAATGACCACGACATGGAGGATCTGGCCGTCGGCGTCCGCGAGGGCGTGGAGGAGGACAGCAACAAGCGCAATAAGAACGACTTCGTCCTCTGGTTCACCAAGTCCAAGTTCGAGGACCAGGCGCTCAAATGGGATTCTCCCTGGGGCGTGGGCTATCCCGGCTGGCACATCGAGTGCTCCGGCATCTCCATGAAGCACCTGGGCGAGGACCTGGACCTCCACTGCGGCGGCATCGACAACGCCTTCCCCCACCACACCAACGAAATCGCCCAGTCGGAGTCCTATCTGGGCCACAAGTGGTGCAACTACTGGTTCCATGTCCACCACCTGAACACCAACTCCGGCAAGATGTCCAAATCCAAGGGCGAGTTTTTGACCGTCAGCCTGCTGGAGTCCAAGGGCTATGACCCGCTGGCCTACCGGCTCTTCTGCCTCCAGTCCCACTACCGCCGGAATCTGGTTTTCTCCTATGAGAACCTGGACAACGCCGTGGTGACCTACGGCAAGCTGGTGGCCAAGATCGCGGCTCTGAACCCCGCCGACCCCGAGCCGGTGGATCAGGCGGCCTTTGATGCGCTGAAAGAAAAGTTTACCACCGCTCTGAGCAATGACCTCAATACGTCCCTGGCCATCACCGCCGTCTACGACGTCCTCAAGGCCAAGACCAACGATGCCACCAAACTGGCCCTGCTGGGCGACTTCGACTATGTCCTGGGCCTGGATCTCCTGGCCAAGGCCGACAAGAAGCGCAAGGAGCTGGCCGCCGCGCCCAAGACCGGCGCGTTCACCATCCTCTCCGAGTCCGGCGAGGCCGATCCCGCCGTGGAGGCCAAGATCCAGGCCCGGCAGGACGCCAAAAAGGCCAAGAACTTCGCCGAGGCCGACCGCCTCCGCGACGAGCTCAAGGCCGAGGGCATCGAGCTCACCGATATCCCCGGCGGCGTCCGCTGGAAGCGTATCTGATGTCCCGTCACCCCCGCGTCTCGCGGGGGTGTTTGGATTCTCGCCGCTATTTCTCCCGGTTTTTACCCCATTCTACTGCGGTTCGATTGCCAAAGGCGCGGCGGCCGTGGTACGATACGTCCGAGGTGATCTCTATGTATGAACTGGACAAAGCCCGGTTTGGGTCCTTCGTGGCCCAGCTGCGCAAGGAAAAGGGTCTGACGCAGAAGGCGCTGGCCCAACAGCTGTTTATTTCCGACAAGGCCGTCAGCAAATGGGAGACCGGCGTCAGCGTGCCGGACACGGCCCTGCTTATCCCCTTGGCCGAGGCCCTGGGCGTGACGGTGACGGAGCTCCTGCAGTGCCGGCGGCAGCCAATGGACGTCCCTCTAAAGCCGGAAGCGGTGGAGCAGGTTGTGAAAACCGCCGTTCTGTACGGGGAGGAGAAGCCCCGCCGGGCCTGGCGGACCATGGGCCGCTGGCCATTGTGGTACGGTCTGTCCCTGGTCCTGGGGGCCGCCGGACTCTGGGCCAATTGGTATTTCGGCACAGACATGGAGGCCCTGTGGGCGCCGGTCATCCTGGGCGCTTTCTTCGGGGCCTATTTCTGCTTCTTCGTCCGGACCAATCTCCCGCCCTTTTACGACCAGTACCGGCTGGGCATGGTGCAGGACGGGATGATCCGCATGAATATCCCCGGCGTATCCTTCAATAACCGGAACTGGCCCCACATCATCACAGTCGTCCGCTGCTGGGCCTGCCTGACCATGGTTCTGCTGCCTCTAGTAGCCCTGGGAATTTGGGCGCTGGCTCCGGCGGCCTGGACCCAGCTGGCTTTGGCCGTCGTGCTGGTCCTCACCCTGGGCGGACTCTTTGTGCCCCTGATCATCACGGGCAGACGCTGGGCGTAAACACAAACAATACGGGAGCACCTTTTTCAGGCGCTCCCGTACTTTTTAATATGATCCGAGCCGTCCGCATCCTAGGCCGCGGGCGTCGGGCCGTCCGGGACAGTCAGCTGGAAGTAGAACACGTAGCCGGAGCAGTCATAGCTCTCCGCCGCGGGGATAAACTGTTCCAGGACGGCGGCCTCGACGGATATGTAATAGGTCCCCGGCTCCAGGTTCTCCAGGTCTGCCCAAGTCGTGTCGGCCACGGTCGTTCCGTCCGCGCCGCAGAGCTGGACCCGGCCCACGGTGACGGAGGCCTGGGCCTCCCAGGAGAGCGTGCCGTCCAGAACCAGGGCGGGGACCGATCCGGCCTGGACCAGCTGCCCCAAGTCCAGGTCCAGCAGGCCGCAGTCCACGCACAGGCAGCCATCCTCGGTCCAGATCTCGCTCCAGGTCAGCACCGGGTAGGGGACTGCGGTTACGCTGCCGCTCTCCACGCAAATCAGCGGCGCTTCCTCCGCCGGGGCGGCGTAGAAGGCATAATAGGCCGTGCCGGAATAGGTATCCGCACCGGTCCATTGGGCCTTGACCTCATAGAGGCCCGGCCCCAGCGAAAGCGTGAACGCCCCGTCCTCCACCGGCAGCGTCTGGCCTTCTGCTCCGGTGTTGCCCCAGTGGGCCGCGTGCCAGCCGGTTAGCTCCACCGTATCGGGCTCCACGGCGAAGGTCAGCGCCGCGGCCCGGTCCTCATAGCACAGCTGAGGCAAAAATTCCCGGCTGATCTCGTCCAGGGGATGAACGCTGTCGGCCTCGAGATCGCACCAAGTGCCGTCCCCGCTGTCATAGCGCCAGGAAATGGCGCCCCGGGTGGCCTTGATGGAGACGGCTCCGGCGGAAACGGTCAGCACCGGCGGCTCCGTCAGGGTAATGGTCTGCTCCTGGTCCGGCTCCGGTTCGAGCTCCGCCGGTGTGTGTGCCGCAGGCGGTTCCTCCGTGGTCAGCGGAGGCCCGTAATCCGTCGAGGCGGCACAGGCGGTCATTCCCAGGCACAGCAGGCCCAGGCAGAGCCAGGCGGCAAGCTTCATGGTCATTCCTCCTCTTCGTTTTACATAATATGACGAAAAAATAACCCGCCGGTTCATGGACTCCCAAATTTTTTTGGAACCGTTGACGCCCGCCGATGGGGATGGTATGATTTTCAAAAGGAGGGAAAAGCCATGGTATCTTCCTGGTGTGAAACGCCCCTGGGGGACCTGCTGCTGGCGGCAGACGATCTGGGTCTGGCCGGGGCCTGGTTCCGGGGCCAGAAATATTTTCCGGTCCAAACCGGCGCGGTAGGGGACCATCCGCTTCTCCAAGCGGCCCGGGATTGGCTGGACCGCTATTGGGCCGGACTGGACCCGGGGCCGACGCCGCCGCTCCACCCGGCGGGCACCGCGTTTCAGCTGGAGGTCTGGCAGCTGCTGCGGGAGATCCCCTACGGTGAGACGACCACCTACGGCGCGCTGGCCAAGGCGCTGGCCGCCCAGAAGGGGAGGGGAACCATGTCCGCCCAGGCCGTAGGCGGCTCGGTGGGCCGGAACCGCCTCTCGATCTTCATTCCCTGCCACCGGGTGCTGGGGGCGGACGGCAGCCTCACCGGCTACGCCGGGGGCATCGAGCGAAAGGCAGCCCTGCTGGAGCTGGAAAAAAAGAGCACCCTTGATTAAAAGGATGCTCACAGAGGTTCCATGGATTGCAGCACACATTCACCGTTGCTCTGTCACTGGGCATTGGTCCCTATGAAAAGGCCGGACGCGAGTTGTAGGGGTGGCCTAAATGGCCGCCCGTGCGCACCGAAGCGTCGGATGCACCATCGCCGAACGCACATTCCGTAGGGGCGCGCATGGCGCGTCCGGAACCGGGTGCGATATACGAAGGGCCGGTGGCCGATGCACCCGGTTCCGGGCGGATATATAATCCGCCCCTACGGTGTGGATGTAGGTGTGTGCGGTCAGCGGACTGCCCCGGACCCGGGGGCTGGCGGGCCGATGTGGGCATCGGCCCTTACTAGGCGGACCATCGAACCCCGGCGGAAATCGGGAGTCTGTCCGGGCGGCCATACAGGCCGCCCCTACGAGGAAGCCGAAGGCGGGTCCGTAGGGGCGGATTTATATCCGCCCATGCACCATCGGCGAACGCACCCCGTAGGGGCCGGACGCGAATTAGGGGCGGCCTGTATGGCCGCCCCTAAATTTTTGTGCATCTTTCCCGGTCTGCTTCTATTTTATTCTGATAACCCGCAGTCAAATCATGGTATCGGTTGATCCTGTTTCAGATTCCGGGCATAAAAATTCCCCACTTCGGCCGTGCGAACCCAATTATAACCTGCACAAGAAGGCAGGTGGGTTGCCGCTCGCTGTGTTCATTGCTCCCAACGTCCACCTCCAGTCGAGGCTGGGGCGGGAGGTCTGCAATCCCGCAGAGAAGTCAAACATCCCTTAAAAAAAATGTGGGTTTAAGAGGGTCCGTCACGCACCAAGCAGGGAACTTTTTGCTATTTATTGTTCTGCGCCGTCTTCCTCGGCATAGAGCTCTTCCATCATGACGTTATACACGCGCTCAAGCTCTGCCTCGTCTTCGATGGCGGCGAGAATCTCCTCGCCATCTTCCTCCACGGCCTTGAGAATGGTAACCTCCAGGTCTTCCTCTCCGTCGTCGGTCTCGGCGGGCACCAGGCAATAGTACTCCGCGCCGTCCAACTCCAGCACAGCGAGGACCTCGAGAACGTATTCCACACCATCCTCATCGGTTATGGTGATAATATCATCGCCAAACTGTTCGCTCATATCTGTCCTCCCGGGTTTTGTTATTATCATTTTACCCTGGGAGCAGCGGAAAATCAAGAGGAATTTACAGCATGTTTTACGAACAGAAATCTTCCAGGGCGGATGTGAGATCCTGGGCCGTTTCCAGGGGGAGTCCCCGCCGGAGCAGCGCCTGATCCGCCGGGGGAAGAGAGGCCAGCGGCGTATCGGTCATGACCCAGGACTGGTCCTCGGTCTGATAGAGGGCCACATAGCCGTCCCGGGCCGTCAGCACGAAGGGGGAGAGGAGCAGCGCCAGGAGCAGCGCCGCCGTTTGTTTTATCATATTCCATCACCGCTCTTATGGTGCCGCTTTGTGAAAAAACTATGCGTATCCGCCGCCGCTCCCGGAAAATTCCATGAAAAAAAGATTGTGGATATTGCCGGAAGGATGTGCTATAATACAGGGAATACTATGGGTACGTATGCGATGACGCATTTGAGACACAGCACACGGAGGTGTTCCTATGGCAAAACGGCATAAGCGAGCGGTGCAGGAGTCTGGCCAGCCGTCCCGGGCCCGGAAGGTCTGGGGCTGGATCGGCAAGATTTTCGGCACACTGCTGCTCACGGGCTTTATCGCCCTGTTGATCTTTGCCTGTATCTTTGCAGTGTATATCAAGAACGACCTGTCCCATCAGGTGGACTTCTCGGTGGAGGGCTTTGCCCTGGACCAGACGTCGGTGATCTACTACCAGGACCGGGAGACCGGCGAGTGGAAGGAGCTCAAAAAGCTTTATCAGAGCGAAAACCGCATCTGGGTGGGGCTGGAGGACATCCCCAACGACCTCATCAACGCCTGTATGGCCATCGAGGACAAGCGCTTCCGGGACCATGACGGCGTGGACTGGCTGCGGACCATCAGGGCCAGCCTGAATATGTTTTTCGGTGGTAAGACCACCTATGGCGCGTCCACCATCACCCAGCAGCTGATTAAAAATCTGACCCACGAGGACGAGGTGACGGTCCGCCGGAAGCTGGTGGAGATTTTCCGCGCCCTGGACTATGAAGACAAGCACTCCAAGGACGATATTCTGGAGGCGTATCTGAACATCATCCCCCTGGGCGAGGGCTGCTCCGGCGTCCAGGCGGCATCGGAGGTCTACTTCGGCAAGAATGTGGAGGACCTGACGCTGGCGGAGTGCGCCTCCCTGATCGGCATTACCAACAACCCCTCCCGGTATGACCCCTATATCAATCCCGAGGCCAACAAGGAGCGTCAGGTGCTGATTCTCGGCGAGATGCTCGACCAGGGCTACATCAGCCAGCGCGAGTATAACGAGGCCGTGGCCCAGGAGCTGGTGCTCAACAATACCAGCGGCGAGGAGGACGGCTCCGGCAACTATTTCACCTACTTCGAGGACCAGGTCATCAACGAGGTGGTCCGGGACCTGATGGCCCAGACCGGCTATGAGTATTCCATCGCCCTGAAGATGCTTCAGACCGGCGGCTACAAGATTTACTGTACCATCGATCCCGAGGTCCAGGCCCAGGTGGATGCGATCTATGAGGACCTGCGCAATATTCCCGATACGGCCAGCAGCCAGCAGCTGCAATCCGCCATCGTGGTCACCGACAACAAGACCGGCGATGTGGTGGCCCTGGCCGGCGGCGTGGGCGAGAAGGTGGGCAGCCTGATTCTCAACCGGGCTACCCAGAGCTATCTTTCCCCTGGCTCCACCATCAAGCCCCTGTCGGTCTTTGCCCCGGCCCTGGAGCAGGGCCTGATTACCCCGGCCACGGTCTATGACGATACGCCCTACCAATTTACTGACACAGCCTCCTGGCCCAAGAACTCCGATTCCACCTATCGCGGCCTTGTGTCTGTCAACGATGCCGTGTGCCACTCTCTCAACACCGTGGCCGTCAAGCTGGTGGCGGAGATGGGCGCTGAGACCAGCTTCAACTATGCCCGGGACAAACTGGGCCTGACGTCGCTGGTTTCCGAGTATGTCACCGCCAGCGGCACGGTACTCTCCGACATTGATCTGGCGCCCATGGCCATGGGCGGCCTGACCCAGGGCGTCACGGTGCTCTCCTTGGCCGAGGCCTATACGGTGTTCCCCAACAACGGCCTCTACCGCGAGGCCCGGACCTATACCCGCGTCACCGACGCCAACGGCAAGGTCATCCTGGACAACACCCGGGATACCTGGACGGCCATGAGCCAGAAGACGGCCTGGTATTCCACCTATATGATGGAGAACACCGTGGCATATGGCTCCGGCACCGGCGCGCAGCTGGAGAATATGGCCGTAGCCGGCAAGACCGGCACCACCACCAGTGATTATGACCGCTGGTTCGCGGGCTACACGCCCTACTATACGGCGGTGGTGTGGTGCGGCTACGACGATCCCGAGGAAGTGGTCCTCACCGACACCACGGAGAATCCTGCCGTCTCCCTGTGGCAGAAGGTCATGTCCGGCATCCATGAGGATCTGGCCGCCGCCACCTTTACCAAGCCCACCGACGTGGTCACCGTGGAGGTCTGCCGGGACAGCGGGCTGCTGCCCACCGAGGCCTGCCGCAGCGACCCCCGCGGCGACCGGACCGTAAAGGTGGAGCTCTATCTGGAGGATGTGCCCACCGACACCTGCGGCACCCATGTGATGGTGGATATCTGCGGCGCGTCGGACCATGTGGCCAACGAGTACTGCTCGCAGGTCCCGGGCAACCATATCTATCAGGTGGGTCTGCTGAAAATCGACCGCGGCTTCCCCACCGCAGGCATTGTGGTCCAGGATCAGGGCTATGTGGACACCTCCACGCCCTTGAAGGCAGGACTCTATCAGCCTGTTTCTCCCGATGTGGACTCCATCAGTTTGGAGTGCTACATCCACTCGGAGGACGACATTCCCAAGGAAGAAGATGAGGAGGACAGCGAAGAAGGCGACGCCTCCCAGGATGATGACAGCGGGTTCGGCTGGAGCGATATCCTCGCCCAGTTCACCCCGTAGCGGTCAGGCAATATCGATACAGGAGAGACACTATGTGGATCGCAGATCAATGGAAGGACTATGAGGTGATCGATACCTCTGAAGGGGAAAAGCTGGAGCGCTGGGGGAAATACACCCTGGTTCGTCCGGACCCGCAGGTCATTTGGAACACGCCCCGAACCGACCCTCGCTGGCGGCACTATGACGGACGCTATGCCCGCTCGTCCTCCGGCGGCGGCAAGTGGTCGGAGCATCATCTGCCCGAGCGCTGGCAGATCGGCTATGGCCCGCTGACCTTTCACGTCAAACCCATGAACTTCAAGCACACCGGCATCTTTCCTGAGCAGGCTGTCAACTGGGATTTTGAGATGGACCGGATTCGCGGCGCCGGGCGGCCGGTGTCGGTGCTGAATCTCTTTGCCTATACCGGCGGGGCGACGCTGGCCGCAGCGGCGGCCGGGGCGTCGGTCTGCCACGTGGACGCGGCGCGGGGCATGGTGGCCTGGGCCCGGGAGAACGCCAAGGCATCGGGTCTGGAGCAGGCCCCCATCCGGTGGATTGTGGATGACTGCGCGAAATTTGTCGAACGGGAGATCAAGCGGGGCAGACGGTATGACGCCATTATCATGGACCCGCCCTCCTACGGCCGCGGTCCCTCCGGCGAAATCTGGAAGCTGGAAACGGATCTGTACCCCTTCTTGCAGCTGGTCACCGGCGTTCTCTCCGACGACCCGCTCTTCGTGCTGATTAATTCCTATACCACCGGGCTGGCTCCCTCGGTCCTGGGCTATATGCTCGACACGCTGGTCACCAAGCGCTATGGCGGCCACACCGAGTGTCAGGAGCTGGGCCTTCCCGTGACGGTCAGCGGTTTGACGCTGCCCTGCGGCAGCACCGGCCGCTGGTTCCGCCCCTAGGACGCGGTCCGGCCATCTATCGAATTGACGCGCCCACCGGCGCAAAGGAAGGAAATACATCCATGACACAACCAGCCATCGCGGTGGAAAATCTGACCTATGACTACCCTGGGTCCGAGGAAACGCCCTCGGTGCAGGTCTTCGAGGGACTGAACCTGGAGATCGAAGAGGGGAGCTTCGTGGCCGTATTGGGTCACAACGGCTGCGGCAAGTCCACCCTGGCCAAGCATTTTAACGCCATTCTGCTGCCCACCGGCGGCAGCGTGCACGTCTATGGACTCGACACCCAGGACGAGGCGCTGCTGCTGGCCATCCGGCAGCAGGTCGGCATGGTCTTTCAGAACCCCGACAATCAGATCGTGGCCAATGTCGTCGAGGAGGACGTGGCCTTCGCGCCGGAGAACCTGGGCGTTCCCCCGGCGGAGATCCGCGCCCGCGTGGACGAGGCGCTGCGGCTGGTGGGGATGTTTCAGTACCGTACCCACGCGCCCCATATGCTCTCCGGCGGGCAAAAGCAGCGCATTGCCATTGCTGGCGTCATCGCCATGCGGCCCAAGTGCATCGTGTTGGATGAGCCCACGGCCATGCTGGACCCCCAGGGCCGGAAGGAGGTCCTGGCCACCATCCGCCGCCTCAACCGGGAGCAGCATATCACCGTGGTGCTGATTACCCACCATATGCCCGAGGCCGTGCTGGCCGACCGGGTGGTCATCATGTCCGACGGCGGAATTTTGACCGACGGCACGCCCAAGGAGGTTTTCACCCAGGTGGAGCTTCTGCGCGCCGCGGGCCTGACGGTGCCGGAGACCACGCAGCTGCTCTATGCCCTGAATCAGGACGGCTATCAGCTGCCTCTGGACGCTCTTTCTGTGGAAGAATGTGCGCAGACGCTCCGCGACTTTTTGACGGAAGCGTAATCGCGAATCGTAAATTGGTGCGCCCTGCGCACACCGGGAGGAACCAGTTTTGACCCCGATACTAGAAACAAAAAATTTGACCCATACCTACGGCGAGGGGACGCCATTTCGGAGCGACGCCCTCCAGTCCGTCAACCTCTCCATTGCCCAGGGGGAATTTGTGGGGATTATCGGCCATACCGGCTCGGGCAAATCCACGCTGATTCAGCATCTCAACGGCCTGCTCAAGCCCACCTCCGGCCAAGTGCTGCTGGGGGGCCGCGATATCTGGAGCGACAAAAAATTTACCCGGGAGACCCGCTTCCGCGTGGGCCTGGTGTTCCAGTATCCGGAGTACCAGCTCTTTGAGGAGACGGTTTACCAGGACATCGCCTTCGGCCCGAAGAACATGGGACTGACCAAGGACGAAATCGACAGGCGGGTCCGCCGCGCCGCCGGATTTGTGGGCATTCCCGAAGAAAACCTCCAGAAGTCGCCCTTTGAGCTCTCCGGCGGCCAAAAGCGCCGGGTAGCCATTGCCGGCGTCATCGCCATGGAGCCCGACGTGCTGATTCTCGATGAGCCCACCGCCGGCCTCGATCCCGTGGGCCGGGAGGGGATTTTGGCCAATATCCGCGCCTACCAGGCGTCGCAGAACGCAACCGTGATGATGGTCAGCCACAGCATGGAGGAGATTGCCTCCAACGTGGACCGGCTGATCGTCATGAACCACGGCAAGGTCGCCATGACCGGCACCCCCCGGGAGGTCTTCAGCCGCGCCAAGGAGCTCTTCTCCATGGGCCTCGATATCCCCCAGATCACCCAGGTGTTTCTGCGGCTGCGGGATATGGGCCTGGATGTGGATACCTCGGTTTACACCGTGGAGCAGGCGCAGGCGTGCCTGCTCAAGCTGCGGGGAGGGCTGCGCCATGCTTAAAGATATCACCCTGGGCCAGTACTTCCCGGGGAATACCCCCATCCATCGACTGGACCCCCGGACCAAGCTGATTATGGTCATCGTCTATATCGTCGCCCTGTTCAGCGCCGAATGGGTCGTGTCCTATGCCATCGTGCTGGCAGCCCTGACGGCGGTGGTGCTCATCTCCCGCATCGAACCCAAGGTGATCCTCCGCAGTATCAAGCCGCTGCTCTTTATCATCGTCCTGACCGGTCTGCTGAACCTGTTTTACACTCAGGGCACGCCGCTGGTTTCGTTCTGGATTTTCACCATCTCCCGGGAAGGCGTGTTCAGCGCCGTCTTTATGATTTTGAGAATTTCTATGCTGATCACCGGCACCTTTATGCTCACCTACACCACCTCGCCCATCGCCCTCACCGACGGTCTCGAGCGGCTCCTGAACCCCCTGAAGCGGATCAAGGTGCCGGTGCATGAGCTCTCTATGATGATGTGCATTGCCCTGCGGTTTATTCCCACGCTGATCGAGGAGACCGACAAGATCATCAATGCCCAGAAGGCTCGGGGCGCGGACTTTGAAACCGGCAACCTGCTGCAGCGGGCCAAGGCCCTGGTCCCCATTCTGGTGCCGCTGTTTATCAGCTCCTTCCGCCGGGCGGACGAGCTGGCGGTGGCCATGGAATGCCGGTGCTACCACGGCGGCGAAGGCCGTACCCGGCTCAAGGAGCTCCACTACCGTCCGGCCGACGTGGCTGTGCTGGCAGGCGGCCTGGTGTTTATGGCGGGCATTATCGTCCTGGGCGCCTTCGGACTGTGATGCCCCAGTGGGGGCCCGGACGGCGAAAAGCCAGCGTTTATCGTCAATTGCACGCGCCTTTGCGCGCAGAGGAAGGACCACCATGCGAAATATCGCCCTGTTTTTAACCTATGTCGGGACCGCCTACCACGGCTGGCAGGTTCAGAAGAAGGATATCACCGTGGCGGAGACCCTGGAAAAGGCCGCCGCCACCGTGGTCGGGCATCCGGTGAAGATGACCGGCTGCGGCCGCACCGACGCCGGCGTCCATGCCCGGCGCTATGTGGCCAATTTCTTTACCTCCTCCCGAATTCCGGCGGACCGGCTGCCCTATGCCCTCAATACCCGTCTGCCGGAGGATATCGTCGTCACCGGCGCCATGGAGGTCCACGACGGCTTCAACGCCATCGGCTCCTGTGTCCGGAAGGAATATACGTATCTCATCTATAACTCCCGGATTCGAGACCCGTTCTACGTAAATCGCGCTTGGTTTTATCCCAAGCATTTGGATGAAACCGTGATGCAGCTGGCAGCCAGCCAATTTGTGGGGACCCATGATTTTGCGGCAGTCCGCTCGGTGGGGACAGACGTCCGCTCCACGGTGCGCACCGTCTACTACTACGAGGTGGAACGGGAGGGGGAGCTGATCCGACTGCGGGTCTGCGCCAACGGCTTCCTCTACAACATGGCCCGGGCCATGGCAGGCACGGTGGTCTATGCCGCCGAGGGCAAAATTGATCCCCTGGATATCGGCGGCCTGCTGGCCGGCGGCGACCGAACGGCCGCCGGACCCACGGTACCGCCGGGCGGCCTGTATCTCTCCAAGCTCTGGTATGACGATGGGAAGGTGTCGTTCCATGTGGAATAACCAGTCTGACACGCCGGCCAAGCCCGGCCGGTATGGGCTCATCAAGCGCATTGTGGTCTTTGCCGTGGTGGTTGTGGCGGTTTGCTCGGCGGTGGGTCTGTTTCTGTTTCAGGAATCCCTCAACTTCGACGCGCTGCGCCGCTGGGTTAAATACTTCAATATCCGCGACGAGGGCACCGAGGATCTCTACCTTTTCGACGCCCATAACTCCAACCGCTACGGAAGCGCAGGCAGCGGCCTGGCCGTCGCCTCAGTGGGAGGCCTGGCGTATTACCAGGACAACGGCACGGAGCGCTTCACCCTCCAGAACCAGCTGAGTCTTCCCCAGCTGCTCACCGCCGGGAAGATGATGCTGGCCTACGACGCCGGCGGCACGGTGCTGCTGGCCGCCGATACCAACGGAGAGCGGGTGCGCCTGACCACCGAGCAGCCGATTCTCGATGCCGATTTGGCCTCCAACGGCAGCTTCTGCTTCGCCAGCTCCCTGAGCGGCTATAAGTCGGTTCTGACCGTCTATAACAGTAGCGCCACGCTGGCCTACCGCTGGCTTTCCTCCACCACCTACATGCCCACCTGCGCCATTTCGGAGAAGGGGACCATGCTGGCGGCCATCGGACTGGGCGCGTCGGGGGGCGCCTTCGAAAGCAGCGTCTATTTCTTCCGCACGGATTCGGAGAATATTCTCTCCACCGCCTCTCTGGGCAATTCTCTGATCTATGATCTCTACTTTGTCGATGCCGACACGGTCTGCGCCCTGGGGGAAACGGCGGCCTACCTGGTCCGGTCCGACGGAACGCTGGAGGGCGAATTCGCCTATCCCGAGCCCTATCTCAAGGACTATGACACCGGCGGAAACGGATTTTTGACGCTGGCGGTGAATATGTATAGGGCAGGCAACCGCAACAGCCTGGTCACCATGGATGACCAGGGCCGGGAGATTGCCACGCTCTATCTGGGAGAGGAAATTTTGGACCTCTCCGCCGCCGGCAGCTATATCGCCGTACTGACGGCGGACCGGCTGACCATTTATACCGACAATCTGGAGGTCTATGCCGAGACTGTGGACATCAGCGCAGCCACTTCGGTCCTGATGCGGGAAGACGGCTCGGTGCTGCTGCTGGGCGGCGGCAAGGGCTGGCTGTACCTGCCTTGAAACAATTCCCGATTGCATTCGCTCCAAAGTGTGCTATACTGGCATGGAACACAACAGCAGCCAACCGCGTTCCGTCCGTCCGTTTTTTAACTTTTCTAAGATCGAAGGAGATCCTTGCATGCAACCGACCCTTTGTTCCAGATGTAAAAAGAACATTGCCGTGATTTTTATCACGAAGATCGAAGGCGGAAAGACCGTCAGCGATGGTCTCTGCCTCAAATGTGCCAAAGAAGCGGGCATCAAGCCCGTGGATGATATTATGAAGCGCATGGGCATCTCAGAGGAAGATCTCGAGGGGCTCAACAGCGATATGAACGAGGCGTTCCAGGGCATGGAGTCCCTGATAGCCGAGCCGCCCAAGGATGAGGACGAGGAGGACGAGATCGAGAGCCAGACGGCGACCTTCCCGTTCCTCAATAAGCTCTTCGGCGGCGAACGCCAGGAGGAGCCCCAGCCGGAGCTCCCGCCCCACAGCCGTGACAGCGAAAAGCACGACCGCGGAAGCAAACAGAAAAAGCATAAATTCCTCGACGCATACTGTCTCAACCTGACGCAGAAGGCCCGCAACGGCGCGTTGGATCAGATCGTGGGCCGGGAAGTGGAAACCGAACGGGTCATTCAAATTCTCAACCGCCGGCAGAAGAACAACCCCTGCCTGATCGGTGAGCCCGGCGTCGGCA
>DVFN01000008.1 GCA_018713205.1 Candidatus Avoscillospira stercorigallinarum | reverse complement strand
GCAAGGGAGCGCTGCCTGTGGCAGATACAGCGACCGCAGCGGTTGGGCAGCCACTTGCCTTGGCGGACCGCAACGCGGGCCGGGAAGGCTTAGTGGCAACCCGGTGGCACGCGAAGCGTGACGGAGAGGTGTGCCGCCGCATAGCGGCGGCGGCGCGCAAGCGCCCTCTGCACACGCCGATGCCCTGCGGCAAACCTTCGGTGCGGTAACACCTCTCAGGCGCTCCGCGCCAGCTCCCCTCAAGGGGAGCCTTCCCTCTCAGGCGACGCAGCCCAAAGCCTCTCCTTGAGGGGAGGCCCGCAAGTGAGCGCCGCCGGGGGCTGAGACATCGCTTCCGGTCCCGGGCAGACTTAATCCTCCGGGTCCATGGCGTCGTGGAGGGTTTCGGTGATGGCGTCGCGGAAGATCTGTCCGGCGTTGGCGTGGACGGTCTTCATGCCTGCGGCGGAGAGCTTCACCGGCAGGTTGCCGCTGAGAGATACGTCCAGATCAAAAATCAGCTTGACCTCCTTGTCCGAGGCGTCCTGTCCCCGCTTGAGCAGGCCCGGGCCCACGTGGAGCTTCATCCGGCAGCCGCCGGGCAGGCCCATTTCCACGTCCTGGGTGCAGCGGGCAAAGGTCCGCTCTTCCAGATTGTCCGCGCCCAGCAGCCCCAGATACTGGGGCTCCAGCAGCTCCCGCCAGGGCGTCCCCTCCAGGTCCAGGTCCCGCCGGGAAATGGCGTTTAAATACCGCAGTCCCACCCGCTGGAAATAGGCCGGGTGGTAAATCTCAATAAAGCTGGCCAGGGCCTTGTCCATCATCCGGGCAAAGGTCTCCCAGCGGTCATATTTGGCGCAGGTCAGAGAGATAAAGTCCTGGGTCAGATTGACGCGGTAGCTGCCGTCGGCGGTCATAAACTGGTGGTTGGTCACGGGCTTGGGCTCCTCCACCTTCGGCGGCTGGCCGGGGACCGGCGTCACCTTCACCGGCAGCCGGTCCGCCCGGCGCTGGTACTGGGGGAATACGTCCCGGATGGCGTCCTGAAAATCCACCGGGTCCTTGGCCCCGATGGCGAGAATCGTGGGAAACCGCAGCTGGCAGATGACTTCCGCCAGGGGATTTTGTCTGTATACGGTGCGCTCAGTTTTGGAAAACACGGAAAACACTCCTTTGACGGGCAGGGCGTTGAAGCCGGAACCACATTATGTCATCTATCATATCACGTTTCGGCCCGGTTGTCTTGCACAAAATATGTAAAAACCGGCAGCCGTATAGGCCGCCGGTTGGAGTCCTATTCAGGGCCAGAGGGTGCCCTCGTCGTCCTCCGAGGGAGCCAGAGGATCGTCAGGGTTCAGAGGATCATCGGGATCGGTGGTGGGATCATCGGGATCGGTGGTGGGATCATCGGGGTCCGGTACTTCCTCCGCGGGACCGACCACGTAGACCTGGTCGCGCTTGCGGTAGGTGCTGTAGACCTCCCGGGATTCGAGGACGTTGCCGTCGAGATCCTTCACGGTGATATAGGCCACGACCTTATAGCCGGTGTAGGGAGAGACGGTGCGCTCGCGGTAGCCCACGGGCTTGGTCTCGTCCACCTGCTCCACGGTGGTCCAGGGGTAGGTCTCCAGGATCTTATAGTCGGTTTCCACCGTGAAGTCCAGCTCCTCGGGGCCCCAGAAGGTGATATTCACGGTGCCGCCGTCGATGTTGGCCTGAATCTTGATGGGGTAGTCCAGGGTGTTCTTGAACTGGTAGTCGATGCTGCCCCAGTAGACCGTGGCGTCCATGCCGAAGTCCACGTAGTCCACCACGTACATATGGGGCTCCCGGTGGACCTGCTCCAGGTTCAGGAACAGGGAGCAGTAGTAGATGGACGAGGCCACCTGGCACACGCCGCCGCCCAGCTCGGACTCGCTGGCGCCGCCGGTGACGAAGACCGTGGCCGGGAGATAACCCTTGGCGGCGGTCCGCTCGCCGACGACATCATTGAAGGAGAAAATCTCGCCGGGGTTGAGAATCGTACCGTTGATGGCCTTGCAGGCCAGATCCAGGTTGTTGGTTCGGTTGGAGTTGACGGCGTATTTCGTGGACACCTTGTGGAGGGCCGTGCCGAACATCTCGCTGGAGAGATCCAGCTTGGTGACCTCGGGCTCGATGTCCTCCATCTGAATGACCACGGTGCTGCCGGGCTCGGCGGTGGCCAGCTGCTGCTGGGCGGCCTCCAGGTCGAAGCCGTAGCCCGGGACCTCCTCGGAAATGGTGTGGGTCTCCTCGTCATATTCGGCATTCTGCACCTCGGTGCAGTACTGCTCATAGTACGGCGTCAGATCCACCAGTTCACAGGGGGTCTCCTGGTAGTCCCAGGTCAGGGTCGTGAAGTCGGAGTTCATAAAGGCGTTGTACACGGCCTCGTAGAGCCCTTCGGTATCCAGCTGGCGGTCGGGGTAGCCGACCTGGACCGTGATGGTCCCGGCGGCCTCATTGACATCGACCTTCGAGGGGGAGAGGGTGGTCTCCACCTCCTGGGCCAGCTCGTCGATGCGGTTGCGGATGTAGTCGGTGTCCAGGTTCAGCACCGTCTGCAGGTCGATGTAGCGCTCGTTGCTGCGGCAGCTGAAGTAGTTGAGCACCGCGGAGAAGGGGTTGCCGCTGCGGCCGTAGGCCATGGCCTCGGCGATGGCCTCGTCGGCGTCCAGCGCCACGTTGGTCTGGTCCGGCGTAAAGGACAGGGTGCGGTCCGGCAGCTGGACGTCCAGCGTGGCCGAGGAGTAGGACGCGGCCACGGCGTCGGCCACGGCGGCCACGGCTTCCTCACTGGTCATGCCGCCGACGTTGATCCCGGCCACAAAGACGTTGGGGTAGATGGTGTCGCCGCCCTTGAGCACCAGGCCGTAGCCGAAGAAAATGACAACGGCCAGCAGCACCAGCGCGCCGCCGACAATGGCGGCCAGGATTCCGCCGGAGACGCCCCGGCGGACGGGTTCCTCCTCCGGCTCCTCCGGCGGCACAGCCCGGGGATTGCGGGTGGGCGGCACCGGCGGCACGGCGGTCTGACGGGGTTGGGTGGAATGGGCAGCCGGTTCCCGGGGCTGTGCGGGCTGGGCGGCTTGGGCCGCCTGGTCCAGGGCCTCCTGGAGGGGCAGGTCCGGCAGGACCTTGGTGAGATCCTCCTCGGGCCCCGTTTCCGGCTGGGCCGCCTGGGGCACATGAGGCAGATACACCGTCTCCTCGTCCTGGGTGCGCCGCGGCGGTGTGCTGGGCGTGCCGGTCCGAGGGGTTTCAAATTTGCCTTTCTTTCTGATGGTAATCGCTCCTATCTCTTCCGCGGCTGGGCCGCGGGCACAAATTGGCGGTTTTCATGGATTATTTCATTATAGAGGAACCGGCGGTTTTTTTCAATATCAATCAGGCTACGAAATTATGACAGTTCTGTGAAGAAACGTAACAAACCCCCGCCGGACCGGCGGGGGAGAGAAAGCAGGAAAACGGGAAACCCGTGCGGATTTGGGAGACTGCGGGGCGATTCGGGGCCTATACTTCGCCGCGGCGGTAGGCGTCCAGACCGGCGCGGCCCTCCTCGGTGACGGGCATCAGCCACCGGAGGGACTTGAAATGCCGCAGGCAGAGGATGGCCTTGGGGATATCCTCGCCCAGGTAGGCCACGATCACCACGCCCAGGAAGGGCAGGTGGAGCACCTGCGCGGCCAGCAGCGTCAGGGGGATACTGACCAGCCAGAGGCAGCAGAGGTCGTAGACCATGCCCCGGAGGGTGTCGCCGCCGGAGCGGAAGACGCCCACCACCTGCACATAGCTGACATTGCGGAAAATGACCTCCAGGGAGCAGAACACCGTGACCGACAGCGCGGTCTCCAGGGTCACGGCCGAGAGGTTGTCGCCCATGGCAAAGAGGGAGATCAGCGGGTAGCGGAAGAGAATGGTCAGGCCGCCGATGACCAGGCCCGCCAGCGGCAGCAGCATGGAGAACCGCCGGGCGTCCTGGACGCCGCGGGTGATCTTGCCCTGACCGACGCTCTTGCCGACCATGATGACGCAGGCGTTGCCCAGGCCCACATAGAAGGAGAAGGCCAGGTCGGAGAAGGTGCGGAAGATGGTCATGCCGGCGTAGTAGACATAGCCCAGGTTGGAGTAGGTCATATTGAGGACCAGCGTGCCGATGGCCCAGAGGCCCTCGTTGCACACCACCGGCAGCGCCCGGCGGCAGAACTCTCCCAGGTGCCGGAGATTGAAGGCCAGCAGCTCCCGAACGGGGCCGATCAGCAGGTTCTTTTCAATGGCGGAGAACAGCAGAATCAGCACCGGGCCCATCCAGGCCGAAATGCACGTGGCCAAGGCCGCGCCGCGGACGCCCATGGCCGGGAAGCCAAAGGCGCCGAAGATCAGGCCGTAGTCCACCACGGCGTTGACCACCGTGGTCACGGCGGAGACGTACATGGGGAGCTTGACTCGCTCGGTGTTGCGGAGCACCGTGGCCAGCACGTTGGTCAGCGTCACTGCCGGGTAGGAGAAGCAGACGATGGTCAGATACTGGGCGCCGACGGCCACTACATCCGAGTCCCGGTTGAACAGGTGCAGCACGCCGGTGGGCAGCGCCAGGGCCACCGAGACGAAGACCGCCGCCAGCAGCAGGGCCGTCAGAATGGCCATGCCCAGCACCCGGCGGATTCCCTTATAGTCCTTGACGCCCCAGTACTGCGCTACGAACACCGACATGCCCGAGCACAGGCCGAAGCCCAGCAGATTGGACAGCCAGCCCCATTGGGCGGCCATGCCCACGGCGGAGAGGGTGACGTCTCCCAGCTGGGAGACCATCAGCGTATCCACCAGCTGGAAGGAGCTGGTCAGGACGTTTTGAATGGCAATGGGCAGCGCCAGCTTGGCGGTTACCCGCCAGAAGGGCTTGTCGCCCAGGTAGTTGGAAAGCATAGTGACCTCCAAAGATGGATGATGACAAATGATACGGCATAGCTGGAAGCGGGGCCCTACGGCGAACGGAGCCCGGTTCCGGGCGGGCATAAAGCCCGCCCCTACGAGAAGACCGCAAGCGGGTCTGTAGGGGCGGATTGTATATCCGCCCGTGCCAGCCCCCGCAACCACCGGGGCCGGACCACAACGCAACGGGTTCCGGGCGGGGATAGGGAAGAGGGAAGAAGTTTGGGCGCCGGGGCGCGCAAAAAACGCCCCGGGTATTCCCCGGGGCGTGGGTGCGTTGGGCAATTACGCCATACCGGCAGTGATGATGGCCATTTTGTAGACCTCGTCGGCGTTGCAGCCGCGGGAGAGGTCGTTGATGGGAGCGTTCAGGCCCTGCAGGATGGGGCCATAGGCCTCATAGCCGCCCAGACGCTGGGCGATCTTGTAGCCGATGTTGCCGGCCTCGATGCAGGGGAACACAAAGGTGTTGGCGTAGCCGGCGACGCTGGAGCCGGGGAACTTCAGCTGACCGACGGTGGGGGAGACGGCGGCGTCGAACTGCATCTCGCCGTCGATGGCCAGCTCGGGAGCCAGCTCCTTGGCGACCTTGGTGGCCTCGGCGGAGAGGCCCACGGTGGCGCCCTTGCCGGAGCCCTTGGTGGAGAAGCTCAGCATGGCGACCTTGGGGTCGATGCCGAAGAACTCGGCGGTCTTGGCGCACTCCACGGCCACTTCGGCCAGCTTCTGGGCGGCGGAGACGGTGACGTTGCCCTCCTTGTCCACGGAGTCCTCATAGGAGATGTTGATGGCGCAGTCGCCCATGCAGAGCTTGCTCAGGGCGTCGTCGCCGGGCCGGGTCAGGATAAAGGCGGAGGAGACCAGATGGGCGCCCTTCTTGGTCTTGATGAGCTGCAGGGCGGGACGGACGGTGTCGGCGGTGGAGTAGGTCGCGCCGCCCAGCAGCGCGTCGGCCTTGCCCATCTTCACCAGCATGGTGCCGAAGTAGTTGCCCTTGGAGAGGGCCTTGGCGCAGTCCTCGGCGGTCATCTTGCCCTTGCGGAGCTCGACCATCTTTTCGACCATGGCGTCCATCTCGGGATAGGTGGCGGGATCGAGAATCTCCACGCCCTCGATGTTGAAGCCGCCCTTGGCGGCAGCGGCCTTGACCTCGTCCACGTTGCCCACGAGGATGACGTCCATCAGGTCGTCCTTCAGCAGACGGTCGGTGGCCTCGAGGATACGGGCGTCGGGGCCCTCGGTGAAGACGATGGTGCGGCGGGTGGCCTTCAGTGCGTCAATCAGCTTTGTAAACATACTGTACCTCCATAATTATAGCGGCGGACCGCATAACATTTCTTCCTTGATTATACACGGTTTTCTCCCGGGTCTCAACGGGGTCGGGCAAATTTTTTTGCCCAGCGGCTCCGGTAGACCAGCCACCAGGCCCCGGCGCACAGAGGCAGCGCCGCGAAGACGTCCAGGGCTGAATGCTGCTTGAGAAATACGGTGGACAGGCAGATCAGCACGGTGATGACCGTAAACACCGCCCGCCACAGGGGCGTGCCGAACCGGCGGCTGTGCCAGCCGGCGGCCAGACAGGCCACGGCCCCGATGACATGGATCGAGGGGCAGACGTTGGTATTGGTGTCAAAGGCGTAGAACCGGGCCATAAACCGGGTCAGCACATTGTCCCGGGGGAAGTGCTGAGGCCGCAGCTCCTGGCAGGTGGGGAAGAGAAAGTAGAGGACCATGGTGACCGAATAGGTCAGGATGATAAACCACATCATCTGCCGGAAGCCGTCCACCTCGCGAAAGAAGGTGTAGGCCTGCATCCAGACCAGGAAGATGAACCAGAACAGATAGGGCAGGACGAACCACTCACAGAAGGGGATCAGATCGTCCAGGAATATATGGACCGGCGTATAGACGTCGGTGACGCCCACCCGCTCCACATAGGCAAAGAGCAGGCCGAAGAGAGGCCAGAAGAAGAGCAGCTTGACATGGGAATACTGCGGCGAGTTCAGGTACCGAAGCCGGAAACCCCGGTAATCGAGAACCTGCGGACTGTCCATACACGCTCCGCCTTTCATAGGGCAGCACCGCACAATTTGGCAAGAGCATTCGGCCAAAGATTTTGCCTCATACGAAAGTTATAAAAGGGCGGGAATACTGTATGTATTTCCCCCTTTTATAACTGCACGGATGGGGCAAAAGAT
>DVFN01000033.1 GCA_018713205.1 Candidatus Avoscillospira stercorigallinarum | reverse complement strand
AAGATTTTGCCTCATACGAAAGTTATAAAAGGGCGGGAATACTGTATGTATTTCCCCCTTTTATAACTGCACGGATGGGGCAAAAGATTGGGCGAAGGCCGCAGACACAATTGTGCGGTGATGCCCAAGGTGTTTTGCAGGGTCAAAATGGAGACCAGGGCGTCTATGAAGTTTACCGTCCGCAGCTCCGACACCAGAATATTGCCGCTGACGCGACGCCGCTGTCGAAGAAGGTGGACAGAGGCCATGGTGATTTTCCAAGTGGTATAGGCGGCCATGGCGATAGCGGCGTTCAGACCGAGATACACGGGCTTGGCAAACAGCGCCATCATGGAAATCGGCGCAGCCAGCGCGAGATCCAGAACAAGAAGCAGCGCTGTGCTGATTTGAAAGGTCCAGCGCCGGCAGCGATCCCGCGTGGCCTCCGGCTTGGTGCTGTTTCGTTTCTCCATCACAAGAATGCTGCCCCGGATGGCAGTAAGCAGAAGGAAGAAAACGCCGATGCTCCCGTGCCATAACGACCAGTATCGCAAACCCAGATATCCGTGGTACAGTGCGAAGAGCGCCGTACAGCCGCAAGACAGGGCGGCGCTGATGAAGGTCTGACGGGTGTAGTTTTCCTGCCAGGCCCGCAGGAGCCGCACGGCTTTTCCGTTATGGTCCATAGGGGCCCTCCGGATGGACACAGGTTTCGATGATGTCCGCTATCATCTCTATGTCGTCGGCGCAGTCGCGGCGCAGCCACACTTTGACGACGGCGATGATGCCCTCTACATAATAGGCGATGTAGTAGGGGCGATGGGCGGCCGGGATCTGAAAGCGCGCCAGAATAGGGGAGAGGATTCGTTCCTTCAGTTCTCCGTACCGGACGTCGGCGCCGATGCCGCCTGGATTGCGAAACGCTGCCCGGTATACCTTTTTATTGTCCCGAATGAAATGCAGGTAGGGCAGCAGATAGGACCGGCGGACCAGAATCAGCTCTGCCTCATCCCGGCTGTTCAGAATCTCCGCCTCCTTCTGGGGGAAATAGGAGAGGAACCGCCGGTTAATCATCTCCACCGTCTCATTCAGCAGGTCGCCGATGGTTTCATAGTGGAGGTAGAAGGTGGAGCGGTTCACCCCGGCCGCTTGGCAGAGCTCCTTCACGGTGATGTACTCCAGATCTTTCCGCTCCAAGAGGGCCAGGAGGGCTTCCTCCATCCGCAAGGCGGTATGGAAATATTTGCTTTCGGATTTGTTCATCTGCCGCCCTCCTCCCGGGGTTACTCCGCCCCGTCGCTGATCTCCCGGGCCAGCTGAATAATCTCAAAGGCGTACTGCTTCTTGCCGGCCAGCAGCAGCTTCTTGTAGATGGGATAGTTGATCCCTACGCCGATGAGGCCCAGCAGCCCCAGAAGGATGCCCGCTCCCATGGCCAGTGTGCCGCTCCCAATGATCTGCATGGAAAGGCACATCCCCAGTCCCAGGCACAAGCTCATTGCGATGCCGAAGGAGTAAGCGAAGATGTAGGCCTTGCGCTTGGCTTTTCGGTCCAGCTTTCTCAGGGCTACTACTTTGGACGCAGTTTTCAGGGCGTATTCATTGGCAATGGCTTCCGCGTAAATCTTATCTGTGTTCATGGGAATATCTCCTCTGTGTACTCACATTCTTTTGCAGCTGCTGAGGAGATTATAACGGAAGAAATGCAGAAAGAGAACGACATCCGGCTGCCTTTGTGGTGATTTCTGCGGCGGCAGGAGAGAAATAACGCTATTGCAAATCATATCATTTAAAGCACAGGATATCAATGTTGTAGTGTATGAAACGACTTGGAATGGTATCAATCCGGGAGATATATGACGGCGGGTCAAAATAGGCCTGCAAGACAGTGCGGCGGCAAATGAGGCGGAAAGCAAAGTCCCTTACATGTACAAAAATCCGCACGGCGTGTCGAAAACTCTTCGATACGCCGTGCGGGCTGTCAAATTCCGTTGATTAATTGGATGCGTTCAGAGCAAAGGCCTGTACCGCCTCCACCAGGTCAATGGCCTGGGTGCGGGGGATCAGCGCCAGCGGCGTGCCGTCCACTTCGGCCAGACAGCTTGTGCCGTCCACCCGGTAGAGCGCCAGCTCCACCTCGGGATAGTGTTCGTTGTCCAGCTGGATGGTCAGGCGGATTTCCTCTTCGCCCGCCGTGACGTCGGGCCCGAAGCTGCTGGCGGTCAATGCCGTCAGGGCGGCGCTCAGATCGTCAATGGCCAGCTCCTCACCGTCCACGTAGAAGGTCCGCACCTCCTCGCCGTCCTCTTCGGTGACCTCACTGGTCAGGGCGAAGGACCGGCCCTCCAGGGCGACGGTCATGGAGACCACCTGGTCAAAGGGGAAGGGGAACAGGGCCTGATACCGCAGATCACTGGCCGTGCAGGCCAGCAGGGCCTCGTACTCAGCCTGGGTGATTTGATAGATGATGGGCGAGTCGCCGACCCGGGCGTAGGCCGTGAAGGTTTCTTCCTCGGCGTCGTCAGCGGTTTCCGCGTCGGCTTCCTCAGCCGTTTCCGCTTCCGCCTCTGCCGCCGCTTCCTCGGGGTCGCGGCTGACCGTCAGGGTATAGCGGCCGTGTTCTTCCGTCCCGTCCTCATCCTCGGGCTCGATGACATAGTCCACCTGGAGCGTCAAATCCGGGTCGTCCAGGCCGTAGGTGGTCAGATCCGCCTCGGTGGCCTTGTAGGTCACGTAGTCTGTGAGGTCCAGGTAGGCCACGGTGGAGAGATAGTCCTCCACCAGCGCCGGATCGAGGACGGCGTCGTCGGTGTAGTACCGGTCGTCCTCGGTGTAGGCCCGGTCGCTGTCCTCCTGATAGGAGATTTCGTAGTCCGAAGGACCGGAGACGGAGATGGCCGTGGCGTGGTCAAAGACCGGGATTTCATCGTGGTCAATCAGGTCGCTGAGCTCCACGTCGTAGCGGTCCATGGGGTCCGAGGACACCAGGTAGACCTTGCCGTCGCCGATGGAGACGTAGCGCTCCTGATCCAGGGTGCTGTAGCTGCCCAGCAGGATCTCAAAGTCCTCGGTGGCAGTGGTAATATGGATGGTGCAGACCGGGTCCTCCAGGCCGTACTGGGCGAAATCCTCCACGTCATCGATGACGAAGGACACGCCGAAGCTCTCAAACCGGGACAGAAGGTATTCCATCTCCTCGGCGTCCACCGGGAAGTCCGGGTCCTCGTCATAGACCCAGTCCTCGTCCCGGGTGAAGGAGAAGCTCCGGTCCTCCAGCTCCCAGGAGAGGGCCGTAACGGCGCTGGTGGGGATGTCCAGGATAATTTCCTCGGATGCGGCGATCTGCTCCTGGACCTCCTGATAGCGGGTGACGCCGAAGGTCAGAGCACAGGCCGCCACCAGAATAATCAGTAGAACAAGTACGCGCTTATACCGCTTCATGCTGCCGTTTCCTCCTTCCGACCACCACGCCGATGCCGATGCCCAGATAGACCAGCGGGAAAACGCCGATCATCAGCACCTTCAGCAGGGACGCGGTAGAGTCGCTGATAGTGAGATAGTTGTAGGTCAGAGACTTGCTGCGGATGGACAGCGCCTCGCGCTCGCCCACCAGATTGGCCAAAGCGTTCATCACCAGATTGACATTGGCGCCGGAGGAGTAGGCGTTGTAGACGTCGTCCAGGAAGCTGGAGGAGCCGAACCAGACCAGCTGGCCGCCGCTGGCATCCTCCACGGATACGGCCAGGGCAAAGGGACCGTCCACGTCGCCGTCTTCCTTGTCATAGGTCTCGATCTCCAGACCTGCGGCCTTGGAGAAGGCCTGGTCCGAGGTGGTCAGCAGCTCAGTCACCGTGGCGCCCACAGCATTGGTTCCCACACTGAGGCCCTGGGCCACCGAGAGGATGGGGTAGTAGTGCTCCTCCAGCAGGGAGTCGGTGATGGCGTGGCTCTGGAGATCCGGCATCAGCAGAACGGGCGCGGAGACGTAGTGGGTCCGGTCACCTTCCACCACCACGCCCTCGGCCACGGTGACGCCGTAGCCGTTCAGCAGGCTCTGGAGGTTGGGCAGCGCATTCTCCGTGGTGCCGGCCAGCACCAGCAGCTTCCCGCCGCCGGCCACGTAGTCCTGGAGCATGGCCGCCTCGTCCTCCGAGATGTCGCTCTCGGGGCCATAGATCATCAGGCAGCTGGCGTCCTCGGGAATCTCGTCGATGTTCAGGAGGCTCAGGGTCTGGAGCGCATAGTTGTCCTTTTCCAGCTGGTCGGCAAAGGTGCTGGGCAGCTCGGCCTCGCCGTGGCCCTCCAGCTGGTAGACCTGGGGCAGCTCGTCGCTGACCACGTAGTCGATAGCCGAGGTGATCGCGCCCTCGCCGTCGAAGGCGGAAATGGTGGAGTAGCCGTAGTAGAGGTCGGTTTCGGTCAGATAGATGTCGCTGTAGGGGATGTAGCGGGATTTCTCGCCGCACTCCACCACCAGACTGTTGTTGGAGACAGTCTCATCGGTGTACTGCTCGGCGAAGGTGGGGTAGACGTCGGGGTTCCGCTTGACCACGGAGATGTGGTCCGAGAGACTGTCATACTTGGCCAGCAGATTGGAGAGAATTTCGTCCTCCTGGTCGGCCTGGACGATCCAGTAGATGGTCACGTCCTCGCTGAGGTTGTTGACCACGGCCTTGGTGTTGCTGGTGACGGAATAGAGCTGGGACGAGCTGATGTCCAGCTTGGTCCAGGTGGCGGGCAGAGCGGAGACCAGCACATTGACCACCACCAGAATAGCCAGAACCACGGCGGTGATAATCAGGGCATAGGAGCCGCCCTGGAAGGCGATGCGCCGGTCTACTGCCGGAGCATGTTTCTTGGGAAATACCGGCTTTTTCATCAGTTATACCTCCGTTTCTCCAGGGACTGAACCGACAGGAACAGGAAAAAGCCCAGGACAGTGAGATAGTAGACAATAGCGGTCAGATCAAAAACGCCGTTGACCACCACGGTAAACCGGGAAAAGAGGGAGAGCTGTTCCATGACCTTGGGCAGCAGGCCCTCAAAGAGGCTGCTGTCCATGACGTATACAGCCACGGTGACGGCAATGAGAACAAAGCTCACCCAGTAGGCCACATTGCCGTTGTGGGTCAGATAGCGGATCAGGAAGCCCAGCAGCAGGAAAATCACAATGATCGTGATAACCGAGCCCAGGGCCGTGGCGGAGACGTACTCCGAGAGGGAGACGCTGAAGTAGTTGAGGAGCATGGCGGCCACGCCGATGCCGGCGGCCATACCCTGGTTCTCCGTGAGGCAGGAGATAAACACGCCCACGGCAATCAGCGCCGCGCCCAGCAGGAAGAAGGCCAGCAGAGAGCCGTAGGAGGTGGGCAGATACACGTCGCCGAACTGGGCGAAGAGCAGGGGATAGAGGGAGATGACCGCCAGAGGGATCAGGAGCAGGACCAGCAGCGCCAGATACTTGCCCAGTACCACCTCAACCGTGGAGATGGGCAATGCGTAGAGCAGCTGATCGGTCTTCTGCTTGCGCTCCTCGGCGATGACCCGCATGGTCAGGATGGGCACCAGCACCGCGAAAATCAGACTGGAGTCGCCCAGGACATACTCGAAGTTACTGACTGCGCTCTGGAGGTTATACTGCATGGCCCAGATGCCCACAAAGGCCAGCAGAAAGGCCCCGAAGACGTAGGCCGTCAGGGAATGGAAATGGCTGCGCAGCTCATGCTTGAACACGGCAATCATTGAGAAACCGCCTCCGTTTCTTGAGAATCGGCGGCAGGCGCCTCGGTCGGGGCCGCCGCGGGCGATTGTTCGGTCAGCTCCAGGAAGATATCCTCCAGATTGGCCTTCTTGACGGACAGCTCCACCAGAGGCTTCTTGGCCTTGGCGAAGGAAAAGAACAGCGAACGGGCCAAATCATGGACGTCGGACAAATCGGTGCTGAGGCGGAGCCGGGTCCGGCCCTGTCCGCCGTCCTCGAGCTGCCGGCCGGTGATGTGCCGCACGGAATCGAGAATGGCGGCGCACTCGTCGGCCGTGGCCTCGGCCAGTATGGTGACCTCGCTGGGGGAGAGGAGCTGCCGCTCCAGGTTCTCCGGCGTGTCGAAGGCAATCAGCTTGCCGTGGGCGATAATCAGGATCTTTTCACAGATGGTCTGGACCTCGGAGAGGATATGGGAGCTGAAGATCACCGTGTGGGTCTTGCCCAGCGCCTGGATCAGGTCTCGGATCTCGATGATCTGAATGGGGTCCAGGCCCACGGTGGGCTCGTCAAGGATGATGACCTTGGGGTCGCCCAGCAGAGCCTGGGCAATGCCGACCCGCTGGCGATAGCCCTTGGACAGGGTGTTGATGCACTGCCGCCGGACCTTCTGGATGCCGGTCTGTTCGATGACCGAATCGATCTGCTCCCGGAGCTGCTGTCCCCGGAGCCCCTTGGCCTCGCCGACGAAGCGGAGATATTCCTCCGGCAATTCGTTGAGATAGAGGGGCGGCTGTTCGGGCAGATACCCAATCCAGCGCTTGGCCTCCCGAGGATGCTCGAAGATGTCATGACCGTCGATGGCCACATGCCCGGCCGTGGCCGACAGGCAGCCGGTCATGATATTCATGGTGGTGGACTTTCCGGCCCCGTTGGGCCCAAGGAAGCCGTAGACATGGCCCTCCTCGATGGAAAAGCTCAGGTCGTCCACCGCCAGAAAGTCGCCATAGCATTTGGTGAGATGTGCTACTTCAATCATGGTAGACCTCCTTACAGGTTAATCCACCATGAGTATAGCGCCGGAAGCTGAAATGACACTGAAAAACGCCCGCGATTGCGGGCGTTGAGGAAGTCTATGCTATTGGGCGCTGCGCTGCTCCAGCCAGATCAGCAGGACGGCCACGTCGGCGGGGCTGACGCCGGAGATCCGGCTGGCCTGACCCACGGAGAGGGGGCGGATCTCCTGGAGCTTCTGCCGCGCCTCCAGCCGCAATCCCTGAATGGCTTCATAGTCGGCGTCCGGCGGCAGGGGACGGCTCTCGGCCTTCTGGAACTCCTTTACCTGCTTCTCCTGCCGGGCGATGTAGCCCGCGTATTTCAGGCGAATCTCCACGGCCTCGGTGATGGCCCGGGAGAGCGGCGGCCGGTCCGGATCAAAGGGGGCCAGTAGGTCGTAGCCGATTTGAGGCCGCCGCAGCAGGTCTGCCAGCCGGGCCGAGCCGGAGACCGGGGCGGTACCCTGGACCTCCAGCATGGCGTTGAGGACCGGACTCTCGGCCACGCCTGAGGACTCCAGCCGCCGGATTTCCCGGTCCACGGCGGCGTACTTGTCCAGCACCGCCTGGTACTGCGCCTCGCTGACCAGGCCGATGCGCCGTCCGATGGCGGAGAGCCGCTCGTCGGCGTTGTCCTGCCGGTGCAGAAGGCGGTACTCCGACCTGGAGGTCATCACCCGGTAGGGCTCCTCGGTGCCCTTGGTCACCAGATCGTCGATGAGGATGCCGATATAGCCGTCGGACCGGCGGAGAATCAGCGGCTCCTTCTTCTGGAGCTTCAGCGCCGCGTTGACGCCTGCCACAAAGCCCTGGACCGCCGCCTCCTCATAGCCCGAGGAGCCGTTGAATTGTCCCGCCCCGTAGAGGCCGGGGATCTTTTTGCTCTCCAGCGTCGGCAGCAGCTCCGTGGGGTCCACGCAGTCGTATTCGATGGCATAGGCCGGGCGCATCATCTCGGCATGCTCCAGGCCGGGGATGGTATGGAGCATCTCCAGCTGCACGTCCTCGGGCAGGGAGGAGCTGAGGCCCTGGATATAGAGCTCGTCGGTGCCCAGGCCGCAGGGCTCGATAAAGAGCTGGTGGCGGGTTTTCTCGGGGAACCGGTGGATCTTCGTCTCAATGGAGGGACAGTACCGGGGCCCGACGCTCTCGATGGTGCCGTTGAAGAGGGGACTGCGGTCGAAGTTGGAACGGATGATTCTGTGGGTTTCCTCGTTGGTGTAGGTCAGGTAGCACACGGCCCGGTTTTCCGGCGGCGTCCCGGTGGAGAAGGAGAAGGGCTGAGGGTCCTGGTCGCCCTCCTGGAGCTCCATTTGGGAGAAATCCACGCTGCGGGCGTTGACCCGGGGCGGCGTGCCGGTCTTGAACCGGCGGAGGGAGAGGCCCAGGGCAGCCAGCCGTTCGGTGAGGAACAGACCGGCGTGCATGCCGTCGGGACCGGATTCGTAGGCGCAGTCGCCGGTGATGACCCGGGCATTGAGATAGGTGCCCGAGGCGATGACCACGGCCTTGACGGCGTATACCGCCCCCAGACGGGTAACGACGGCGGCCACATGGCCGTCCTCCAGCCGCAGATCGGTGACCATGGCCTGCTTCAGGTCCAGGTTGGGCTGCCGCTCCAGGGTGCGCTTCATGTCCTCCTGGTACTTCCGGCGGTCGGCCTGGGCGCGGAGCGAGTGGACGGCCGGACCCTTGCCCCGGTTGAGCATCCGGTATTGGATGCAGCAGCGGTCGGCCGCCTTGGCCATCTCGCCGCCCAATGCGTCCAGTTCCCGGACCAGCTGGCCCTTGCCGGTGCCGCCGATGGCCGGGTTGCAGGGCATGTTGCCCACCGCATCCAGATTGATGGTGAAGACCGCGGTGCGGCATCCCAGCCGGGCCGCGGCCAAGCCCGCCTCGATCCCCGCGTGGCCCGCGCCGATGACGGCCACGTCGTATGTACCTGCCAGATATTCCATGAAACATCCGCCTCTTTTGCGTATCATAAATCGGTTTATTGTACCAGGAAAAATATATTTTTGCAACCCCGCTCCTTCGACGGACTTTGCGGCCGCCGGGCGGTAGAATAACCTCACAGCTTCACCAACAGCGAGCCCGATTCGTAAGTCCCATACTTTCTTCCACCCCGGAGTCACTCCGGGGATTTTTGCGTCCATGGCCGGGCGGTGGATTTCGCTTGACGGAACGCGGCCTTCTGGGCTATGATGGTGCAAAAGGAGGGATTCCATGGATGAAGTCATGATGCGCGAGGCCATATCGCTGGCCCGGGCGGCGGCGGCTGAGGGCGAGGTGCCGGTGGGGTGCGTCATCACCCTGGGGGACCGGATTGTGGGCCGGGGCAGGAACCGCCGGGAACTGGGGAAATCGGCCCTGGCCCACGCGGAGCTCGAGGCCATCGCCGAGGCATGCCGGACCCTGGGCGGCTGGCGACTGTGGCAGTGTACGCTCTACGTGACCCTGGAGCCCTGTCCCATGTGCGCCGGGGCCATTATCAACGCCCGGATACCCCGGGTGGTCTACGGCGCGGCGGACCCCAAGGCCGGCTGCTGCCGGTCGGTGGTGGACCTGTTCGCGCTGCCCTTCAACCACCGGCCCCAGGTAGAGGCCGGGCTCCTGGAGGCGGAATGCGCCCAGCTTTTGCGGGACTTCTTCCAGCGCCTCCGGGACAAGCGCAAGGCCGCCAAAGCCCTGGAGCTGTAGGGGCGGCCTAAATGGCCGCCCGGAACCGGGGCCTGTGCGGCTGAAGGGTGCCCGCGCCGCGACACGCGAAAACGCCCGTCCTGGCATTGCCGGGACGGGCGTTGGGCTGGGCGCTTATCTCGCGCCGATTTTTTTCCGGGCCAGGGCTTTGGTGAGCCAATCCTTGCCGTCCACAAAGCGGGAGACGATGAAGGACACCACATAGTCGCCGGCAGAGTTAATCATGGTCGCCGGGGGGTCCACCAGGTTGCCGATGGTTACGAGGATGGGGAAGGCCAGCTCCATCTGGGTGGGGAAGAAGATGGAGCAGATGATGTACTCGCCGATGTAGCCGCCGCCGGGGACACCGGACATGCCCACCGAGGACAGTACGGCCACCAGTACGACCTTGACGAGCATGCCGATGCCCTCAAAGGGCACGCCGAAGACGCCGAAGACGAAGGCGATTTTCAGCACGCAGGAGAAGCAGGAGCCGTCCATATGCATGGTCGCGCCCAGGGGCAGCACTATATCGGAGACGTCCTTGGAGATGCCGGTGTCCTCGGCCGCTTCCATATTGGTGGGGATGGTGGCGACGGAGGAGCAGGTGCCCAGGGACACCATGGCAGGCCGGAGGATATGGCGGAACATCTCGCCGGGGCCGCGCTTGCCGCCGCCGAAGAGGGCGAAGAGCGGGAAGGCCGTGAAGATGTAGACGGCGCAGAGGGGATAGTAGACCAGCAGCGCCCGGCCATAGTCGGCGGTGATCTGGGGGCCGTAGGTGGCCACCAGGTTGGCAAAGAAGCCGAAGAAGGCGATGGGAGCGTAGTAGGTGACGATCTTGACGAACTTCATCATCACGTTGGCCAGATCGTCCAGCCACTTGCCGACCACGGTATCCTTGCCGCCGTTGAGGTTGACGGCGAAGCCGAAGAGCAGGGAGAAGACGATCAGCGGCAGCATGGCCTTGCGGCTCAGCAGGCTGACAAAGTCCTCAGCGGTAAAGAAGTTGACGATCATCTGCGAGATGGTGGCATACTCGCCCAGCTCCTCGGCAGAGATATTTTGCCAAGGGGCCAGGACCGGGGGAACCAGCCGCATCAGCACGAACATGATGCAGGCGGCGATGGCGCCGGTGACAACGAAGGTACCAATGGTGACGCCCATGATTTTGCCGGCCCGTTTGCGGCTGCCCATATTGGCCACAGCGCCGGCGATGGACGCGAAGACCATGGGAACCACGATGCAGAACATCATGTTGATAAATACGGTGCCCAGAGGTTCCAGAACCTTGGCGCCGGTGCTCTCTTCCGTGGCCGGGAACAGGAAGCCCACCACGCAGCCGGCGACGATGGCTGCCAGCATGCAGATCAGCAGGCCGTAGTTGCGGAGCCAGCTGTTTTGCTTGCCTTGTTTCGACATAGAATCTTCCTCCTTAACGTACCGCCCGGTCGGCGGCAGCTTGATGGCCCTATTATACACAAAAAAACCACGAAGGTAAATGAAATCTTTACGCGACTTTCCACAAATCCCGACGCCTGGTCTTCTTCTTGACGCGGGCGGGAATCGGTGTTACAATAAATACCACGCCGCTGTGGTGGAATGGTAGACACCGTGGACTTAAAATCCACTGAAAGGTGACTTTCGTACCGGTTCGAGTCCGGTCAGCGGCACCAAAAATCCCGAATGCGCCAGCGTTCGGGATTTTTACCTATTCCCTATTCCCTCTTCCTTTTCTCATCCAGCGTTCGGGATTTTTGGAAAGTAAGAAGGAATAGGGAATAGGGAATCAGTGAGGAACGGCATCGAGTGCCCCAGACGGGAAGGCGTCCTCACCATGCAATACGTCCACAAGGCAAAACGTCATTCTTAGGAGGTAACGCCCATGAAACTGGTGGTGCTGGACGGCTTTACGGAGAATCCCGGCGATCTCAGCTGGAGCGCGCTGGAGGCGCTGGGGGAGCTGACGGTCTATGACCGGACAGCCTATACGGAATCGCCGCTGATTGCAGCGCGCATCGGAGCCGCGGAGATTGCGGTGACCAATAAGACGCCTATTTCCCGGGCAACGTTGGACCGCTGTCCCAATCTGCGGCTGATTGCGGTCATGGCCACGGGCTACAACGTGGTGGACTGCGCCGCGGCCCGGGAGAAGGGGATCGCGGTCTGCAACGTCCCCGCCTACGGCACAGCCTCGGTGGCACAGTTTGCCGTGGCCCTGCTGCTGGAGGTCTGTCACCACATCGGCCACCACAGCGATACGGTTCACGAGGGCAAGTGGGCCGGGCACACGGACTGGTGCTATTGGGACTATCCTCTGATTGAGCTGGCCGGAAAGACCGCCGGAATCATCGGCTTTGGCCGAATCGGGCGGACCACCGGAGCCATCGTCAAGGCCCTGGGCATGGAGGTCCTGGCCTGCGACCCGAATCCCTGTGATGAGGGCCGGGCCATTGGAACCTATGTGGATCTGGATACGCTGCTGGGCCGGTCCGACGTGGTGTTTCTCCACTGTAATCTCACCGAAGAGAATACCCGCCTTATCAACAAGCACACCTTGGCAAAGATGAAGGACGGAGCCATCTTAATCAATAATGCCCGGGGCCAGCTCCTCTGTGAGCCCGCCGTGGCCGAGGCCTTGCGCACCGGCAAACTGGCCGCCGCGGCCTTGGACGTGGTCTCCACCGAGCCCATCCGCCCGGACAACCCCCTGCTGACCGCCCCCAACTGCATCCTGACCCCCCATATGTCCTGGGGCGCCCGGGAGGCCCGGCAGCGAATTCTCGATACCACCGCAGAAAATATCCGCGCCTTCCAGGCCGGAACGCCCGTCAACGTGGTGAATTGACCGGATAGACCTTCGTAGGGGCCGATGCCCACATCGGCCCGCCAGCCCCGGGCCAGAGGCAGTCCGCCGGCCGCACCGGCCATCGATCCCGTCGTAGGGGCCGCAGGGGTAAGGAAGAGTGAATAGGGAAGAGGGAAGAAGTGCGCTTCGCGCCGTAGGGCGGCATGCCCACATGCCGCCACAGCGTGTCGAAAAAGTTTTTCGCCACGCTGTGCGTATTTTTAAACTTTTTAAAAAGTTTAAAAATACGTGCCGATTGAACGCGAAGGGGGCTTTTTGCCCCCTTCACACTTCCCCCGCTGCTCTGTCACAGACATCTTCAGCGAGGTTTTTCGACAGTCTGGGGCGCCATGCCCACATGCCGCCATGCCGCAACGTATCCCGTTATTTGTCGTCTTTACAGATGGGAAACCAGCTGTAAAAGATAGGAGAATAGCTATGAAATTTGCGGTTATTTCTGATATCCATGGGAATTTGGAGGCATTGGAGACGGTCCTGTCCGATGCGGAAGCGCAGCGGGTGGATGGCTATATTCTGCTCGGAGACTATTGTCTGAGCAATCCGGAGCCGGATGCCTGTGTCACGTGCATTCGGAATTTGCCCAACGCCCATGTGATCCGAGGCAATGAGGAGCGCTACTTCGAGACCCTGATGCACCAGGACCAGCGCACCTGGACGGATGGGCAGATGGAGATTTCCTATTGGTGCTATCGAAATCTCAGCCCGGAAAACCGGGCCTATTTGTTGTCGCTTCCGCAGCGGCTGGAGCTGACGGTGGACGGCGTTCCGCTTCATATTGCCCATTCTTCCGCGGAATTTATTGGCGACAGGGAACATCGGGAGTGGGGAACATGGGTGGTCTCGGAACGGTATCCCCATGGGGGACATCTCCTTTGAGGCATTTACGCGAGATATCCACCGGTATTTTGACCGGGACGCGCAGTTTCAGCAGCGGCTGTCGGAGCTGCCGCCCGGGGTGTATCTGTTCGGGCACTGTCATATTCAATGGCACTATGCTTCCGACGATGGCCGCGTGGTGCTGCTGGATGCCGGATCTTGCGGGCTGCCGCTGGAGTGCGTGAAGGACTCCATTCCCTATACGATCCTGGAGCTTACCGACGGAACGGTGCGGGTAGAGGAGCGGCGGCTGCCGTTTGATTTTACCGCCTATGTGGAACGGTTCCGGCAGTCACGGCAGTACCGGGAGGCGCCGGTTTGGAGCAGAGTCATTGCCCGTCAGCTGAGCCAGTCCCGAGACTGCCTGGTATTCTTTCTCCAATTTGTGGAGCGGTATGCCCAACAGATCGGCGATGATCGCCGCCCCTATGTACGGGAGACCTGGGAACAGGCGTATGCCCTCTGGGAAAGCGCGATTTCGCCCTGAATATCCGGCCTCTACGATGGGTCGATTGCCAAAAGGACCGGCCTCTGGTACACTGGAGTCAAAGGAGGTGCGGCCATGGACGCGGCAAAACTGGGACGGTTTATTGCTGAGACCCGTAAGGCCCGGGGGATGACCCAGGCCCAGCTGGGGGCGCGGCTCTATGTCACGGACAAGACCGTCAGCAAATGGGAGCGGGGCGCGGGCTTCCCGGACATCCGGACCCTGGAGCCTCTGGCCGAGGCGCTGGAGGTCTCCCTGGTGGATCTGATGCGGGGAGAACGGACCGAGACGGAATCCATTCCTGTGGAGACGGCGGAGGCGATGCTGACCGAGACCTTGGCCCTCACCCGGGAGAGACGGCCTGTGGAATATCTTTTGGGGTGGGGTGCTGTAGCGGCGTTTGGCGTTGCTGTGCTGCTGTTGCTGCTGCTGCTTCTGACAAATGGGAAAATCGTAGCTTATTCGGTGACCAGTCTTTGTCTGGGCTTGGGGGCCTGGCTGATACCGCTGCTGTCCCTGACCTGGGGCAGACCCCGGGGCCCTTGGGCCGTTCTGGGCAGCCTGTCTCTGGCAGCTGCCGCGGTGGCGGCGCAGTTCTTCCAAATTCGCGATCACGTCCGACTGGGAGACTGGTCCTCCCTGGAGGATACCATCGATGCTTTGGCCTGGGTAGTGCTTCTGTTTTTGGCTGCCGCTGTGCTGCTGAACGTATTGTCTGTTCTGCTTGAACATCGTGCACGCTGTACGCCAAGATCTTTGGACAGGGGTCGAAGATGCTCCTGAGATGGATTTAAGGCAGCACCGCACAATTTGGCAAGAGCATTCGGCCAAAGATTTTGCCTCATACGAAAGTTATAAAAGGGCGGGAATACTGTATGTATTTCCCCCTTTTATAACTGCACGGATGGGGCAAAAGA
>DVFN01000007.1 GCA_018713205.1 Candidatus Avoscillospira stercorigallinarum | reverse complement strand
CCAATCTTTTGCCCCATCCGTGCAGTTATAAAAGGGGGAAATACATACAGTATTCCCGCCCTTTTATAACTTTCGTATGAGGCAAAATCTTTGGCCGAATGCTCTTGCCAAATTGTGCGGTGCTGCCATAGATTTTCTATTTGAATTTATGCAAAACACCATGAGTCCATTCGACAGCATTTTCACCAATCGTAACACCCGCGCTTGTGGTGCCGCTGGAAGCCAGTGCGGCACGGCGTCGGGCGGTCCGCCGCTCGCAAACGCATTACACCCCGGCGGAGGTCCGCCGGGGTCAGACTGTCAAAAAACCTCGCTGAAAGCTGATGTGATAGAGCAGCGGGGAATGTGTGCAAGGGGTTAAGACCCCTTGCGCGTTCAATCAACACGTATTTTCAAACTTTTTCAAAAGTTTGAAAATACGCACAGCGTGGCGAAAAGACTTTTTCGACACGCTGACCCCGGCGGAGGTCCGCCGGGGTGCAATTATACAGTGAATTTCAGGCAATATTCATAAAGGGGATAGAGCTTCCGCAGGGTTTCGATCACCGTATCGGCCAGCGCCGGGGAAAATAGCAGGTCGTCCGGCGCACGGTCGGTATCCAGCAGCATGCCGCGGAGGCTGTAGTAGGGCTCCACCTGCGGGTCTGGGCAGCGGAGCCGCCGTTTGAAGGACTCGCCGCGGAAGGTGAGGCCCGTCTCCGCCTCCAGCCTCTTGACCAAGGCCGGGAATTCCGCCGGATGGTCGGCGAGCATGGCGCGGAACTTGGTCAGCGCCGCCGTCTTGGGCCGCCAGAGCACAAAGCCGTAGCTGTATGCCTCGGGCCGAATTTCAAAATACAGCGTCGGCTGCTCGCTCCAGGGCAGGTCCGCCGGACGCATGCTGAGCCAGAGGCTCTCCTTATAGGGCGCCGGCGGGTGGAGCCGGGCGTCCCGGTAGATCCGGGAGAGCTTGTAGTCCATATTGGGCACGTCCTGAAAGGCCGCGAATACCTGCTGGGACAGCGCCTTCATGGGGCCGTAGAGGGCGCGGTCATACTGGTCCTTATGCTCCAGGAACCAGCCCCGCTCGTTATTGAGCCGAATGCCCCAGAGAAAATCCACGGTCTCGGGGGTAAATCCTTCAAACATGGCGCGCCTCCTCAGCGAAGGGCCGCGGCGTACTCCCGGGGGAAGAGCCGCTGGAGGGCCGCCTCGGCGGCGGCCTGCTCGGCGCGCTTCTTGCTGCGGCCGTCGCCAGCGCCCACCACCTGGCCGTTGAGGCTCACCTCCACGGTGAAGTGCTTGTCGTGGTCAGGACCGGTTTCGCCGGTGAGATGATACTGGATCACCTGGTCCTTCTGCCGCTGGACCAGCTCCTGGAGCATGGTCTTGCAGTCAAAGTTCCCGGGACGGCCCTGGGGCAGCTCCGTGAGAATCAGCCGCTGAATGATCCCCTTGGCGGCCTGGAAGCCGCCGTCCAGATAGGAGGCCGCCAACACCGACTCCACGGCGTCGGCCAGAATGCTCTCCCGGGTGCGGCCGCCCCCCTGTTCCTCTCCGTGCCCCAGACGCAAAAACGCGCCCAAGTGGAGCGCCGCCGCCACCTGGGCCAGACTGCGCTCGCAGACCAGGTCCGCCCGGATCCGCGTCAGATCGCCCTCGGGCCGGTCCGGCAGGACGCGGAACAGATAGTCCGCCACCACAAAGCCCAGAATGCTGTCTCCCAGGAACTCCAGACGCTCGTTGCTGCCGCAGCTGCTCCGCCGCTCGTTGGCATAGGAGCTGTGCGTCAGCGCGTTTTCCAGCAGCGCCTTGTCGGCAAAGGTATAGCCCAGGCCCTGCTCCAATTCCGTATACATGGTCGTTTCCTCTCGATTCGTTTCATTTGACCCCAGCGCGGGACGCTCACTGGCGCTTCAGCAGGTCGCTGACCGCAGCCGCCTGGCTGTGCAGCTCCTCGGTCATGCCGCCGTTCACGGCCTCGATGGCCTGGCGGACGGCGCTCCGGATGGCGCGGGCGTCCGAGGAGCCATGGGCCTTGACCACCGGCTTGGAGATGCCCAGCAGCATGGTGCCGCCCACCTCCCGGTAGTCCATCTTATTCTTCATGGCCAGGACGCCCTTGCGGCAGATCAGGGCCGCCAGCTTCGTCAGGGCGTTCTGGAGGAAAATCTCCTTGACCATGGAGGTCATCAGACTGGCGGTGCCCTCGATGGTCTTCAGCAGCACATTGCCCGAGAAGCCGTCGGCTACCACCACGTCCACAGCCCCCAGGGGCACATCCCGGGCCTCGACATTGCCGGTGAAATGGAGCAGGCCCAGCTCAGCAGCCTTGGTCAGCAACGCATACGTCTCCTTCTGGAGCGGCGTGCCCTTGCCGGGCTCGGAGCCGATGTTCAGAAGGCCCACCTTGGGCGCAGCCTTGCCCTGGACCTTCCGGGCGTAGAGCGAGCCCATCAAGGCGAACTGCACCAAAAACTCCGGCGTGCACTCGGCGTTGGCGCCGCAGTCGATCAGAAGCGTCGAGCCGGTCTTGGTGGGGATCTCCGGGCACATGGCCGCCCGGCGAATGCCCTTGACCCGCTTGACCACCAGCGTCGCCGCGCTGAGCAGCGCGCCGGTACTGCCCGCCGAGATGAAGGCGTCGCCGCCGCCCTCGGCCAGCAGCCGCAGGCCCACTACCATGGACGAATCCGGACGGGCGCGAAGCACCGTGGCCGGGTCGTCCTCCATGGTGACCACATCGTCGGCATTGGCCACCTCCACCCCCTTGGGCAGCGTATCCAGGCCCAGCGCCGTCAGGCTTTTTAAGATGGCCTCGCCCCGACCCACCAGGACAATCTGCACGCCAAATTCGGCGGCGGCGTCAATGGCGCCCTTGACAATGGCCTCGGGGGCGTGGTCGCCGCCCATGGCGTCAATGAGGATCCGCATGGCTTACACCCTTTCTGTTTCTTGCGGCAGCATGATGGCGGGCAGCAGCCGGTCGATACAGGCCAGCGCCCGCTGGGCGATGGCGAGATTCTTGTTGGCCTTGCCCTTGACCCGATGGTCCAGCGGCGCGAGGATGCCGAAGTTGACGTTCATCGGCTGGAAATTCACGGCGTTGGGGTTGGAAATATAGTGGCCCAGGGCACCGATGGCCGTCTCCCGGGGGAACTCCACCGGCGGCAGGCCCCGGACCTTGAAGGCCATGGCCACTGCTGCCAAAAAGCCCGAGGCGGTGGATTCCACATAGCCCTCCACGCCGGTTATCTGTCCGGCAAAGGCCACCAGCGGGTTGCGGCGGTCGGCATAGAAGCAGTCCAGAAGGTCCGGCGAATGAAGGAACGTATTGCGGTGCATGACGCCGTAGCGGACAAACTCCGCGTTCCGCAGGGCCGGGATCATGGAAAAGACCCGCTTCTGCTCGGGGAATTTCAGATGGGTCTGAAAGCCCACCAAATTATAGATCGTACCGGCGGCGTTATCCCGCCGCAGCTGCACCACGGCATAGGGCTCCTTGCCGGTCTTGGGGTCCTTGAGGCCCACGGGCTTCAGCGGACCGTAGCGCAGGGTATCCACGCCCCGGCGGGCCATGACCTCCACGGGCATACAGCCCTCAAAGACCTTTTTATCCTCGAAGCCGTGGACCTCCGCCTCCTCGGCGGCGGTCAGCTCCCGGACAAAGGCGGCATAGGTCTCGGCATCCATGGCGCAGTTGATATAGTCGGCGCTGCCCCGGTCGTATCGGGAGGCGAACCAGGCGTGATCCATGTCGATGCTCTCCGCGGTGACCAGCGGCGCGGCGGCGTCAAAGAAGTTGAGATAGTCCTTGCCGCCGAAATAGGTCTGAATGGTTTGACTCAGGGCCTCGCTGGTCAGCGGTCCGGTGGCGATGATGACCGGCGGCGCGGGAAGCTCCGTGACCTCGCCGGTCTCCACCGTAATCAAAGGATGCGACCGGATCTTCTCGGTGACCAGGGCGGAAAAGCCCGTCCGGTCTACGGCCAGGGCGCCGCCCGCCTCCACCCGCGTGGCTTCGGCACAGGCGAGAATCAGACTGTCCAGCCGCCGGAGCTCCTCCTTCAGAAGGCCCACGGCATTTTCCAGCCGGTCGCCCCGGAGCGAGTTGGAGCAGACCAGCTCGGCGAACTCCGGCGCGTGGTGGGCCGGGGTCATCTTCACGGGCTTCATCTCGCACAGCCGCACGGGAATGCCCCGCTGGGCCAGCTGCCAGGCTGCTTCACAGCCCGCCAGCCCCGCGCCGACGACGGTTACCTGTTCCATATCAGGCCCTCCTTCGACTAAGCTTCGGTGTCCTCCGCCTGCTTAGCGGCGGATTTCTTCACGGCAGGCTTCTTAGCGGACGCCGCCTTCTTGGCGGCGGGTTTTTTCGCGGCGGCAGTCTTCTTGGCCGCCGGCTTCTGGGCGGCGGTCTCCGCCGCGCCGTCAGGGGCCTTGGGCTCTGCCGCCGCACCGTCCGGCGTCTCCTCCGCGGCGGCGGTCTTCTTGCGGTAGCCGCCGCGCTGGTCCTCGGGGAGGAAGTTCTCGCAGGCCTCGTTGATGCAGAAGGGCTTCTTCGCGCCCCGGCCGGACTTCTTGAACATGGTCTGCCCGCAGGACGGGCAATCGAACTCCGTGGGTACGTCCCAGGTCATAAAGCCGCAGTCCGCGCCGCGTTCACAGCTGTAATAGGCATAGCCCCGCTTGGACTTGCGCTTGAGCAGGCCGGACCCGCACTTGGGGCAGCGGCCCGGCATCCGCTCCACGATGGGCTTGGTATTCTTGCACTCGGGGAAGCCGGGACATGCCAGGAACCGGCCAAACCGGCCGTATTTAATCACCATTTTCCGGCCGCAGAGCTCACAGACCTCATCGGTCTCCTCCTCGGGGACCTTGAGCCGGGTGTCCTTGAGGGCTTCCTCGGCCTCCTCCATATCCTTGTGGAAGCCGGCATAGAAGTCGGCCAGGACCTGCTTCCAGGGGACCTTCCCCTCCTCCACCTGGTCCAGCTGCTCCTCCATATGGGCCGTAAAGGCCACGTCGATGATATCCTGGAACCGGTCCATCATCAGACCGGTGACCACCTCGCCCAGGGGCGTGGGCCAGAGGCGCTTTTCCTTCTTCAGCACATAATCCCGGTCCTGGATGGTGGAAATAATGCTGGCGTAGGTGGAGGGGCGGCCGACGCCCTTTTCCTCCATGGCCCGGACCAGCGTGGCCTCGGTATAGCGGGCCGGGGGTTGGGTAAAGTGCTGCTCGGGCCGGGTGGCGGTGCGCCGCAGAGGCTCGCCCTCACTGAGCTCCGGCAGCGGAGACTGAATCTCCTCCTGCTCGTCGTCCTTTCCCTCCTCATAGAGGGTGGTGAAGCCGGGGAATTTCAGGCTCTGGTGATTGGCCCGGAAGATGTTCTCGCCGCATTGGGCCTCGATGGCCACGCTGTCATAGAGGGCCACGGCCATCTGCGAGGCGGTGAACCGCTCCCAGATCAGCTTATAGAGGCGGAACTGGTCGCGGGTGAGATCCGCTTTGACCCGCTCGGGGTCCAGGGCCACATTGCTGGGCCGGATGGCTTCGTGGGCATCCTGGGCGGCGGACTTGGTCTTGTAGCGGTGGGGCTCGCCGTAGTAGTAGTCGCTGCCCCAGCGGCCGAGAATGTAATCCTTTGCCGCGGCCAGGGCCTCCTCGGAGAGGCGCTGGGAGTCGGTACGCATATAGGTAATGAGACCCACGGCGCCGACGCCGGTGATCTCCACGCCCTCATAGAGCTGCTGGGCCAGGGCCATGGTCTGCTTGGGCGTCATGCCCAGCTTCCGGGAGGCCTCCTGCTGGAGGGTGGAGGTGATAAAGGGCGGCGCGGGCGACCGCTTTTTCTCGGAGCGCTTGACGCTGAGAACCCGGAACTCCCGGCCCTCCAGGGAGGCGGTGACGGCCTGGGTCTCGGCCTCGCTGTGAAGCTCCCGCTTCTTGGGGTCCCCGTAGAACCGGGCCGTAAAGCTGCCGGGCTTCTCCACCCGGTCCAGGTCCACGTCGATGGTCCAGTACTCCTGGGGGACAAAGGCCCGGATCTCGTTCTCCCGGTCCACCACCAGCCGTGTGGCCACCGACTGGACCCGGCCCGCCGAGAGGCCCCGGCGCACCTTTTTCCACAGCAGCGGCGAGAGCTGATAGCCCACGATCCGGTCGAGAATCCGCCGGGCCTGCTGGGCGTCCACCAGGTCCTGGTCGATGGCCCGGGGCTTCTGGATGGCCTGGGTCACGACGCCCTTGGTGATTTCATTGAAGGTGACCCGGTTGACCTTGTCGTCGGGAATGTCCAGCAGGGCCTGGAGATGCCAGGAAATGGCCTCGCCCTCCCGGTCCGGGTCGGTTGCCAGATATATTTGATCGCTCTTTTTCGCGAGGGATTTCAAATCCTTGATGATGTCTTCCTTGCCCTTGACAGGCTGGTAGACCGGCGTGAAATCGTGCTCCAGATCCACGCCCATCGTGCTCTTGGGCAAATCGCGGAGGTGGCCCATACAGGCCTTGACCTCGTAGCCGCTGCCCAGGTATTTGCCGATCGTCTTGGCCTTGGACGGCGACTCGACGATCACCAGATTGGTCTTTGCCTTGGACATGATGCCGCTCCTTACGAACTTACTTACATTTTGCGCCGGCCAGAGTAAAATACCGGGCCGGCAGACGGCGGACGACGCCCTTGACCTCCAGCAGCGTCAGCGCCGCCAGGGCCTGACCTGCCGGGATTCCGGTCTCCGCCACCAGATTGTCGATCTGCATATTGCCCCGCGCCTGGAGCAGCGCGCAGATCCGCTGCTCCTCCGGGCTCATGGCATCCAGCACCGTCTGCGGGATCGGCTCCGGGCCGGGCTCCTCCGCCGCGGGCGGCGGCGTCTCGGGCAGGGCGGGTTCCGCTCGGGCGTCCAGCTCCTGCTGGGCCTGGACGCACCGGGCCACCAGGTCGGGATAGGGGCCCTCATACTCCTGGAGGATATCCACCGCATTCCGCACCAGAATCGCGCCCTCCCGCAGCAAATTGAGATTGCCGCCGCAGGTCTTGACGCCGGGACTGCCCGGCACCGCAAAGACATCCCGGCCCTGTTCCAGGGCCGCATAGGCCGTAATCAGCGCGCCGCTCTTCTCCGGCGCCTCTACCACCAGCAGGCCGTGACTTAACCCGCTGATGATCCGATTGCGCACCGGGAAATGGGCGGCGAGGGGCTGGGTCCCCGGCGGATACTCGCTGAGCAGGCAGCCATGCCAGACCACCTCTTCAAAAAGCCGCCGGTTGCTCCGGGGATAGACCACGTCTACGCCGCCGCCCAGCACGGCCACCACATGACCGCCGCCGGTGAGCGCGCCCTCCATGGCCGCGGCGTCGATTCCCTTGGCCCCGCCGGAGACCAGCGTGCAGCCGCACCGGCCCAGACTGTAGCCCAGCCGCCGGGCCTGGAGCTGGCCGTTGACCGACGCGGCCCGGGTACCCACGACGCCGATGGTCAGGCTGTTGTCCGGCGGCAGCTTTCCCTTATAATAGAGCACCAGCGGCGGGTCCTCCAGGGACCGCAGAAGCTGCGGATAGCAGCTGTCCTGCCAGGTCAGCACCGAAATGCCGCGATCATAGCAGCGGCGCAGAATCTCCTGGGGCAGCCAAAGGTCCTTATCCAGCAGCGGTGCATAGCGCTGGAGGCCCGCGGCCTGATAGGCCGCCTCATCGGCGTAGTACAGCGCCTCCACCGAGGGGAATTGCCGCAGCGCCTGATAGGCGCTCCGCATTCCCAGGCCCTTCCGCGTCACCAGCCACACCCAGAACTTCTGCATCGTCTGTCCCTCCCGCCTGTTCAGCGCCGCATCTGCCACAAAACCACCGTGGCGGCCACGGCGGCGTTGAGCGATTCACAGCGGGGATTCATCGGAATAATGGCGGTCTGATCCGCCTGCTCGAGGAAGAACCGGCCCACGCCCCGGCCCTCGCTGCCGATGACCACGGCGGCCTTGGAGAGCTCCAGGCTGCACAGGTCCACCGCGCTGTCGGTCAAAGCGGTGACCACCAGGGGAATCCCCCGGGTCCGGCAGGCCTCGGCGACCGCCGCATGGGCCGCCCGCTGGGGCGGCGTGCGAAAGACCGCGCCCATGGAGGCCCGGACGGTCTTGGGTCCGTAGGCGTCGGCACAGCCCGGCGTCAGCACCACGGGCAGGTCCCAGGCGTCGGCGGTGCGGAGAATCGTCCCCACGTTGCCGGGGTCCTGGAGTCCGTCGAGAATCAGCGTCCCGGGCGTCAGCTCCAGGGGCTGCGGCTGGGGCGGCGTCCAGGTGAAGAGCGCGCCCTGGGGCGTCTCCATGGGAGAAATCTGCTCCATGATATCCTCCGGGACCTCCACCAGCCGCACCTGCGGCGGCAGCGGGCCCGGGTCCACCGACGGCGTCACCACGACGGTCCGCAGAGCGTCGGGAATCCACCGGACCGCCTCGGCCAAGAGCTTGGTACCGTCGGCGGCGCAGAGACCCAGCTCCTCCCGGCAGCCGCGGCTGGAGAAAAGCCGCCGCAGCTGCTGGAGCAGCGGGTTCTTACGGCTGGTGATCCGTTCCCGGGTCACAGCTTCTGGACGCGGCTCAGCTCGTCGCTGCCGCCGAGAATCACCATGATATCATCCTCACGAATGGTATAATTGGGTCCCGGGGCGACGGTGATCTTGCCGCCGGCATTGCGCATGGCAATGACGTTGACGCCGTATTTGGCGCGAATATCGATCTTCTGGATCGTCTGGCCCTTCCAGCTCTCCGGGGGCGTCATCTCAATGATGCCGCATTCACTGGAGAGCTCAATATAGTCGAGGACGCTGGAGGAGGAGAGGTTTTGGGCCAGCTTGAGGGCCAGCTCTCGCTCGGGAATGACCACCCGGTCGGCGCCGACCTTCTCCAGGGCCCGCTTTTGCAGGTCGTCCGGGGCCTTGCAGACCACCAGCGGCACCCCCAGGGCCTTCAGGTTCAGGGTAATCAGAATGCTGGCAGCCAAATCGCTGCCTACGGCCACGACGGCGCAGTCCACATTCCGCACGCCCAGAGAGATCAGCACCTCTTCATCCCGGGCGTCGCCCACCACGGCATAGGTGACGCGGTTGGAGATCTTCTGCACCTGCTCGGCACTCTCGTCGATGACCATGACTTCGTTGCCCAGGTCCTGGAGCTTGATGGCCAAGGCAGTACCGAAGCGGCCCAGGCCGATGATAACATAGGATTTCATAGCATTCTTCCTTTCAGCCGATCATCACTTTGGTATCGGCATATCGATAGCGCTCCTCCGCCACATTGGTCAGCAGGAAGCCCAGGCTGATGGTCATGACGCCCACGCGCCCGAAATACATCAATACAATCAGCAAAATCTGAGAGAGCACGTTGAGACCCGGCGTTATTCCGGTGGAAAGGCCCACCGTGGCAATGGCCGAGATGGTTTCAAATACGCAGTCGATCAGAGGCAGGCCGTTGGTGGCCGAGAGAATCAGGCCCGCGGTAAAGGACATGCCGAAGACCAGCACGGCCACGGCCACGGCGTCGCTGACCTGCTGGGCGTTGATGGTCCGCCGGAAAACGGTGACGCGGGAACGGCCGCGGGCGGCGGCGATGACCGCGAGAATCAGGACGCCCATGGTGACGGTTTTGACACCGCCGGCAGTGGAGCCGCTGGAGCCGCCCACCAGCATCAGGGCGTCGGTGATGGCCTTGGCCGAATCGGACATGGCGCCCTGCGGAATGGAGTAAAAGCCCGCCGTACGGGAGGTGACCGACTGGAACAGCGCCGCCAGGCACTTCTCCGCCGCCGGGAGTCCGCCCAGCGTGGCGGGATTATTCCACTCCACCAGGGCAATCAGCGCGCCGCCGCCCAGCGCCAGGATCGCCGAAATAATCAGCACCAGCCTGGTATAGACCGCCATCTTTCTAAAGCGCCGCTTGGTCAGCACGTCGTCCCAGACGAAGAAGCCCAGGCCGCCCAGGGTAATCAGGGCTATAATCGTCAGGTTCACCACCCAGTCCCCCACAAAGGGGATCAGGCTGCCGCCCACGTCCACCGCGCCCACCACATCGAAGCCGGCGTTGCAGAAGGCCGAGATCGAGTGGAAGATGCCCCACCACAGAGCCCGGTCAAGGGGAACCAGGAAGGCGAAGCGGACCGTGAGAATCAGCGCGCCGACGCCCTCGATGATGGCCGTACGGACCAGGACCTTATAGACCAGGCGGACGATGCCGCTGATCTGGTCTACGCCCAGACTCTGGGCCAGCAGGAGCCGCTGCTTGAGGCCGATGCGGCGGTTGGCCACCAGGAAGAAGAAGGAGGCGATGGTCATAAAGCCCAGGCCGCCCACCTGAATCAGAACCAGAATGACCACCTGGCCAAAATTGCTCCAGTGGGTAAAGGTGTCGTAGATCGTCAGGCCGGTGACGCAGGTGGCCGAGGTGGCCGTGAACACCGACGAGAGATAGCTGGTCCACTGTCCGGACCGGGAGGACAGCGGCAGCGACAGCAGGAAGCCGCCAAAGAGGATAATGGCCAGAAATACCACCGCGATCATCTGCATCGGCGAGATCCGGCTGTAGTGCCGGCGCAGCAGCAAGGCCAATTTATAGATATTCAAAGCATATCACTCCAGTCAAAAAAGAGGCACAGGCGCACCAATGCCTCTCTCGGCATTTATTTTGCCACACTGAGGATGCGGAAGCGGAGCACGCCCACCGGGGCCTCCACCTCTACCACATCGCCCTGGCCCTTGCCCACCATGGCGCGGCCGAAGGGAGAGTCGTCGGAAATGCAGCCGTTCAGGGGATCGGCCTCCTGAGAGCCGACGATGGTGTAGGTCTCCTCCTCGCCGAGATCCAAATCCATCACCTGGACCCGGCAGCCCAGACCGACATGGCCGGCAGGCTCGTCATTTTCCTCGATGATGACGGCGTTGGCGAGAATGTTCTCCACCTCGGCGATGCGGCCGTAGAGCTTTGCCTGCTCGTTTTTGGCCTCGTCGTACTCGCTGTTCTCCGAGAGGTCGCCGAAGGAACGGGCTTCCTTGATCTGCTCGGCCACTTCCTTCTCGCGGGTCGTCTTGAGGTAATTGAGCTCTGTCTCCAGCTCCTTGAGCCGGGCGCTGGTAATCTTATATTCTCTTGCCACCAATGATCCATCCTTCCGGTTCGCAGCCCCGGCTTCGGCACGGGGCGCTGAGTCACAGCACGGCTCAAAATAGCCGCCTGTCTGTACAGTAGACATTATTATAGTATCGCCCAGCCAATTCTGTCAAGAGATTTTCTCCCGCAGGACTTCCAGCGCTGCCTGAACCTGGGCATCCTCGTCCAGCGGCAGCGTTCCGTAGTAGAGGGCCTCGTAGTCGGCATAGGAGAGATCTGCCTCCACGTCGGGTACGATGCCCACGTCGGTCAGGCTTTTGCCGCTGGGCGTATAATACTTGCCCACGGAAAGCGCCACCGCCGAACCGTCGGAGAGGTTAAAGGTATACTGGAAATTGCCCTTGCCGCTGGTCTGCACGCCGACCACCTCCGCCACGCCGTACTCCTGGAGGGCGGCGGCGAAGAACTCGGCCGCGGAATAGGAGTCCTCGTTGACCAGCACGGCCATGGGCAGCTCCAGGCAGGCGGCGTCCGAGGTATCCACCTCTTCCCTGCCGGCATAGTCCACGCTGCGGAAGATATCGCCCTCGGGCAGCAGCGTATCCAAAATCTCCACCATCTCATCCTTCAGGCCGCCGGGGTTGAACCGTACGTCGAAAAGCAGTGCCTCGGCCCCCCGGGCCGCCATCTCGTCGATGCAGGCCAGCGTCTGCTCGGCGCAGTGGTAGTCAAAATTGGCGATGGTGATATAGCCGATGTTCCCCTCCAGCAGCTCCGCCTCGGCCACGGGCGAGACGATGGCCGCTCGCTCCACGGTCAGCGCCACTTCCGCGCCGTCCCGGAGGAAGGTCAGCTCCACGGTGGTGCCGGCCTCGCCCCGGACGCGGTTTTTGGTCTCGTCCAGCCCCAGGGCGTCGGTCGCTTCGCCGTCTACCTCGGTGAGGATATCCCCCACCAGGACGCCGGCCGCCTCGGCAGGTCCGCCCTCGGTGACAGAGGTGACCTCCATGCCGCCGTCGGTGACCTGAATGACGATGCCGATTCCCACGTACTCATTATATAATTGCTCATTATGGGCCGCCATATCCTCCGCGCTGATATAGTAGCTCCACCGGTCGCCGGTGGCCGCCACCATGGCCGAGGCCGCGCCGTCGGCGGCGGCTGCCGTCAAGGCGGCTTCGTCGTAGTCGTCAATAAAATAGAGGTCGATATACTGCGCCAGCTCGCCGAGCTTGGCGGTTACCGGGTCCGCCGCGGCAGACAGCCGGGCCGACAGCTGCGTCACCGTCACGGCAAAGGTCGTCAAAGCCGTCACCGCCACCAGCAGAATCACGACGGCGATCCATAGCACTTTCTTCTTCAAAGGAGTCACCTCATATTGGTCTGAGAATAAGGAGATACCCACAGCCCCGCGGGGAGCTGTGGGCAATCGGTTCGGTCAGAGCGAGATATAGTCCATGGGATTGACGGTGCTGCCGTTGACATGAATCTCAAAGTGCAGATGGGGACCGGTGGACCAGCCGGTGGAGCCCACGTAACCGATGACCTGTCCCTGGGAGACGGAGTCGCCCACGGACACGATATAGTTGGTCATATGGCAGTACACGCTGCCGTAGCCGTTGCCGTGGCTGATGGAGACATAGTAGCCGTTGGCGTCGCCATAGGTGGCGGTGGTGACGGTACCGGCGGCGATGGCATAGATGGGCGTGCCCTGAGAGGCACCCAGATCCACGCCGGAGTGGAACCGCTCGTCACCCCAGATGGGGTGAATCCGCCAGCCATAGGCGCAGGTCACATAGGCGCCGCCGGGCAGCGGAGAGATGAAGCCCGAGGTGCTGGGGGTGACATTGGAGGTGGAGCCGGAGCCGGCCACGTTGTTCTGGTTCTGCTGGGCCAGCCGCTCGGCCTCCTCGGCGGAGAGGGCGGCCTCATAGGCGGCCTGGGCCTCCATGATCTCCTTGCGGAGGGCCTCCTCCTCGGCCTCATTGGCCAGGTACTCGTCGGTCAGATTGTCATAGGCGGCGGCCAGCTCGATCAGGTAGGCGTCGGCTTCGGACCGCTGGGCCTGGAGCGTGGCTTCCTGCTCGGCCAAGGCGGCCTTGGCCTCCTCCTGGGCGGCCATTTCATCCTCCAGAGACTGGCGGTCGGCCTCGATCTCCTGGGCGATGGCGTCCAGCTCGTCCAGCATCCGCTGGTCGGCCTCAGCCACCTCATGGATGCTGTCGATCCGGCTCAGCAGGTCCGAGAAGCTGGTGGCCTTGAAGAGGACGGACCAATAGGAAATGGTGCCGTTCTCCTCCATGGCGCGGATGCGGGCCTTGTAGGTCTCATTCATCTCGGCCTGGCGGGCCAGAGCGTCCTCCAGCTCAGACTGCTTTTCGGCAATCAGCAGGCTGTACTGCTGAATCTGGGCGTTGGTGTTCTGGATCTCCGCCTCGGTAATGGTGATCTGCTTGTCAATGTCGGACTTCTTTTCAATGGTAGTCTGGGTGTCCGACTGGTTGGCGTCGATTTCCTGCTGCAGGGCGGCGCCCTGGTCGGCAATCTCCTGGGCCTGATTCTTCAGATCATTGAGGGTCTTCTGAATCTCCGAGGAGGAGGCCGCGGAGGCCATGGTCATCAGGGCCGAGGTGAGAAGGCCTCCCACCATCAGCACGCAGAGCATCAGAGAAATGACGGCAATGCAGATCTTTTTGGGATTTCTAGCGCGGGGTTTGGAAGATTTCATCATGTATCGATTGCTCCAATCCTTATGAATCACGTATTACACCTGGAGGAAGCGGCGGATAGACAGCAAGCTGCCGATGACGCCGACAATAAAGCCCACCACGGCGTAGCCGATGGCCACGATTTCGACGACCTCCACAAAGGGCACAATGGAAATCAGGTTCAGGGAGTCCACCGCTGCGACCTGGGTCTCCAGCAGGTTGTACAGGCCCCATTCCAGGAAGAAGGCCAGGGCCGAGGCCACGATGCCCAGGATAAAGCCCTCCACCACGAAGGGCCAGCGGATAAAGCCGTTGGTAGCGCCGACCATCTTCATAATGGCGATCTCATCCTTGCGGTCGTACATGGCCAGCTTGACGGTGTTGGAGATAATCAGCATGGACACCACCAGCAGCACCGCGATGATGATGACCGAGGCGATGTTGAGAATCCGCTGGACCGTCTGGAAGCCTTCGGTAATTTCATAATGGCACGTGACGTCTGCCACGCCCTCGATGGCCCGGAGCGCCGTCTCGGTCTCGCGCATCTGGGTGTTGTCCTCCAGGGTGATGACGAACCGGTCCCGGAGGGTGGAGGACTCCAGACCCGCGAACAGATCCTCGTCCTGCTGCTCCTCGATGAAGCTCTCCAGCGCCTCCTCCCGGGAGATAAACTCGGCGTTGTGGACGTTGGCAATCATGTTGATCTGAGAGCCGACGCTCTTGGCCTCGGCCTCGGAGTAGGTGTCGTCAATATAGACGAGCATGGCGTTCTCCTGCTCCAGCTCCAGGATCATCTCGTTGAGGTTGAAGAGTACCAGACCAAAGGTGCCGATAATCAACAGGCAGGCCACTGTGACCCAGATGGCCGCGAAGGACATAAAGCCGTGGAGGAAGATGCCGCGGATGCCCTCCCGCAGCAGGTAGCCGATGTTATTCTTCTTCATATGCGTAATACCCATCCATTCCGTCGCTGATAACCTGGCCCTCTTCGATGGCGATGACCCGCTTGGTGAAGCGGTTCACCAGCTCCTTCTCGTGGGTGACCACCATGACGGTGGTGCCCAGGGCATTGATCTGCTCCAGGAGCATCATGATCTCCAGAGAGCGGGCCGGGTCCAGGTTGCCGGTGGGCTCGTCGGCGATAATCATATTGGGGTTGTTGACCAGGGCCCGGGCAATGGCCACACGCTGCTGCTCGCCGCCGGAGAGCTCATGGGGCAGGCGGCGGGATTTGTTCTCCAGCCCCACCAGCTCCAGCACATAGGGGACGCGCTTTTTGATCTCCTTTTCCGACGCGCCGATGACGCGCATGGCAAAGGACACGTTGTCGTAGACCGTCTTATTGTCGATCAGGCGGAAATCCTGGAAGATGACGCCCAGGGTCCGGCGCATATAGGGCACGGCGCTGCGGCGGATCTTCTCCAGGGTGAAGCCGTTGACGAAGACGCTGCCCGAGGTGGGCATCAGCTCGGCGGTAAGGATTTTAATGATGGTGGATTTGCCGGAGCCGGAGGGACCCACCAGAAAGACGAATTCGCCGTCCTGGATCTTCAGCGAGACGCCGTTCAGGGCGTGGGTGCCCGGCTCGTAGATTTTGTGGACATTTCTAAATTCAATCATGTTGTACTCCGGTCATGGGAAAATCAGATCAGCCGGTTTTCCCGGGATGCAAGATATTTCTTGACCATCAGAGCCACCTTGAAGATGATGGCGTGGTCAAACTCCCTGAGATCCAGGCCCGTGAGCTTCTTGATCTTCTCCAGGCGGTAGACCAGGGTGTTGCGGTGGACAAAGAGCTTCCGGGAGGTCTCGGACACGTTGAGGTTGTTCTCAAAGAACTTGTTGATGGTGAACAGCGTCTCCTGATCCAGGGAATCAATGGAGTTCTTCTTGAACACCTCCGAGAGGAAGATCTCGCAGAGGGTGGTGGGCAGCTGATAGATCAGCCGGCCGATGCCCAGGTTCTCATAGGTGATGATGCTCTTCTCGGTATCGAAGACCTTGCCGACCTCGATGGCGGTCTGGGCCTCCTTATAGGCGTCGGCCAGCTCCCGCAGGTGCCCGGCCATGGTGGAAATACCGATGACAGTCTTGATAAACAGCTCGGATTTGAGGGTTTTCTCGATCTCCTGCGCCATCTTATAGAGCTCGGCCGTGTCGGTGTTGGCCGTGACCTGTTTGACCACGGCGATATCGGTCTCATTGATGTTGAGGACAAAGTCCTGCTGCTTGTCCGGGAACATGCCCTGCACCACGTCCACGGCGGCCACGTCGGCCCGGCCCACCTGGCGGATCAGCAGCACCGACCGGGGCAGGTCCGTGGTGAAGTGGAGCTCCTTGGCGCGGATATAGATGTCGCCGGGCAGGATATTGTCGGTGATGATGTTTTTGACAAAGGTTCCCTTGTCGTGCTTTTCCTCGTAATACGTCTTCGCGCCGTTCAGGGCCACGTAGGCCATGATGCAGACGCTGCGGGCCACGTCGTCGTCGCCGTCCACGAAGACGGCATAGTCAAAATACGCGCTCCAGCTGACCAGCGGCTTCATCGTCCGCTTGTCCACGATGACCATGGAGTCCGGCGCGCTGTTGAGACGGATCACCGCCTCGGGCCATTTTTCTCCGATCATGGAGGTTTCGCTGCAGGATACGACATTTCCATCGGCATCGATGACGCCGATCACCCGGTCTGTGGCTTCCTTCATCTGGACGATCACGCTTTGAAACATTCGGCTGGACATGAAGACGCCCTCCCCTTATTTTTATGGAACGATGCTAATTACACAAAGCTTTATTGACATAATACATCGAATTCACATTTTTTGCAAGGGGTTGTTGACATTTCTCTTGAAATCAGGCCGGTTTTTTTGTGCTATTTTTCAAGTTTTTCGTCATTAACGCTAAAGCCCGTCGCCTCCGTCCCTCAAAACCCAGCGACTTCCCGCTTGTGCAATATCACAAGGCGGTGAAAGCACCGTTTCCAGAGCCACTTCCCGGCCTTGACCCGGGGGCAGATCCCCCAGCTCCAGGCCGCCGAAGGCAATTCGCCGCAGATAGGTCACCGGCATGCCCCGGGCGGCCAGCATCCGCCGGACCTGGTGGTACATGCCCTCCCGGAGATCCACCAGGCTGCGCCCCGGCCCCAGGGGGTACAGAACCGCCGGGAGACAGGTCTCGCCGCCGCCCAGAGGCATTCCCGCGGCGAAGGCCGCCTGATCCTCCGGCCCGGCCCGGCCCTCGTGTTCGGCGTAGTACCGTTTCCACACGTGCCGCCGGGGCGAGATCAGGTCGTGGAGCAGCTTCCCGTCGTTGGTGAAGAGCAGCAGTCCCTCGGTGTCCTTGTCCAGCCGTCCCACAGGCTTGAGGTCCAGCGCCCGCAGCGGCTCGGGCACCAGCTCCATCACCGTTCTCTCCCGCGGGGCCTCGGTGGCGGTGACGTAGCCTGCCGGCTTGTGGAGCATCCACAGCACCTGCCGCGGCGCTGCGACCACCACGCCGTCCACGCGGATCTCGTCGGCGGTCTCGTCCACCTTCCGCTCGCCGCTCCGGACCACTTCGCCGTTGACCTGGACCCGGCCGGCCTTGAGGATGGCCTTCAGCTCCCGCCGGGAGGCCACGCCGGCCTCGGAGAGACGCTTATCCAATCGCTGCATATTTGTCCACCCTTTCTCATAGGCTGTACCACCCAAACATAACGGAGGGAAGCATATGGTGATTATGTCCGCAAAGGTTTCCAAACGCAAGGTGCTCACCGGCCTCATTGTGGCGGTGGCGGTGGTGGTTCTGCTGGCTGTGCTGCTGGGCAAGGCCGGCGAGGCGCCTGCGGCGTCGGTCCAGGAGTCCGCTGCCGCCGAAATCGACGCCGGCTCCAACGAGGGCCGGGTGGCCTTCCTCCAGTCCTTCGGCTGGGAGGTGGCCGAAACGCCGGTGGAGACCCAGGAAGTGAAGATCCCCGTGGAGTTCAATAACGTCTTCACCCGCTACAATCAGCTCCAGCAGTCCCAGGGCTACGACCTGAGCCAGTATGCCGGAAAGGCCGTCAAGCGTTACGTCTATGCCATTACCAACTATCCCGAGGACGAGGGGCAGAACCACTTTGCCACCGTGCTGGTCCACGGGGACGAGGTCATCGGCGGCGACGTCACCGACACCCGCCAGGGCGGGAACATGCACGGCTTTGCCATGCCTGCGGCCTAGGGCAGCACCGCACAATTTGGCAAGCGCATTCGGCCAAAGATTTTGCCTCATACGAAAGTTATAAAAGGGCGGGAATACTGTATGTATTTCCCCCTTTTATAACTGCACGGATGAGGCAAAAGATTGGGCGAAGGCCGCAGACACAATTGTGCGGTG
>DVFN01000032.1 GCA_018713205.1 Candidatus Avoscillospira stercorigallinarum | reverse complement strand
AAAGTTTAAAAATACGCGCAGCGTGGCGAAAAGACTTTTTCGACACGCTGCGGCGCTGGGGTATTTCCAGCGCCGCATGATCATTCTATGGAAAGGATGGCCGTTATGACCGCTTCAAAGAGCTGCTCCCGCAGGGCCGGGGTCATCTCCCAGGACCAGGGGGAATCCCCCTCGCGGCGGGGGTGACAGTCCGAGACCATCAGCGCGGCGGCCACGGGCAGGCCGAGATACGCGCCGACGCTGAACAATGCCGAGGTCTCCATATCCACGGCCACGGCCCCCTGCTCCCGCCACAGCTGTTCCTTGAAGAAGGTCTGCCGGTACACGGCGTCACAGGAAACGATGGGCAGCGGTTTCGCCCCGGGAATGGCGTACAGCGCGTGCAGGAGGGCCGGATCGGGTCTGGCCTCGGAGATGGCGGGGTAATAGTGCAGCGAGGTCCCTTCCTCTACTATGGCCCGGGACGGCGTCAAGATATCGCCCACGCGGACCTGGTCGGAGAAGCTGCCGCACATGCCCACGGTAAACACACGCCTGACGCCCAGGGCCGCCAAAGTCTCCAGCGTATCCACGGCCTGGGGCGCGCCCCGGCCGCCGTCGAGAAAGCAGAGGGCATCGCCCAGCCCGTAGACCGGCCCGCCCTGGAGGAACCGGGGCAGCTTTTCCAGCAGCAGGCGGCAGGGCCGGGTCCGCTGGAGATAGGCCGGACCGCTGTGCATGTAGAACAGCACCGCCGTCTCCGGCAGCTTGGGGCAGCCGGCGTCGCCATGTTCGCTGAGCCGCTGGGCCGCGGCGGTGATCACACCGGCGGTGCGGTCCTCGGGGTAGGTCCACATGGGGCATGCTCCTTTCATAAAAACGGGGCTGATGCTGCCATCAGCCCCGAGAAACGGAATAATTTACTCAGGTGTACTGCTCGACCTTAATCAGGTTGGTGTTGCCGGAGGTGCCGTTGGTGACGCCGCCGGTGATGACGATGCGATCGCCGGGCTGGAGCTCAAAAGCATGCTGAGCCAGCTTCTTAGCCGTGTAGAACAGGACCTCGGTGGAGGGCAGCTCCTCGCACATCATCGGCGTGACGCCCCAGGAGAGGGCCAGCTTCCGCCAGGTCTTCTTGTTGGTGGTAATGCCCAGAATGTCCATGGGCGGACGGAACCGGGAGACCAGCCGCACGGTGCCGCCGGAGAGGGAGCAGGCCACAATGGCCTTGGCGTTGATATCGATGGCCATACCGCAGGTGGCGTGGGAGATGGCGTCGATGATGTTGTGGATTTCAAACTGGTTGGAATGGAACCGGCTCCTGAAATCGATGGACTGTTCGGTCCGCTCGGCGATCTTGGCCATGGTGGCCACGGCCTCCACGGGGTATTTGCCCATGGCGCTCTCGCCGGAGAGCATAATGGCGCTGGTGCCGTCGTAGACGGCGTTGGCAACGTCGGAGATCTCGGCCCGGGTGGGGCGGGGGTTGTAGATCATGCTCTCGAGCATTTCCGTGGCGGTGATGACACGCTTGCCCATCATACGGCACTTGGTAATCAGCTGCTTCTGGATGGCGGGCAGCTCCTCGAAGGGAATTTCGACGCCCATATCGCCGCGGCCGATCATGATACCCTCGCACTTGGAGCAGATCTCTTCGATATTGTCCACGCCGGGCTGATTCTCGATCTTGGCAATCAGCGCGATATCGTCGCCGCCGTTGGCGCGGAGGAATTCATGGACGGCCTCCAGGTCCTTGGCACAGGAGACAAAGGAGCAGGCGATATAGTCCACCTCATTGGCGATGCCGAAGAGGATGTCCTTTTTGTCCTGTTCGCTGAGATAGGGCTGACTGAGCATTTTCCCAGGGAAGCTCATGCTCTTGCGGTCAGAGAGGACGCCGCCGATCAGGGTGGTGCAGCGGATATCCTTGCCCTGAATTTCCTCCACGCGGAAGGAGAGCAGACCGTTGTTGAGGAGGATGGTGTCGCCGGGGACCAGATCACGGACCAGGCCGGGGTAGGAGACGGAGACCTCCTGCTGATTGCCCTTGACATCCCGGGCGGTGAAGGTGAAGGGGTCGCCGTCGGCCAGGGTGATTTTGCCGCCCTCGAAGGTTTTAATGCGGAACTCGGGGCCCTTGGTATCGAGCATGATGGCAATGGGCAGATTCAGGGCTTCCCGAACCTTCTTGATGGTGTTGAGCTTGGCCAGCTGTTCGGCGTGGTCGCCGTGGGAGAAGTTGAGCCGGGCTACGTTCATGCCGGCCAGACACATTTTGGTCAGCACCTCCTCGCTCTGGCTGGCGGGGCCGATGGTGCAGATGATCTTGGTTTTACGCATAGAGCTTCCTCCTGATCGAAATGGTTTCCTCCATATTATGACATAAAAAAAGGGAATTGTCATCTTATTTTCGGAGAAAATATGTTAAGAACACGTAAAAATGGCCTGGAAACGGAACCAGGCCATTCTGTGGGACTCACATCATGGTTTTCTGATATTGGGCGATGCCCAGGGCCAGCAGATCCATAGCTCGGGCCAGATCCGCCTCCTTGAGCACATAGGCGATGCGCACTTCGTTGACACCCTTGCCGGGCGTGGCGTAGAAGGAGTGGCCGGGGGAGAACATGACGGTCTCGCCCTGGTCCTCAAAGTCGGTCAGCAGCCACTTCTGGAAGCGCTCGGCATCGTCGATGGGCAGAGCGGCCATCAGATAGAAAGCGCCGTTGGGCACCTCGCAGGTGACGCCGGGAATGGCGTGGAGCTTTTCCATGACCGTATCCCGCCGCCGCTGGTACGCCTGCCGGACCGTGTCAAAGTAGGACTGCTCCACGGTGTACAGGGCGGCAGCCGCCACCTGATCCAGGGTGGCCACCGAGAGCCGGGCCTGGCAGAATTTCAGAGCCTCAGCCATCAGCGCCTTGTTCTTGGAGATCAGGCAGCCAATGCGCGCGCCGCAGGCGGAGAACCGCTTAGACACCGAGTCGATGATGACCAGATTGCCGTTGGGGTCGTCCAGCGTGCCCATGGTCACCAGACCCTCGCCATTATATGTAAATTCCCGATAGACCTCATCACAGATCAGGTAGATGTCGTGTTCCCGGGCGATGTCCAGGAGCATCTGCCGTTCCGCGGCGTCGAGAATGACGCCGGTGGGGTTGGAGGGGTTGGTAATCATAATGGCCCGGGTATTCTCATGAATCAGGGCTTCGATCTTGGCCCGGTCGGCATAGCGGTAGCCCTCCTCGGGGGAGGTGGGAATGGGGCAGACCTCGCCGCAGGCGGCCCGGATAAAGGTGGCGTAGTTGGGGTAATAGGGCTCGGGAATCAGCACCTCGCTGCCGGGGTCCAGGATACATTGCATCAGAATGCTCAGGGCCTCGGAGCCGCCGGTGGTAGCCAGAATGTCGGCTTCCTCATAGTGCGCGCCCAGCCGCTCATAGTAGGCCTGGACAGCGTGCAGGTACGAGGGGACGCCGGGAGACTCGGCATACTCCAGGACCGGCGCGGCAAAGTGCTTAACGGCGTCAAAATAGACCTCCGGCGTGGCGATATCCGGCTGGCCGATATTCAGATGATAAATTTTGCGGCCCTTGGCCTGGGCCTCCACCTCGTAGGGGTGGAATTTCCGCATGGGAGAGAGTTCACAGGTCTGAACCCGCTGCGACAGTTTCATGGAGGTTCCTCCTTATGCTTTTCCGGCAATGCTCGGACAAATGCGATTGCGTGTTATTATACAACAGGTTCGCGAATTTTGCAATCATTCTCTCCGGATCCTCCTATAAAAAATGGAATTGTCGGTCAAATTTTCTCCCTATTCCGATGGAGCTGGGAGAGCCCCATGCAAAAGTAGAACAAGGCCAGAAGCGGAAGCAGGGTCCGGGCAAAATACCGGCTTGCAATCTCCAGGTCGGACGGCTCCATCACGAACCGCTGGCGTGCGCGGGATAAACAAGCGTCCGCAGCGCGCCGGTGGGGCAGACCTCCGCACAAGCGCCGCACTGGGTGCAGCGGGCCGGGTCCATCCGGGCCAGGTTGTTGACCACGGAAATCGCGCCGTTGGGGCAGGTTTTCTCACACTTCTTGCAGCCGATGCAGCCGGTGGAGCAGGCTTTCTTGGTGATGACGCCCTTGTCCTCGCTGGAGCAGCTGACCGCGAACCGCTGGGATGCGGGCAGCAGCCGGATCAGGTGGTTGGGGCAGGTCTTGACGCACAGGCCGCAGCCGGAGCAGCGGGGCGGGATCACCCGGGCCAGGCCGTCGATGACGGTAATGGCCTGGTTGGGGCAGACGTGGGCGCAGTCGCCGCAGCCCAGGCAGCCATAGGAGCAGGCCCCGTCCCCGGCGAACATCAGGTTGACGGCGGCGCAGGTGGGAATACCGGCGTAGTCGCACTTCTTGCCCGAGTGGACGCAGCCGCCCTGGCAGGCGACAAAGGCGGCCACGGTCTCCACGTCGCCGGCCTCGACGCCCAGGATGGCGGCCACCTTAGCCGCGGCGCCGGCTCCGCCGGGCACGCAGAGGTTGGGCTTGACGCCGCCCTCGCTGAGGGCCTGGGCGTAGCCGTCACAGCCCGCGTAGCCGCAGGCGCCGCAGTTGGCGCCGGGCAGGCATTCCCGGAGCTGGGTGAATTTTTCGTCCACGGGGACGGCCATAAACTTGGAGGCGGCCACCAGCATACCGGCGGCCAGCAGGCCGATGACGGTGACGGCCACGACGGGAATGAGAATTTCCATATCCGCGCCTCCTTAGCCGAAGAGATTGGTGATGATGCCCGCGAAGCCGAAGAAGGAAAGGGACACAATGGCCGCGGAGATCAGAGTGATGGGCAGTCCCTCAAAGGACTTGGGGGGCTTGGCCACGGCCACCCGGGACCGGACGCCGGAGAAGAGCACCATGGCCAGGAAGAAGCCCAGGCCGCAGCCCAGAGAGGTGAGCATAGAGTCGGCAAAGCCCAGACCGTCGCGGATGTTGTTGACGGTGACGCCCAGGACGGCGCAGTTGGTGGTAATCAGCGGCAGATACACGCCCAGGGAGGCGTGGAGCGCCGGGATATACCGCTTGAGCACAATCTCCACCAGCTGAACCAGGGCCGCAATGACCAGGATAAAGACCACGGTCTCCATATAGGTGAAATCGATCCGTCCGGCCAGCAGGTAGTGGTAGATAGGCCAGGTGACGGCAGTGGCCAGCAGCTGAACGAAGATGACGGCCAGGGACATGCCGGTGGCCTGGTCCAGCTTCTTGGAGACGCCCAGGAAGGGGCAGATGCCCAGGAATTTGACCAACACATAGTTGTTGGTGATGGCGGCGGTGAGGATGGTCACCAGGACGGCTTTCATTTACCTTCACACTCCTTTCCCTGACAGGCCGAGGCGGCGGGACAGGCGGCGCAGCCGGATTTGGCCTTGCGGTTGCCGTGGGTCAGCTTGTTGACCAGGGCGATCATGCACCCGAAGATGCAGAAGCCGCCGGGGGCCATGGAGAGGATGGAGATGGGATTGTCGGTGAGCCACGGAATGGGGTAGCCCAGGATGGAGCCGCTGCCGAAGACCTCGCGGATGATTGCCATGGCGGTCAGGGCCAGGGTGAAGCCCAGGCCCATGCCGATGCCGTCCAGGGCGGAATCGAGGACCGTATTCTTGTTGGCGAACATCTCCGCCCGGCCCAGGATGATGCAGTTGACCACGATCAGCGAGAGGTAGACGCCCAGAGACTCATAGAGGCTGTAGGCGTAAGCCTCCAGGATCATGGAGACCACCGAGACAAATCCGGCGATCAGGACGATATAGCAGGGAATGCGTACCTGTTCGGGGATGGTCTTGCGCAGGGCCGAGATGGCCACATTGGAGCAGATCAGAACCGCCGTGGCGGCCAGACCCATGCCGATGGCGGCGGAGACCGAGGTGGAAATGGCCAGGGTGGGGCAGGTGCCCAGCACCAGCACCAGCACCGGGTTCTCCTTGATAAGGCCCCGGATGATGATGGACAGCTTCGATTGTTTCACGTCCTAACCCCCTTTCACCGCGTCAAAGGCGGCAAAGCAGTCGAGAATACAGCCCTCGTAGGCCTCCGAGGTGATGGTGGCCCCGGAAATGGCGTCCACCCCGGCGAGAGAGGCGTCCTGTCCGGCGTACTGGCTGGTGTAGCTCTCGCTGGCGGTCTGGCCGCCCAGGGTTTTGGTCTCGCTGGTGACGTCGATGGTGGCGACATGGAGGATGGTCCCGCCGGGCTCGATGGCGGCCATAACCGTAATATCGCCGTCAAAGCCCCGGCCCTTGGCGGTGAAGACGTAGCCCACGGTTTTCCCGGCCTCGTCCAGCCCCTCGTAGGCGGCGGTGATGGTCTCGGGCAGGGCGTCGGACGTCACAGTCTCGAAGGTCGCGGCCTCGGGCAGCACGGCCCGGCGGCTGGCGTCCTCCCGGGCCTGGGCGGCGGTTTCGATGACCGGGGCGGTGAAGGAATTGACCACCGCCAGGGCGCCGGAGGTCACCAGGCAGATGATTGCCAGCACGACAATGCTTTTGACTCCCAGGTTTTTCATCGGGCGACACCTCCCAACGGCTTGGATTTCGTCCACTTGGAGAGATAGGGCGTGAGGATATTCATAAACAGAATGGCGAAGGAGACGCCCTCGGCGTAGCTGCCCCACTGGCGGATCAGCACCGTGAAGAGGCCGCAGCCCAGGCCGAAGAGCACCCGGCCGAAGTTGGTAGAGGGGGTGGTGGCGTAGTCGGTGGCCATAAAGATCGCGCCCAGCAGCAGGCCGCCGGAGAGAATCTGGCACAGGGCATAGGAGAGGGAACCGCCCAGGGGCCAGGAGAGGAGGAACACCACGCCCACAAAGACCACCGGCGTATGCCAGGAGATGACCTTGCGGATCAGCAGATAGGCAAAGCCGATCAGCAGGGCCAGACCGCTGACCTCGCCCAGGCAGCCGCCCTTGAGGCCCAGGAACATCTGCCCCAGGGAGGGCAGGGCGGCCATATCACCGGCGCGCATCAGGGCCAGCGGCGTGGCCGAGGACACGGCGTCGGGGAACTGCCAGGCGGTCATGGTCTTGGAGAAGGAGAGGAACAGGACAATCCGGCCCACAATGGCGGGGTTGGCAAAGTTCCGGCCGATGCCGCCGAAGAGCTGCTTGACCACCAGGATGGCCACGATGCTGCCCAGCGCAGCCTGCCAGAGGGGAATGGTCACCGGCAGGTTGAAGGCCAGCAGCATGCCGGTCACCACGGCGGAGAAGTCGGAGACGGTCACGTCCCGGCCCACGGCCTTTTCAAAGACGTACTCCGTGAGCACCGCCGCGGCCACGGCCACGGCCGTCACCAGCAGCGAGCGCAGGCCGAAGATCCACACCGCGGCGATCAGGGCAGGGACCAGGGCAATGACTACGTCGCGCATCAGCACGGCGGTGGTGGTGCGGGTCTGCATATGGGGGGAAGAGGATACGAGTAATTTCATTTGGCCGCCGCCTCCTTTTGCTTTTGTTCCCGGAGATAGGCCGCCACCTTGGCCTTGGCCAGACGGTTGGTCTGCACCAGGGGCCGGTGGGCCGGGCAGATGTAGCTGCAGCAGCCGCACTCCATGCAGAGGTTGACCTTCAGCGCCGCCAGCTTCTCCACATCGCCCGCGGCATAGGCGTCCTCCACCTCGGCGGGCATCAGCCGCAGGGGACAGTGGCCGATGCAGCGGCCGCAGCGAATGCAGGCCGTGGTCTTGGGCGGCGTCGCCTCATCCTCGGCGAAGGCCAGAATGGCATTGGTATTTTTCAGAATGGGTTCTGAGAGATCCGGCACGGCAATGCCCATCATGGGGCCGCCGTAGAGGACCTTTTTCGGCTCGGCCTTGAAGCCGCCGCAGAAGGCGAAGACGTCGGCCAGCGACGCGCCGATGGGGGCCACCACGTTCTTGGGCTCCTTGACCGCGGAGCCGTCCACGGTGATGCACTTGCGCACCAGGGGCAGGCCGTGCTCCAGATACCGGGCGATGGAGGCCAGCGTGGTGACGTTGATGACGATGGCCCCGACGTCGATGGGCAGCTTGCCCTCGGGGACCAGACGGCCCATGGTGTGGTAGATCAGCACCTTTTCGCCGCCCTGGGGGTACATGCTCGGCAGGGAGCAGACCTCCATGGCGTCCTCGGCGGCGCAGAGCTTTTCAAAGAGGGCGATGCACTCTGGCTTGTTGTCCTCGATGGCAAAGAGAATCTTCGGGGCCTTGAGCTGGTGCTGCAAAATCCGCGCGCCCTCCATCACCAGCCGGGACTGGTCCAGCATGGTCCGGGTGTCGGAGGTGATATAGGGCTCGCACTCAGCGCCGTTGACGATGACGGCGTCGATCTTGGCCATATTCTTCACCGTCAGCTTGACCGAGGTGGGGAAGCCTGCGCCGCCCAGACCCACGATGCCGCTGTCGGTCAGCGTCTGAAGGAACTCCTGCTGGTTGTGATAGACCGGCGGCTCCAGACTCTCGCACCGCGCCATCAGACCGTCCGATTCGATGGTAATGGCCGGAATCCGCCGCCCGTTGGAGGCGAGGAAGCTGTCGATCTTTTTCACGGTGCCGGAGATGGAGGCGTGGACCGGCGAGGAGACAAAGCCGTCGGCTTCGGCAATGCGCTGGCCCATTTTCACATACTCGCCGACTTTGACCAGAGGCCGGGCCGGCGTGCCGATGTGCATGGACATGGGAATCGTCACCGATTTGGGACAGTCCATAATCACAGCGGGCATGGCGGCGGTGTTTTTGTGGTGGGGCACATGGACACCGTGCATTTTCAGCTGAATCCAGAGATTCAAACCCATCGACCTACCTTTCTTTTGAAACGGCGAAGAGGCGCCGCGCACACCACATCCGATGGCCGGGCACCTCTCCGTCAATGCAAGAGCACGATATAAATATAATAGCAAATCTGGTAGAAAAGTCAATAAATATTAAAATATCGATTGGTAATTTAGACAAAATCCACAGAAACTTTAACGGAGTACTGAAGAGAAGTCCAAACTCTGCACCAACGCTTCGGCACAGCGCATCCCATCCACGGCGGCGGAGAGGATGCCGCCGGCGTAGCCCGCGCCCTCGCCGCAGGGGAAAAGGCCCGCGACGGCGGACTGGAAATTCTCGCCGCGGAGAATCCGCACCGGCGAGGAGGAGCGGGTTTCCGGCGCGGTCAGCACGGCGTCGGCGGCGGCAAAGCCGCGGAGCTTCCGGTCCAGGGCCGGAATGGCCTGCTCCAGCACGGCGGTCAGCTTCTCGGGCAGTACGTCATGGAGCTCGCAGAGGGTGACGCCGGGGCGGTAGGTGGGCGTCACGGACCCCAGGGCCTGGCTGGGCCGGCGGGCCAGAAAATCACCCACCAGCTGGGCCGGGGCGCGGTAGTTCCCGCCGCCGGCTTCAAAGCACCGGGCCTCCAGCGCCCGCTGCCAGCGCATGCCGCCCAGGGTATCCCGGTCGGGGAAGTCGGCGGGCTGGAGCGTCACCAGCAGGGCGGCGTTGGCGTTTTCGCCGTCCCGGGCGGCGTTGCTCATGCCGTTGGTCACCACCCGGCCCGGCTCCGAGGCCGCGGCCACCACCTGGCCACCGGGGCACATGCAGAAGGTGTAGGCCGATCCGCCGCCGGGCAGATGGACGTTGAGCTTGTAGTCGGCCGGGGGCAGCAGGCCGGTCTGGGCCATGGGGCCGTACTGGCTTTCGTTGACCAGGGCTTGCCGGTGCTCGATCCGCACGCCCATGGAGAAGGGCTTGGGCTCCATGGGGACGCCCAGGCCGTGGAGCATTTCAAAGGTGTCCCGGGCGCTGTGGCCGATGGCCAGGATGCACCGGTCACAGGGGAGCAGGGAAGTCTCACCGTTTTGCCGGACCCAGAGCCCCGTCAACCGGCCGTCGTGCAGCTCAAGGCCGGTCATCTGGGCCCCGAACCGCACCTCGCCCCCCAGCGCCAGAATCCGAGCCCGCAGCCGCTGGACCACCTCCAACAGCACGTCGGTGCCCACATGGGGCTTGGCGTCGTAGCAGATTTCCGGACTGGCCCCGGCGGCGGCCAGCTGCTCCAGGACCCACTGGCCCCGGGGATTTTTCGTGCCGGTGTTGAGCTTACCGTCGGAGAAGGTCCCCGCGCCGCCCTCGCCGAACTGGACGTTGCAGTCCGGGTCCAGCTGGCCGGTGCGCCAGAAGGTCTCCACCTTCTCGTGGCGGGTTTTGGCATCCAGGCCGCGCTCCAGCACCAGAGGCCGGAGCCCCGCTTCGGCCAGCACCAAGGCCGCGAACATGCCGCCGGGGCCGAAGCCCACAATCACCGGCCTGGTCTCGGGCAGCTGGGCGGGCCTGGGGATTTCATAGACGTAGTGGTCCGCCAAGGTCACCTTGGGATTTTTCAGCCTGCGGAGCAGCTTCTCCTCACTGCCCCGGATGGCGGCGTCCACGGTGTAGATGATGCGGATATCGGACTTCTTTCGGGCGTCCACCGAACGCTTGTGGATTTCGATATAAGAGATGTCGGCCGGGGAGAGCTTGAGGACCTTGGCGCAGAGCTGGTGGAGCTTGGCCTGGTCCTGGCCGGGCGACAGGGAAATATCTCGAATGCGGATCATAGGGTCTCCTTTCGGCCCAGCAGCCCGGCCAGACGGCCGGAGCTCCAGGCCCATTGCAGGTTGTAGCCGCCGCAGTCGCCGTCCACGTCCAGGACCTCCCCGCAGGCAAAGAGCCCCGGGCAGCGGCGGCTCTCCAGGGTGTCGGCCCGGAAGGCGGCGGTGTCGGCGCCTCCGGCGGTGACCTGGGCCTGGTCAAAGCCCATGGCGCCCAGGACCGGCAGCGGGAACCGGCGCAGCAGCCGCAGCACGTCGGACAGCTCGCCGCCGGTCAGCGTCCCGCAGGCCCGGTTCAGCTCCAGGCCCGCCTGGCGAAGCACCACCCGGCCTAGGCGGTTGTGGAGGGAGCCGGTGAGAAAATCCTCCAGCGGCAGCGCCGGAAACGCCTCCCGTCGGGCCTCCAGATGGGCCTGCAGCGCCTGGTCGTCCCAGGGACGGACCAGATCCAGCAGCAGCGTCTGCCCCGCCTTGGCGTACCGCGACAGCTCGAAGACCGCCGGACCGCTGACGCCGAAGTCGGTGAATTGGACCTCGCCGCCGCCCTGGGCCACGGTGCGGCCCTCTTCCTTGAGCGTGAGGCCCGCGTCGGCCCGGATGCCCTTCAGGCCCCGGATGGGACCGGAATCGGTGCGCAGCTGGACCAGGGCGGGCTTGCGGACCGTGATCGGATGGCCCAGGCTCTCCAATAGCCGGTAGCCCCAATCCGTGCCCCCCAGCTTGCCGCCGGCCTGGCCGCCGCAGGCTACGATGACCTTGTCGCCGTAGTAGCTGCCCTCGGCCGTTTTGGCGCTGTAGCCCCGGGCCTTTTTGGTGAGGGCCAGAACCTCGGCTCCGGCCACCAGGGTGACGCCCATCCGGTCCAGTCCCAGCCGCAGCACGTCTACCACACTGTTGGCCTGGTCGGAGAAGGGATAGACCCGGCCCGACGGCTCCGCCACGGTCAGCAGCCCCAGACGGCGAAAGAAGTCCAGGGTGTCCGCCACGGGAAACCGGGTCAGGGCGGGGATCACAAAGGCCGGATCGCCGCCGTGAAAGTGGTCGTGTTCCATATGGAGGTTGGTGAGATTGCAGCGGCCGTTGCCGGTTGCCAGCAGCTTCCGGCCCACCCGGGCCTGACGCTCCAGCACCGTCACCTGGTTTTCGGGGTCCAGGGCCGCCGTCAGCGCCGCGGCCATCCCACTGGCGCCGCCGCCGAGGATCAGAACTTTCATAGGCAGCTCCCTTTCAAATTCGTTATGTTTGCCGCCTCCAGTATACCACAGGACCGGACACTTGGGCCATTGCTTTTTTTAGAAAGTATGGTACTATGGTAGTATGGATAAAGAGACGAAACTGGACCGGGTGGCGGAGAATGGAGGGGACCGACTCCTGCTGGCCCGGCTCTATGATAAGCTCACCGGCGCGGAGCGCCGGAACGTCCCGGGCGTGAGCTGCTTTCTCGCGCCCCGGGAGCAGGTCCTCGTACAAAGGCTCCTGCCGGAGCTGCCGCTGCACTTTTTCGGCGGCCATCCCGAGGCGGAGCGGGCTGTGGCCTGCTATTTGCCGGACTACCTGGACGAGGGCTTTTTGTCCGCGCCCGACGGACCGGTGGCGGCGGTGCGGGCGGAATTTTACGAAAAGGACGCCCTGACCCACCGGGACTTCCTGGGAAGCCTCATGGGCCTGGGCATCAAGCGGGAGACGGTGGGGGATATCTTCGTAGACCGGGGCAGCTGTGATTTCCTGGTGACCCGGGAGATTCTGCCCTATGTGCTGGACAATCTCACCAGCGCCGGGCGCACCCGGCTCTCCCTGCGGGAGATTCCCCTGGAGGAGGTTTCCGGGCCCCATTACAGCGTCAAGGAGCTGCGGGACACGGTGGCGTCGCTGCGGCTGGACGCCCTGGTGGGCGCCGGCTTCGGTCTGGCGCGGGGCAAGGCGGCGGATCTGATTGCCGCAGGCAAGGTGTCTCTGGACGGCCTGCCCTGCACCAAGCCCGACAAGCCGGTTCCTGAGGGCGGTAAAATCTCCGCCCGGGGCTACGGCAAGGTGATTTTGAAGGAGATTTCCGGCCGCACGAAAAAGGACCGCATTTCCATTGTCCTGGAGAAATACGTATAAGAGGAGCACCCATGGAACAGACGAAAATCGACCGTATCAACGCATTGGCCCGGAAGTCCAAGACCGAGGGTCTGACCGAGGCGGAGAAGGCCGAGCAGGCCGCTCTGCGCCGGGAATATATCGACGCCGTGAAGCGCAGCCTCACGACCCAGCTGGACCATACCTACGTGGTGGACCCCCAGGGGGGCAAGCACAAGCTTCAGCATAAATAGTCAGTCGGCGAGATCCTCCAGCCTGTACTGGTTGACCGACGGGGCCACCAGCAGCAGGTATTCGTTGACCACCCATTCCGGGGAGAGAATCCGGGCGTCTGCGCCGAAGCCGGCCATCCAGCCGAAAAAGGTCGGAGAGACGGCGATCTCCATGGTGAAGGTAAAGTGGTCGGGCCCATCGGGAATCAGCATGGTGTCCGGGCCGAAGCGGTCCAGCACCACCCCCACCAGCCGCCGGTGAAAGCGCATCCGCACCTGGGCCGGTTCCCCCTGGTACATGCCGAAGATGTTGCGGCCGTAGGAGGCCGCGGAGAGCTTTTTCGCCGCGGGCACGATGCGCCGGGGCTGACCGGTCGCCCGGATCTCGGCCATCTTGTCCACCCGGTAGTGGGTGATGCCGTGGCGGGCGGTATGGGCGACCAGGTAGTAGTTCTCATTGTCCCAGACCAGGGCATAGGGGCTGGCCTCATAGACGCCGGGGCGGAAGTGGCGTTTCCCGTCCATGCCCCACTCAAAATACCGGAAGGTGATGCGGCTGTTCTGCAAAATGGCCTCCTGGAGCTGATCGACCAGATAGTAGATGCTCTCCACCATGGTTTTCACCCGCCCCGAGACCACGACCTGCCGTTTCAGGCTCCCGGCCTGGTGGGTGCTGGCCAGACGGCCCAGCTTTTCAATGAGCTCCCAGGATTTCTTCGAGGTGAGAAACCGGGAGGACTGCACCGCGTCCACCAGCAGCTTTAATTCCGGCAGCTCAAACTCCCGAGCGGCCAGATAATAGCCGCGGACCTTGCCGGATTCGTGGAGGATGTCCATGCCGAACTCCTGGAGACAGGCGATGTCGTGATAGATGGCCTTCCGCTCTGCCTGGATGCCGTGTTCGCTGAGATAGTCGAGAATTTTCTGCGCTGTCAGGGGATGATTCTCGTCGGACTGCTCCTCCAGCAGCTGCTTGAGATAGAGCAGCTTCAGCTTATTCCGCTCTGAACGCGCCATATACAATGCCCCCTATATCGATCTTGATTATTTCATATTATCACAGAGAGTGTACCATAAATTGGACATGGGCGCAAGGCAGACAGCAAGCTGCCGCCCTGTTGCGCCTCGGAAAGGAGCGAGGAACCATGGATTTCGTCTGGAAGGGCCATATCATCGACAGCCTGGACCGGCATAGCTTGCGGGTTCGGGAGAACAGTTATCTGGTATGCCAGGAGGGCCGCTGTGCCGGGGTATTCGACGTCCTCCCGGAGCAGTACCGGAATCTGCCCCTGGAGGACTTTGGCGACCGCTTGATTATTCCGGGTATGACCGACCTCCATATTCACGCGCCCCAGTTTGCCTTCCGGGGCCTGGGCATGGATATGGAGCTGCTGGATTGGCTCAACACCCACACCTTCCCCGAGGAGGCCAAGTACCGGGATTTGGACTACGCCCGTCGGGCCTACGGACAGTTTACGGCCCATCTGCGCCGCAGCGAGACCACCCGGGCCTGTATCTTCGCCACGGTCCACGTCCCGGCCACGGAGCTGCTGATGGAACAGCTGGAGGCCTCGGGCCTTGTCACCTATGTGGGCAAGGTCAATATGAACCGCAACGGCCCGCTCTATCTCATCGAGCCCTCTACCTTCCAGGCCGTCCGGGAGACCCGGCAGTGGCTGGAGGAGACCGCCGCCCGCTTTGACCGCACAAAACCGATCCTCACCCCCCGGTTTATTCCCTCCTGCACCGACGATCTATTGTACCGTCTGGCGGATCTGCGGGCGGAATTCGGCGTGCCGGTCCAGAGTCACCTCTCGGAAAATCTGGGCGAAATCGCCTGGGTCCGGGAGCTGGTGCCCACGGCGAAGCACTACGGCGACGCCTATCGGAAATTCGGTCTTCTGGGGGGAGACTATCCCTGCATTATGGCCCACTGCGTCCACTCCGACGAGGCGGAGCTGGAGCTGCTGCGGGAAAACGGCGTCTTTATCGCCCACAGTCCGGAATCCAATATGAACATCGCCTCGGGCGTCGCGCCTGTGAACCGGTTCCTGGATCTGGAGATTCCCACGGGCCTGGCCACCGACGTGGCCGGCGGCAGCCATGAGAGTATGTTCCGGGCCATGACGCACGCCATTCAGGCCTCCAAGCTCCGGTGGCGGCTGCTGGACCAGAGCGTGGCCCCACTGACCTTCGATACGGCCTTCTATCTGGCGACCCGGGGCGGCGGCGCGTTCTTCGGCCAGGTCGGCGCATTCGACCCTGGCTACGAGCTGGACGCCTTGGTCTTGGATGACGGCAATCTGGACCATCCCCAGCCCCTGACCGCCCGGGAGCGCCTGGAGCGCCTGGCCTATCTGGGCGACGAGCGCAATATCCACGGCAAGGCCGTCGCGGGGACCCGCCTGTTCTAACTTGCCGAAAATCTCTCTCATTCTTGCCCGTTCACCCTATGTTCCGGTGCGGTTGCACCTAAAGGAGGTTTCAGGTATGCAGCTCATGATCGTGATTCTCGTCTTTGCGGCCGGCTTGGCGCTGGCCTATGCGGCATTTAATTTCTTTGCGGTAAAAAAGCTGCCGGAGGGCAATGAACGGATGCAGGAAATTGCCTCGGCGATCCGGGTGGGCGCCAATGCCTTCCTGGACTATGAGTATCGGGTGCTCTATCTGGTCATTGTCTTGGTGGCTGTGGTCCTGGCTGTGGTAACCATGTGGCAGGCAGCCGTGGCGCTGCTGATCGGCGCGCTGATGTCCGGCTGCGCCGGACTGGTGGGCATGAAAATTGCCACATATGCCAATGTCCGCGTCTCCAATCGGGCGCGGGAAACCCAGAATATCGGCGCGACCGTCAAGGTCGCCTTTCGGGGCGGCTCCGTCATGGGCCTGTGTGTGGGCGGCTTCGCGCTGCTGGGGCTGTTTGTGACCTATGTGGTGTTCGGCCTGTGGATGGGCCAGCTGCGGGTCACCGACGCCAGTTACGTGAACTTCCTGGGGCTGAGCTTTATCCCGTTCCCCATGACGCTGTCGGGCTATGCCCTGGGCTGTTCCATCGTCGCCATGTTTAACCGTGTCGGCGGCGGCATCTACACCAAAGCGGCCGACATGGGCGCGGACCTGGTGGGCAAGACCGAGGCCCATATCCCCGAGGACGATCCCCGCAATCCGGCCACCATTGCCGATAACGTGGGCGACAATGTGGGCGACGTGGCGGGCCTGGGCTCGGACCTGCTGGAGAGCTATGTGGGCGCCATTTCATCGGGCATCATTCTGACCTATCATATGTTCCTCCAGTCCGGCGCCCTGGGCACGGGTATGACGGAAAAAATCCTGGAAAAGTGCATCCTGTTCCCGCTTTTATTCGTCTCTATTGGTATGATCGCCTGCTGCGTGGGAATTGCCTCGCTGCTGGCCAAGAAGCGTCTCTCCGAAGACCCCCGGCGGGAGCTCAACGGCGCGACCTATGTGGCTGCCGGTCTCACCATCCTATTGGGACTGCTGTCCTCCTGGCTGCTGTTCCGCGATGAAGACGCCGCCGTGCTGAAGGCCTCCCTGGGCTTTACGGCGGGCAGCCTTTCCCCCTGGATCGCCGCGGCCATCGGCGTCGTCTCCGGCGTCGTCATCGGCATGCTGGCGGAGCTCTATACGTCGGCGGACTATCAGCCTACCCGGCGGCTGGCCCAGGCGGCGGAGGAAGGCGCGGCGCTGACCATCACCCAGGGCTTGGCGCTGGGCATGCGGTCCTGTATGGTTACCTGTATTGTTCTGGCTGCCGGTATCGTCACATCCCACGCCGTATCCGGCATGTACGGCGTCTCCATGGCCGCCATGGGTATGCTGTCCTTTGTCACGGCCACGGTCTCCGTGGATACCTACGGCCCCATTTCGGACAACGCCGGCGGCATTGCCGAGATGAGCGGCCTGGAGCCCCGCGTCCGGCAGATTACCGACACGCTGGACGCCGTGGGCAATACCACCGCCGCCATCGGCAAGGGCTTCGCCATCGGCTCCGGCGCGCTGGCCGCTCTGTCGCTGATGATTTCCTATCTCTATTCCTTTAATGAGGTGGGCACCGACCTGATCCTCAATATGATGACCCCCATGGTCTTGGCCGGCGCCATTGTCGGCGGCGCGCTGCCCTTCCTGTTCTCCGGTATGCTGATCGACGCCGTGGCCAAGGCGGCCCGTAAGATGGTCAGCGAGGTCCGCCGCCAGTTCCGGGAGCGGCCGGGCATCCTGGACGGGACGGAGAAGCCGGATTATAAGACCTGCGTCAGTATTTCCTACCAGGGGGCGCTGGCGGAGATGAAGCTGCCGTCGCTGCTGTCGATTGTGGTGCCGGTGGGTACAGGCTTCCTCTTCGGACCTTCCTTTGTCGGCGGTTTGATTATCGGTTCCACTTTGGTAGCCATTATGCTGGCCATCTTCTGCGGCAATGCAGGCGGCGCTTGGGATAACGGAAAGAAGTATATCGAAACCGGCGGCATTCCCGGGGCAGGGAAGGGGTCTGAGGCCCACAGCGCCGCCGTCGTAGGCGATACCGTGGGCGACCCGCTGAAGGATACCGTCGGCCCCTGCCTGGATATTTTTATCAAGATCATGTCCACCGTCTCGCTGGTAGCCAGTCCCGTTTTTGCCCAGTACAACCTGGTGTCTTTCCTGAGCCGGCTGTTCAGCTGAATCGGATTGGCTTTGCTCCCGGGCTGGAAAGGAGCACGCCGATGATAAAATGTAAATGCCGCTATGGTATCTGGAGCATTGTGGCCGTTCTGCTCCCCAGATTTTGGATTGAAGCCCGCTTTTAGCGTATCCCCGTTGAGTTCCCGTCGGATCTGTGATATGATGCAGAAGGAATTCCCTATATAGTTCTCATGCTGATCTGACAATTTACAGGAGGAATGAACATGCTGAACAACAAGCGTCCCGAGAATATGGAGCGGATCACCACCCAGGCCCTGGCCGAGCAGTTTATCGCCGAGCAGGTGGCCGAGGTCCGCGCCCAGGTGGGAGATAAAAAGGTCCTGCTGGCTCTGAGCGGCGGCGTGGACTCCTCGGTGGTAGCCGCCCTGCTGATAAAGGCCATCGGCAAGCAGCTGGTTTGCGTCCATGTGAACCACGGCCTGCTGCGCAAGGGCGAGCCCGAGCAGGTCATCCAGGTTTTCCGCAACGAGATGGATGCCAATCTGATTTATGTGGACGCTGTGGACCGCTTCCTGGACAAGCTGGCCGGCGTAGCCGAGCCGGAGAAGAAGCGTAAGATCATCGGCGCAGAGTTCATCCGCGTGTTCGAGGAGGAGGCCCGTAAGCTGGAGGGCATTGAGTTCCTGGCCCAGGGTACGATTTATCCTGATATTCTGGAGAGCGGCGGCGTCAAGGCCCACCACAACGTGGGCGGCCTGCCCGAGGATCTGCAGTTCGAGCTGGTGGAGCCGGTGCGCCTGCTGTTCAAGGACGAGGTCCGGGTTGTCGGTAAGGCATTGGGCCTGCCGGATAATATGGTGTACCGTCAGCCCTTCCCGGGTCCCGGCCTGGGCGTCCGCTGCCTCGGCGCGATCACCCGGGACCGGCTGGAAGCCGTCCGCGAGTCCGACGCCATTCTCCGGGAGGAGTTCGCCAAGAACGGCCTGGAGGGCAAGGTCTGGCAGTATTTCACCATCGTCCCCGATTTCAAGAGCGTCGGCGTCCGCGATGACAAGCGTTCCTTTGATTGGCCCGTCATCATCCGCGCCGTCAACACCGTGGACGCCATGACCGCCACCGTGGAGGACATTCCCTTCGCCCTCCTCCAGCATATCACCGCCCGAATCACCGCCGAGGTCCCCGGCGTCAACCGCGTCTGCTACGACCTGACCCCGAAGCCCTGCGGCACCATCGAGTGGGAATAAGCAAAAAGTGGATATGAGGGCCCGCAAACCCTTGAAAATACTGACTTTTTCATTTCTCAAATCCCCATTTGATAGCAGATTGATAGCACTCGTCAAATCCCGATTTATTGAGTTTGAAAAGAAAAATCGGGTGGCTTGCGAGTAGCCGAAAAATCCTCATCTTTTTATTCATAAGTAAAAGGTCTAACTGATTTTTGCTGATCAGTTAGACCTTTTTTATTTTGCTCTCATTTATCTGAATTTTCTGATTTTGCGCAACAAACGGCCTCTCCCATGGCCTACAAGTGAGAGGTTCAGATCAAACCCTCCGGCGGCACCTTGGCGTGGATCTGGCTGCTGTCGTACTCCGGGTAGTGGTAACGCCAGCGGTCGTACTCCTCCTGGGAGATCTCACCGGCCTCCAGTTTGGCTGCCTGTTCCCGCCAGACCCAAAGCATTTCGTGCAGCCGGGCAGCATCCTTGTTTTTGCGCAAATCCACCTGCAAGGAAAGCTCGCCGTCCTGCTCCGAGATCTTCAGACCGTAGTTGTCCTCCAGGGTAAATAAGGTGTGCATGAGCCCTACATAGGAGTCTATGTCCGGGACAGAAAGGGCATGGGGCGAGACATCCAGTACCTGGGCCAGAGCAGCGGTAAGGTCCGCCTTAGGGGTTCTTGATCCTGTTTCGTACTGTGCCAGGCGCACATCAGCGGACTTCTCCGGGAAGCCCAGCGCCATGCCGAGATATTTCTGTGTCATCCCCCGCAAGAGACGGAAAAAGTGAATCCGTTCGCCAATCGCCATATCATCAACTCCAATCGTTGGTTGTCTTTACGAAAAGCGTAGCAGAAATGCTTAGTAAAGTCAAGAGAATACCAAACAATTTTATTTAATTTATTTTGCGTACTCAGATTGACACAAGCTATTTTGCTTAGTATAATGACAATAGACTAAGCAAAACAGCTTAGGGTCAATAAATAAAAAAGAACTGCCGCAATCCCTGGTTATACATCCGGGAAAAAAGTGGCGAACGAAAGTGAGGAGGCATTTATGGAACACAACATCCAGCCGAAGCAGCCATCAATGAGGAAAGGAAGGTATTTTCAATGCAGGCACAAAACTTTATGCGCGTGGAGGAAGTGGCCCAGGAGCTGGGTATCTCTAAGTCCCACGCCTACAAGGTGATCCACAAGCTCAACGCTGAACTCCGTGAGAAGGGCTATCTGACCATCTCCGGGCGGGTCAACCGAAACTTTTTCATGGAGAAGTTTTGCTACGGCAAGACGGAAAAGGAGGGCTAACCATGGCAGTCTACAAGGAAGAAAAGACCAACACTTGGCGGGCGGTCTACCGCTATACTGACTGGAACGGCGAGCGCAAGCAGACCCAGAAGCGGGGCTTCAAGACCAAGCGGGAGGCACAAGCCTGGGAGCGCGAACAGCTCAACAAGACCAGTGCCGACCTGGACATGACCTTTAAGAGCTTCGTGGACCTCTACACGGCGGATATGAAGACCCGGCTCAAGGAAAACACCTGGGCCACCAAGGACCACATCATCCGCACCAAGCTGCTGCCTTACTTCGGCAGGCTGAAAATGTGCAACATCACTGCCCAGCAGATCATTACCTGGCAGAACGAGATGCTGAACCATAAGGATGAGAACGGCAAGCCCTACTCACCAGTGTACCTGAAAACGGTCCACAATCAGCTCAGTGCCATCTTCAACCACGCGGTTCGGTACTACAACCTCCGGGAGAATCCCTGCAAGAAGGCGGGCAGCATGGGCAAAAAGAAAAACCGGGAGATGATGTTCTGGACCAAGGAGCAGTACCTGAAATTTGCCGAGGTGATGATGGACAAGCCGCTGTCTTTCTACGCCTTTGAGATGCTTTATTGGTGCGGTATCCGGGAGGGAGAGCTGCTGGCCCTGACCCCGGCAGACTTTGACTTTGAGAAGCGCACCGTATCTATCAACAAGTCTTACCAGCGGCTGAACGGTCAAGATCTGATTACCACCCCCAAGACGGAAAAGAGCAATCGAGTCATTACCATGCCGCAGTTCCTGGCCGAGGAAATCCAGGATTACATCAAGATGCTTTACGGGATCGGGCCGGATGACCGGATGTTCACCGTCACCAAGAGCTATCTCCATAGGGAGATGGACCGGGGAGCCAAAGAAGCGGGAGTACCGCGCATCAGAATCCATGATATTCGTCACAGCGCGGTGTCGCTTCTGATTGACATGGGGTTCTCTGCTACGGCTATCGCAGACCGGGTAGGCCATGAAAGCATCGACATCACCTATAACTACGCACACCTGTTTCCGTCCAAGCAGGCGGAAATGGCGGATAAACTGAACATGGAAAGGGGCAATTAAAATGTCAGCAAAGAATTTGGACAAGCACAACCGTTGGAGGAACAAGACCGTGGCTTTCCGGGTCTCCCCGGAGGAGGACGCCCAGATCGAGACGGCGGTGAAGCTCACCGGCCTGACCAAGCAGGACTATATTATCCGGCGGTTGCTTTGCCGGGATGTGGTGGTCCAGGGCAACCCCAGGGTCTACAAGGCGCTGCGGGATCAGCTGGCCGCTGTGTTGGATGAGCTGCGCCGGATCGAAGCCGGGCAGTGCATGAACGACGAGCTGCTGGACACCATCCAGATGATCGCTACTATTATGAACGGGATGCAGGAGGACTTTGCCTATGAGCGATGAGAAAAAGAAAATGACCGCCCAGAACTCATCTGTTGGCGCAGATGATGGGCAGTCAATCTCTCAAAATTCCAAGTTCACTATACCAGACCCAGACGAAAAAAGCAATTCCCCGGAAAGAGATTTGGAGGAACTTTACCGGAAGATGCGCCGTATGAGTGACCCGTTCTACCTCCATACTGTGACCCTGGACGAGCTGATGGACAATGTGTTTGAGGGCAAGTCTGCGGTGATTGAGAACCTACTCTACACTGGAGCGTACATCCTTGCCGGAGCGCCCAAAATCGGCAAGTCCTTCCTGGTGGCGCAGATTGCCCACCATGTCAGCACCGGGCAAGACCTGTGGGGGGACAAAGTCCACCAGGGAACGGTCCTCTATCTTGCTTTGGAAGATGACGAGAGCCGCTTGCAGCGCCGGATGTTCCGTATGTTCGGGGTGGAGGGGACATGCTCCCTCCACTTCGCCACCAACGCTAAGATGCTCGGCAGCGGCCTGGATGAACAGCTGGAAAAGTTCGTCCGGGAACACAGCGATACTAAACTCATCGTCGTTGACACCTTGCAAAAAGTCCGGGAGGCGGTGAGCGACAGTTACAGCTACTCCAGCGACTATGAAGTGATCGGCAAGCTGAAACAATTTGCAGACCGATATGGCGTCTGCGTCCTGATCGTCCACCACACCAGAAAACAGCCTGCGGGAGACAGCTTTGAGATGATTTCCGGTACAACCGGCTTGCTGGGCTGTGCAGATGGGGCGCTCCTGATGCAGAAGGAGAAGCGGACGGATAGCAAGGCTACTCTGGAGGTGGTGGGCAGAGATCAGCCGGATCAGCGGCTGTATCTGAGCAAGGATCAAGAGAATCTGATTTGGAGCCTTGACCATGCGGAGAATGAGCTTTGGAAACAGCCTCCAGACCCGATGCTGGAAGCCGTGGCAAAGATTGTATCCTCCAAGAACCGCGAATGGGAAGGCAGTCCCACTGAGCTGGCCCAGGCGATTCAAACGGATATGGCAGTAAACCGGCTCACCAAACATCTGAATGTGAATGTCAGCCGACTGTTGGAAGAGCATCAGGTGAAGTACGAGAACAAAACCAAGCACGCCGGACGGCGTATCCGGCTGACTTACATGGTGGTGGAAGCCCCCGCGTTTGAAGTAATCGGGTAAAGCGCGACGCTCGCAACGGTCGCAACGGTGTTTTAAGGGGTACTCCCAGCACCGTTGCGACCGTCGCCACCGTCGCGGAAAGGAAAAGCCGGGGTGGTATTTTGCCTCTCCATCTTTCCAGGGCTACATTGTTTCATGGTAGCTCCCGAAACGATACGGGTGGGTGGAACAACTTGTTCCATAGGGTACGTCGCGTTTCATGACGTACCGGTTAGAGAGGGTTACAGCGTTTTGGCATTTCCCTCAGAAGCGTTTGGAGAACGCGCAGCCACAGAATGACATTCTGTGTTCAAAAGGGGGCTTGGGGGCGCTGCCCTCAACAAGCAGACGGCAGGAAATGTGAGTGTGTATTAACACTCGCATTGCTTGCCCGTCGTGTGTGTGGCTATCCACACGCATTGCTTGCAAGTATCTAAAACAACCGAAACGGCCCTTGTGCCGCTGCGGAAAGCTAAGCGAAATTAAGGCATTGGGAGGCAACGAGTATGAGAAAGATTGTATCCTGTGAGTTTAACATGGACACTGCCTGCGTGGAGCTGCGTTTGGAGGATGGGACACTGCTCTCTATTGACTGTACCGCCATAGAGAACGAGGTGGCAAACAGCATGTACCAGCGGTCGGAGCTGGACTGGCTAATCTACAACGATCCGCTGGCTTACGCAAAGTTGATTTTGAATGGTGATCCGATTAGGTATCTGAAAGTAGTAGCAGATAGGAGATGGAATGAAATCGATTTTGAGTAATATTTAAATATTACATAGCTTTCTCCTGGAAAGCGCTTGACAACCCGCAAGCCATATGTTATAATCCCATTAGACAAGAGAAAAGCCCCTAGAAACAGTTGGCGCTGTTTCTGGAGGCTTCCCACACGCAAATCTAATTTACTGCACTTTCATAATACCAGAAAACTGGGGATTTGTCAATGTGGGCTTGTACTTTTGAAGAAAGGAGAACAAGCCTAATGCGTTTTTATGTAAACAAGTACGCGCAGCCTACTGGTGAGCATGAGGTACATCGCTCCAATTGCGCCTGGTTGCCTGATGCAGAAAACCGCATCTACCTGGGGGATTTTGCTACTTCCCAGGCTGCTGTAAAGGAAGCACGCAAGTACTACAGCTGTGTAGACGGTTGCAAGCATTGCTGCCCTGAAAGCCACACCCGATAAACACGATAAGGTGGCCCGCCCGCTTATGGGCAGGCCACCTTCCTTTTTTGAGGAGGGAGAAAGATGGTTGCTAAAATTTCGGATGTTGCGGAAGTGCAAGGTGGTATAGTTTTGAGCAGAAAAGAAGCGAAGACCCAAGAAGAAAGCTACTGCTCTTATAAGCGCCTCACGCTTAGAGCATTTGATAGAACCGGCAGCATCCATGTTTCAGATCTAGAGGACTTTTATGCCTGCGAGAGCTTGGACAATGCGTTGTTTACCTCAAAAGGGGACGTTGTGGTCCGTCTGCTTTCACCTATGTACCCTGTGTATGTAGAAAATAACTATGAAAATATTTTGCTACCTTCTCAATTTGCTGTGTTGCGGGTGAAAGACAGAGAGGTCATTATGCCAGAATATCTACGCCTTTGGCTGGCGCAGAAAAGTATTCAGGATCGTGTTCTTGATTTGGAAAGTGGGACGGCTCAAAAAGCTGTAAAAATAAAAACAATTTTAAACTTGGACATTTCTATCCCGCCTTTGGAAGTTCAAAAAAAAGCAGTGATGATCGATACACTAAGCCGTCGCCGAGAATGCCTATACCGTGAATTAATCGAAGAAGAACGAACGCTCACCGAGAACTTATTAGAGAATATTATTGGAGGAATCAACAGATGACGACGAAAAAAGATATTGAAAACGCATTGATGCGTGGTGCGGATACACTGCGGGACACCATTGATGCCGCAAACTATAAGGATTATGTTTTGCCAATCATGTTCGTCAAGTATCTGAGTGATTCTTATGAAGATGCCCTCGATGAACTGAAGAAAGAATATTCCGGAATTCGTCTGGAACGGCAGAAGCGCTACTTGCCTTTCACTATCGCGGAGGAATGTTCGTTTCAGTCTTTGTACGACCAAAGATTTTCGGATAAAATCGGCCAGTTAATCAATGCCGCCATGCGCAAAATTGAGGCAGATAACAATCAGCAGTTGGCAGGCGTTTTGAATACCGTAGATTACAATAGTGAAAATGCGCTTGGAACGCTGGATCATAAAAAAGCAATTCTTCGTGATTTGTTGGAGGACTTTGAATCTCTGAGTCTGCGGCCTTCTGAAATCGAAGTGAAAGCAGGTCAGGTACCTGCAGACGTGATTGGCGATGCTTATGAATACATGATCAGTCAGTTTGCTAGTATGGCGGGTAAGAAAGCAGGGTCCTTCTATACCCCGGCAGCTGTATCGGAAATTATGGCCCGTATTGTAGATGTTCAGCCTGGTGAGCGTGTATATGACCCCACCTGTGGATCTGGTTCGTTGCTGATCAAAGCTGCCAAGAAGCAAAACAGCAAGGAAGTATCTATCTATGGCCAGGAAGTAAACGGTTCTTCTGTTGCAATGGCCAAGATGAATATGTATATCCACGAAATCCGGGATGCAAAAATTGCCTGGGGTGATACTCTGGCAAATCCGCTTTTTCTGGATTCAGATGGTAACCTGCTGCTCTTTGATGCCATTGTTGCCAATATGCCTTTTTCTAAGGATAAATGGGCGTCTGGATTTAATCCTGGCGGCGAGTCCAGCGGCAAAGGCAAAAAAGAGTTTAAAATGGAAGCCTCTCTGGATAAATTCCATCGCTTTGATTGGGGCGTTCCGCCTGCCAGCAAGGGCGATTGGGCGTTCTTGCTCCACATGATTGCAAGCCTTTCTGTGAATGGAAGAATTGCTGCTGTTGCTCCCCACGGTGTGTTGTTCCGTGGTGCTGCGGAAGGCCGTATCCGCCAGAAAGTGATTGAAGAGAATCTGCTGGATGCAGTCATTGGTCTGCCTGAAAACCTGTTCTACGGTACACCTATTCCGGCTTGTATTCTGGTGTTTAAGAAGAATCGCCTCAACACAGATGTGCTCTTTATCGATGCCAGCAAAAAGGATGAAGATGGTAATCCTCGTTATATTAAGGCAAGTAATCAAAATGAGTTGGGACAAACGCATATTGACGCAATTATCCAGGCATATCAGGATCGCACAGAGAAGGATAAATTTGCTCATGTGGCAACGCTGGATGAAATTAGGGAGAATGAGTATAACCTGAACATTCCTCGTTATGTGGATGCCTTTGAAGAAGAAGAACCGATTGATCTTCAGCAGGTGCAGTCCAACATTGCTCGGCTAAAAGCCGAGATTACAGAGGCTGAGAAACAGATGGACGCATATCTGAACGAATTGGGCCTTTGATATACATTTTTATGTGAAGTGGAGGCCTGACAATGGTTAAAGCAGAAAGAATCCCTGAGGGGTACCGTGCCACTGAGGCAGGAATTTTACCTGTTGATTGGCAGGTGAAGAGATTAAGCGAAGTTGCAACTGAGCTCACAGAACGTGCTGGACAAGATATGTATGAGACAGTCAGTATTTCTGCCGGAATTGGTTTTGTCAATCAAGCAGAAAAGTTTGGCAAAGAGTTATCAGGAAAACAATATGAAAAGTATATTGTGCTGCATAAGGGCGATTTTTCTTATAACAAAGGAAACTCTAAAACATCTCCCCAAGGTTGCATTTACCGTTTGAATGATCGGGAGTCCGCCGCAGTTCCCAATGTATTTGAGAGCTTTAGAATTAAAGAGCAGAATGCAGATTACTATGAGCAGTTGTTTTTGAGTGGCTTCCTGAACAGACAACTCTATTCTAGGATCAATCGTGGTGTGCGGGACGATGGATTATTGAATCTAACAGGAAAAGATTTTTACAGTTGCACAGTTCCAGTACCTCCTGTCGATGAGCAGAAAAAGATTGCGGAAGTCCTTTTATGCTGCGACAGGGTAATTGATTTAAAGCAGCAGCTTATCATAGAACTGCAGCAGTTGAAAAATGGGTTTCTCCAAGCTGTGTTCCCTACGAAAGGATGTAACAAACCGGACATTCGTTTTCCGGGATTTTCTGAAGCTTGGGAACAGCGTAAAGCAAAAGAGCTCTGTTCTATTTCGACGGGGAA
>DVFN01000006.1 GCA_018713205.1 Candidatus Avoscillospira stercorigallinarum | reverse complement strand
CACCGCACAATTGTGTCTGCGGCCTTCGCCCAATCTTTTGCCTCATCCGTGCAGTTATAAAAGGGGGAAATACATACAGTATTCCCGCCCTTTTATAACTTTCGTATGAGGCAAAATCTTTGGCCGAATGCTCTTGCCAAATTGTGCGGTGCTGCCCTAAGCAAAGCGCCCAAGCCATACCATATCAAATAACCCCGCACATTCCTTTCTCAATGGGAATGGGCGGGGTCTTTCGTTCATCATGGGCGCTCGGGACGGAGCCGGGCGGTCAGAAGGCCGTCAGCAGCTCGGACAGGGCGGGCAGCAGATTGCCGGGGAGGTCCATGGTCAGCAGCTCACCGAGGATGGAGGCGGCGGACCGGCCGCTGTTCAGCTCCTCGATCCGGTCCATCACGGCGCTCTTGGTGTCAAAGGCGATTTCTGCCCGATCCAGCAGGGCGAAGGCGCGGCCGCAGACATCGTTGTCTGCCAGGGCCGCGTGGGCCGCCGTTACCGTAAGCGCGGCCGCCGGGTCCGCCGCCGGCAGCGTGCAGGTCCAGGCGGCGGTACCGGCGTCGTAGCGGACCGCCTGGAGTTCTAACGGCGCGCCGTCCGCCTGGGCGGAGAGGACGCAGTCGGAACCCATGCCCACCAGCCGGAGCCGGTAGGACCGGTTCTGCGGGAGGGCGGCGGTATTGCCCCGGGCCGGGGCGATGGTCAGCCGCGCCGTCTCGCCCCAGGTGAAGGTCAGGACCGTCTCGGCCCAGCGGGCGGGGTCCCGGCCGTCGCCGACGCCGTCGTCCTCCCAGAGGGAGAAGCTGCCGTCAGCGCCGGCAAAGACGTTCAGTTCCAGCACCGGCGGGTTGCCGGTGTCGTTGCCGGTCTCGCGGCCGTCCAGAGGGACGATGGCCCCGGCTTTGGCCAGCACGGGGAACACCTCCCGGGGCCGGTGGAGAGCCAGCTTCCGGCCGCCCTCATAGACCAGAGCGGTGAAGAAGTCCACCCACCGCCCCTGGGGCAGCCAAGCCGTGACGCTGCCCAGGCCCGTGGCCCGGTCCGCAGGCCGGGTGATGGGACACACCAGCAGCTCCGAGCCGAACCGGTACTGATTGGGGACGCGGTAGGCCTCCCACTGGTCGGGGTCGCGGTAGTACATGGGCTCGCAGAGGGGCACGGACTCCAGGGCGGCCCGGCGGTTCATGGTATAGGTATAGGGAATCAGCCGGTGGCGCAGCCGCAGAAACGCGCCCATGGCAGCGGCAATCTCCGGGCCATAGCGCCAGGGCTCCTTGGAATTGAAGCGGTTATTGGTGCTGTGCAGCCGCATAATCGGCGAAAACACGCCGAACTGGAGCCAGCGCAGGGCCATCTCCCCGTCCTTAAAGCCGCACATATGGCCGCCGATGTCGTGGCTCCACCAGCCGTAGCCGATATTGGAGGCATTGGCGGTAAAATAGGGCTGGAAATCCAGAGACTCCCAGGTGACCAAGGTATCGCCGGAGAAGCCCACGGGGTAGCGGTGGCTGCCGGGCCCGGCGTAGCGGGAGAACAGCAGGCCCCGGTCGTGGCGGGCGGCATGGTCCAGGTACTGGAAGTGGTTCAGCAGCCAGAGGGGGTCCAGCCCGGCAGCGCCGGAGTTGGTTCCCTGCTGCCAGTCGATCCACCAGAAGTCCACGCCCTGGTCCTCCAGGGGATGGAGGGCGAAGCGGAAGTATCCCTCGCGGAATTTGGGATTGGCCAGGCGGAAGGGAATGGGGTCGCCGTGGGACTGATCCACGCCCATAAAGGCGGCGAAGGGCTTGTAGCAGTCCTCAAAGGCCCGGACACCATCGGCGGGGTGGAGATTCAGCGTCACCCGCAGGCCCCGCCGGTGGAGGTCTTGGAGGAAGCCGTCAGGGTCGGGGAACAGGTCCCGGTTCCAGGTGAAGCCTGTCCAGCCGGTGCCGTACTTGGGGTCCACATCGGTGACGTGCCAGTCCATGTCGATGACCGACACGGTAAAGGGCAGATTTTCCGCGGCGAAGCGGTCCATCAGCTGGAGATATTCGGCCTGGGAATAGCGGTAGTAGCGGCTCCACCAGTTGCCCAGGGCGAACCGGGGCAGCAGCGGCGTGGGGCCGGTGAGCCGGTAGAAATCCCGCAGGCAGCCCAGGTAATCCCGGCCGTAGCCGAAGAAGTAGAGGTCCTCGGCCTCGGGATCGGGCCGGGGCGAGACCGCGCCGGTCTCGTCCACCAGGGCGCTGCCCCGGTCCGAGAGCACCGACCAGCCCTCGGCCGAGAGAATACCGTGCTCCAGCGGAATGGGACCGTCGGCGCCGTCCAGGGTCCGGGCCGTGCCCAGCAGATCCTGGGGCGGGTCGCCGTAGTGCCAGACGGCGGAGAAGACGCTGTTCCGGCCGTTGCCCTCGACCATCAGGCCGTCCGGCGAGAAGGGACGGCGGTCATAGGTCAGCCGGAGCGCCGAGGTGGTCAGCACCAGCTTGCCCTCATACTCGGTGACGCGGAAGGACACCGGCGGGAAATGGCGGTTGACGGCCAGCTGGGTGGCGCTGTCCGGGAATTGGCCCTGCCGGCTGTATTCCAGCCGCAGAAGCCGGTCGGTCAGCACGGTAATTCGCCAGCAGTCGCCCCGCAGAACCGACTGGTCCGGGGGCAGGATGGACGGTTGATTCATGTCGATGCCTCCTCGATGGGAAGATGGAGCCGGGCCGCCGGCAGGATATCCGGAGCCGGGCCGGTGGACTGCCGCGTCATCAGCTTGGCGTGGAGCAGCAGCGTACTGATGGGAATGCCGCCCATCAGACTGCGCAGCGCGTAGTAGGCGCTGCGGCCAATCTCCTCCCGCTCCTGGCGGATGGTGGTCATGGGCGGGTAGGTGTGGGCGCAGAGCGGCAGATCGTCAAAGCCGATGATACTCAGATCCCGGGGCACCACCAGGCCCCGCTCCTGGGCGTGGATCATCAGCGTGTGAGCCAGCAGGTCATGGCTGCACAGGATGGCCGTGACGCCCTGCTGCAGAAGCCGGGGGAAGTGGGTCTGGAGGCATTCGGAAAAATAATACGAATTGCCGGCCAGAGAGGGAGAATCGGGCATCTGATACGTCCGAAGGGCCTGGAAAAAGGCGCTGTAGCGCTGCTGGTTGATATACGAGCCCAGCGCGCCGCTGAGATAGCCGATTTTCCGGTGCCCCAGCTTCTTCAGATAGCTCACCGAGAGACGCATGGCCTCGAAGTTGTCCACGCCGATATAGGCCGTGGTGGGGTTGACCTTGACGTAGTTGTCGTAGAGCACGGCAGGCGTGCGGCTGTGCTTCAGCTGCCGCAGCCAGGGGTCCGAGAGGGTCATGCCCAGGAACATGGCCCCGGCATAGTTGTGCTCCAGCATATAGGTGTCGTAGTCAAACTGCTTCTCCAGCATATCACTGAGGGGCTCTATGACCACCTCGTTGCCGTCCGGCTCCGCCATTTTCCGGAAGCCCAGGATGATGTCATAGCCGAAATCCTCCGGCGATTCGTAGACCATGTTTTCGATAAATACGACAAATCGGGGGGCGTCGCCCCGGCGCATGGTACGGTTGTAGCCCAGCTCAACGGCGGCCTCCAGGATAGACTTGCGCATTGTTTCGCTGACGTCCGCCGCGCCGCTGAAGCCTTTGGAGACGGTGCTCTTGGAGATGTTGAGCTTTTTCGCAATATCCTCCATCGTAGCCATGGATATCCCTCCTTCACTTCCCGGTCTGAGCATGACTATTATATCGAAAACCGGCAAAAAATGCAACTACTTCCGCCGGAAAGTGAGTTTAGTAAAGTTTCGTATCATTCTCTTGTTATATTAAACAATTCTCGAAAGTTCCAATTGTGCAAGGTGTGAAAATCGTTGAAACCGGGCAGAAACCCTCTTGACCGCGGCTGGCACATCTTGTATATTGACGGTAACGAAACTTTCCGAAACATGTTCGAGCAAGGAGGAAGTGCAAATGAAACAAGGATGGAAACGGGCCGCGGCGCTCGTCTGCCTGCTGGCGCTGGTGCTGGCGGGCTGCAGCGGCCTGGGAGAGAGCGGAGGCCGCGAAAAGGTGCGGCTGATGGTCTGGTCCCCCACGGAGGACCAGTCCAAGGACAGCGGCATGTGGCTCCAGACCTGCTGCGAGCGGTTTGCCGAGCTGCATCCGGAGTGGGACATCACCTTTGTCTACGGGATTGCCGACGAACCCGGCGCCGCCGGCTCGGTGTCGCAGGACCCCGAGGCCAGCGCCGACGTCTTTATGTTCGCCAACGACACCCTGACGACCATGACCGACGCCAAGGCTCTGTCCAAGTTCGGCGGCAAGTACGCCGAGGAGATCCGCCGCACCAACAGTGAAACGCTGCTGAGCTCCGTGGTGCTGGACGGCGAAATCTACGGCGTCCCCTTTACCAGCAACACCTGGTATATGTACTACGACAAGTCGGTCTTCTCCGAGGAGGACGTCAAGAGCCTGGAGGCCATGCTGGAGAAGGGCGTCGTCTCCTTCCCGCTGACCAACTCCTGGTACCTGCCGGCCTTCTACTTCGGCAACGGCTGCACCCTCTTCGGTGAAAACGGCACCGAAGAGGCCCAGGGCGCTCAGTTTGGCGGCGAGGCCGGCGCCGAGGTCACCGAGTATCTGATCGGCCTGGCCCAGAACCCCAACTTCCGCATCGACGCCGACGGCTCCGGCATTGCCGGTATGCGCGACGGCAGCATCAGCGCCATGTTCACCGGCTCCTGGGACGCCGCCGCCATCCAGGAAATCCTGGGCGACAATATGGGCGTGGCGGCGCTGCCCACTTTCAACCTCAACGGCGAGGAGAAGCAGATGTACTCCTATCTGGGCTCCAAGGCCATCGGCGTCAACACCAGCAGCGACTACATGGTGCAGGCCGTGGAGCTGGCGCTGTATCTCGGCTCGGCCGAGGCCCAGCTGCTGCACTTTGAGCTGCGCAACGTGATCCCCTGCAGCACGGACCTGCTGGAAAACGAGGAGATCATGTCCAACCCCGTGGTTATGGCCCAGAACGACACCGCGGCCCGGACCTCGGTGCTCCAGCCCATCGTCTCCCAGATGGGCAACTGCTGGACGCCGGTGGAGAACATGGGCAAGGGCATCCGCAACGGCAGCGTCACCCTGGACAACGCCGCCGAGCAGACCGAAGCCATGAACGACGCCATGAACAGCGACGGTATTTCGTAGAGAGGGGAAGAACAACACAATGGTACGCTTACAGGCGAAAGCCGGGGAGTTCGCCACTCCCTATACCTGCACCGCGGCCCTGACCCAGGGCGGCGCGGTCACCAAGCTCTCGGCCCTGGTCATGGGCCTGGGCAACATCGTCCACGGCCAGGTGGTCAAGGGCCTGCTGTTCCTGCTGGCGGAAATCGCCTATGTGGTCTTTATGATCCGCAGCGGCTTCCACAATCTGGCCATGCTGGTGACCCTGGGCACCGTGGAGCAGCAGGAAATCTGGGATGAGGCCCAGCAGGTCTATCTCTACACCAAGGGGGACCAGTCCATTCTGCTGCTGCTGTACGGCCTGGCGACGATTTTCCTGACGGTGATTATGGTCTGGATCTGGCGCGGCACCCTCAAGAGCGCCTACCAGGCCGAGTGCCTGACCAAGCTGGGCAAGCATGTGCGCAGCTTCCGCGAGGATCTCAAGTCCCTGCTGGACGAGAACATCTACCGGCTCTTTATGGTGCCGTCCATGGTGTTCATCTCCGCCCTGACCATTCTGCCGCTGATCTTTATGATCTGCATGGCCTTCACCAACTACAGCAAGATCGACAATCACCTGGTGCTCTTCGACTGGGTAGGCCTGGAGAACTTCGCCTCCCTCTTCAACTCCAGCAGCGTGCTGGGCAGCACCTTCGGCTCGGTGCTGGTGTGGACCCTGGTATGGGCCTTCTTCGCCACCTTCACCAACTACTTTGCCGGTATGATCCTGGCCATCGCCATCAACCGCAAGGACACCAAGGCCAAGGGCTTCTGGCGGTTCTGCTTCGTGCTCTCCTGCGCGGTGCCCATGTTCGTCTCCCTGCTGATTATGCGCACCATGCTCCAGCCCGAGGGCGCGGTCAACGTCCTGCTGCGGCAGATGGGCTTCCTGGCCGCCGGCGAGAGCCTGCCCTTCTTCACCGATCCCACCTGGGCCCGGGTGACGGTCATCGTCATCAACATCTGGGTCGGCGTGCCCTACACGCTGCTCCAGCTGACCGGCGTGCTGCAGAACATCCCCCAGGAGCTCTACGAGGCCGCCAAGGTGGACGGCGCCGGCCCGGCGAAGACCTTCTTCCATATCACCCTGCCCTATATGTTCTATGTGACGACCCCCTACCTGATCGCCACCTTTACCGGCAACGTCAACAACTTCAACGTGATCTACCTGCTCTCCGGCGGCGACCCGGTGACCAATCTCTCCTCCACCGCCGGCAGCACCGACCTGCTGGTCACCTGGCTGTATAAGCTGACCATCGACAAGCAGTATTACAACATCGGCGCGGTGGTGGGCATTATGACCTTCCTGATCCTCTCGGTGGGCGCTCTGTTCACCTATCGCCGCAGCAAGTCCTACAAAGAAGAAGGAGGGTTCTGAGCCATGGAACAGAAGAAACTCGGCATGAAAGCCGCCCGGCGGCGCAGCAATATCGCGGTCCATATCGTTCTGGCCATTCTGGCCGCCGTGTGGGTATTCCCGGTGCTGTGGGTGGTGATGACCAGCTTCCGCGGCGAGCGGGGCTCCTACGTCTCCACCTTCTTCCCCCAGACGCTGACCATCGACAACTACACCCGTCTGTTTACCGACACCACCATTCTGAACTTCCCGCAGATGTTCACCAACACCCTGATCATCTCCATTTTCTCCTGCATTCTCTCGGCCTTCTTCGTGCTGTCGGCGGCCTACTGTCTCTCCCGCCTGCGCTTTAAGATGCGCCGGCCCTTTATGAACATGGCCATGATCCTGGGCCTGTTCCCCGGCTTTATGTCCATGATCGCCGTGTACTTCATCCTCAAGGCCGTGGGCCTCACCGAGGGCAGCCTGATCCGGCTGGCGCTGATCCTCTGCTACTCCGGCGGCGCGGCGCTGGGCTTCCAGATCGCCAAGGGCTTCTTCGACACCACGCCCTTCGCCATCGACGAGGCCGCCATGATCGACGGCTGCACCCGCTGGCAGGTCTTCACCCGAATTACCCTGCCCCTCAGCAAGCCTCTGATCGTCTACACGGTTCTGACGGCCTTTATGGGCCCCTGGGTGGACTTCATCTTCGCCAAGGTCATCTGCCGGGCCAACGCCGACCAGTACACCGTGGCCATCGGCCTGTGGCGGATGCTCGAAAAGGAGTACATCGACAGCTGGTACACCAGCTTCGCCGCCGGCGCCGTGCTGATCTCCATTCCCATCGCCCTGCTGTTCCTCAAGCTCCAGAAGTACTACGTGGACGGCATGAGCGGCGCGGTCAAGGGATAAACACACCCCTGCTGCCCCCGGGCAGCACCTGAAATATGCCCACCCCAAATAGTTCGCCTGGTTCCGGATACCGAGAACTTTTTGGGGTGCGGCCATATGGGAGGTTTCCATGGACTATAGCAGCAAAGAATTTGAGGCCCGCTACCACTACGACGGCGGCGACCTGGGCGTCCGGCGGACGGACCGGGGCACGGCCTTCGCCCTCTGGTCGCCTCCGGCCGAGGCCGTGACCCTGCGGCTCTACGACCGGGGCGACGGCGGCGAGGCCGTGGCGGTCCACCCGCTGACCCGCACCGGCCGGGGCGTCTGGCGGTACGAGGACCCGGCGGATCTGACCGGCCGGTACTACGACTTCCTGGTGACCGCCGCCGGGGAAACCCGCTCCACCGCCGACCCCTATGCCAGAGCCTGCGGCGTCAACGGCAGCCGGAGCATGGTGGTGGATCTGGCGGCCACCGATCCCGAGGGCTGGGCCCACGACCGGCCTCCGGCCCGGCAGGCCGAGGACATCATCTACGAGGTCCATGTCAAGGAGTTCTCCTGGCAGAGCGCCGGCGGCTTCCCGGACCGGCTGCGGGGTAAGTATCTGGCCTTCACCTGCGGCGGCACGACGCTGGACGGCCAGGGGACGGTGCCCACGGGTCTCAGCCATCTCCGGGACCTGGGCGTCACCCATGTGCAGCTGATGCCGGTCTTCGACTTCGGCTCCGTGGACGAGGCCGGGCCGCCGGAGGCGAACAACTGGGGCTATGACCCGGTGAACTACAACGTCCCCGAGGGTTCCTACGCCACGGACGCCCGCGACGGCGCGGTGCGCATCCGGGAGCTGAAGGCCCTGGTGGCCGCGCTCCACCGGGCCGGGTTCCGGGTGATTATGGACGTGGTCTACAACCACACCTACCGCCGGGACTCCTGGCTGGAGCGGGCCGTGCCGGGCTACTACTACCGGACCTGGCCCGACGGAACGCCCTCCGACGGGTCCCTCTGCGGCAACGATCTGGCCACGGAGCGGTCCATGACGGCCCGGTATATCGTCGATTCCGTCCTCTACTGGGCCACGGAATACCATATGGACGGCTTCCGCTTCGATCTGATGGGCCTGATGGACACGGCCCTGATGGAGCGAATCCGCGGGGCCCTGGACGGCCGGTTCGGCCGGGGCGAGAAGCTGGTCTACGGCGAGCCCTGGTCCGGCGGCAAAACGGCCCTGACGCCGGGCTTTCGGACCGCGGACAAGCAGGCCATTTCCGATCTCGACCGGGAAATCGGGGCCTTCTGCGACCAGACCCGGGACGCCGTCAAGGGCAGCGTCCTGGACGCCGGAGCGGGCGGCTTTGTCAACGGCGGCGCGGGCTTTGAGGCGGCGGTGCTCCGGGGCCTGACGGCCTGGGTGGAGCAGGGCTGCTTCCGCGCCCCGTCCCAGGTCATCACCTACCTCTCCTGTCACGACGATCTGACCCTCTGGGACAAGCTGCGCCGCACCCTGGACCCGGCGGCGGGCGACGAGGACTTTCCGCCCCGGCTGCTGGTGGCCAACCGTCTGGCGGCGGCCCTCTGCTGCTGCTGTCAGGGCCGGCTGTTCCTGCTCTCGGGCGAGGAGTTCTGCCGGACCAAGGGCGGCCGGGGCGACGTCTACAACGCCCCCATCGCCTTCAACCGCCTGGACTGGACCCGGCTGGCCCGGCGGCAGGACATGGCGGCCTATTACCGGGGCCTCTTCGCCCTGCGCAAGCAGATTCCGGCCTTCTGCGACAAGGGGCCCGACGCCGCCCGGTGGATGACGGACCGCACCATCCACGGGCCGGGGCAGGTGTCGGCGCTGGCCCTTACCGGCGGCGGCCCCTGGACCCAGGTATTTCTGCTGTTCAACGCCGCGGACCGGCCTCTGACCCTGCCTCTGCCGCCGGGGGACTGGACGGTCCTGGCCGACGGAGAGAGCAGCTTCCGGTGGCGGAGTCCTGCCCCCGTATCGGAGGCCGCGGCTGCGCCGCACACAGCTCTGCTCTTGGGAAGGAGAGATTGATCCCGTGGAATTTTGCTTCGGAAAGCAGGACATCGCCAGCCAGGCCCAGGGGCAGGCCCATTGCTACCTGCTGACCAATGGCCTGGGCGGCTTTTCATCCCTGACCCTCACCGGCTGCGCCGCCCGCAACGACCACGCCGCGCTGATGGCGGCGGTCCACGCCCCCAACGTTCGCTGTAACGTCATCCACCGGCTGGAGGAGCGGCTGACCGTGGGGACGCGGGAGGTCTGCCTCTCCAGCCAGCAGCTGGCCGACGGGCCGGACGAGGAGGGCTGGCAGTACCTCAATCTGGTCACGGTAAACGGCCTGCCTACCTGGGAGTTCCAGGCCGAGGGCGTGGTGGTGGAGAAGGCCCTGGCCCTGGAGGGCAACGCGCTGGCCCTGCGCTACACGGTGGAGAACCGGGCAGACCGGGCAGCCTCGCTGGCCGTGACCCCCTGGCTCCAGTTCGCGCCCAAGGGCAAGCCCCTGGACCCGGCGCTGCGGCTGACGCTGGAGGCGGACCATGTGGCCGCCGGAGAACACCGGCTCTACTGGCGGACCAACGGCACGGTGACCGGCTTCCCCCAGCGGTCGCAGACCTACCTTTATCCCTATGACAGCTGCGACGGCAGGCGTCCCACCGGGACGGCCCTGGCCAACCACCGGGTTTCCCTGGCGGTTCCGGCTCAACGCACCGCCGTGCTGCACATCACCTGGTCCCTGGACGCGGCGGCGGAGGAGGCCGGAGACCTGCTCCGGCGGGCTGCCGGGCGCTTCCAGGCCCTGGAGGCGGACTGCCGCTGCCGCGACCCTCTGGCCCGGCAGCTGTCGGTCAGCGCCGACGCCTTTATCGTCCGCCGGGACTCCACCCGGTCCAAGACCATCGTGGCCGGTTACCCCTTCTTCGAGGACTGGGGCCGGGACACCATGATCGCCCTGCCGGGTCTGACCCTCTCCACCGGCCGGTTCGACGATGCCCGGCAAATTCTCCGGACGTTTATGGCATATGAATCCCGGGGCCTGATGCCCAACCTCTTCCCCGAGGGCAAGAGCGAACCGGCCTACAACACCGCCGACGCGGCGCTGCTGTTTATCAACTGCGTCTATCTCTACCACCGCTACACCGGCGACACCGACTTTCTGGCCGAGGCCTATCCGGTGATGGCGCGGATCGTGGACTGGTACCGGCGGGGCACCGACTACGGCATTCACGTGGACGAGGACGGCCTGCTCTGCGCCGGAGAGGGACAGTGGCAGGTGACGTGGATGGACGTGCGAATCGACGGCTTCCTGCCCACGCCCCGCCACGGCAAGCCGGTGGAGCTCAACGCCTACTGGTACAGCGCCCTGAAAATCCTCGAGGACGCGGCCCGGCTGCTGAAAAAGCCCGCCGGGGACTACGGACGCTGGGCGGACCAGGCCCAGGCGTCCTTCCGGGAGAAGTTCTATCACCCGGACGGCTATCTCCGGGACGTGATTTCCGGCGGCGCTGCCGACGATCAAATCCGCTGCAATCAGATCTGGGCGCTGACCATGCCCTTCACCATGGTGGAGCCGGACATGGCCGCCCGGGTAGTGGACACCGTATTCCGCCATCTCTATACGCCGGTGGGCCTTCGGACCCTGTCGCCCGAGGACCCGCAGTTTTGCCCCGCCTACGGCGGACCCCAGCGGCAGCGGGATCTGGCCTATCATCAGGGCACCGTCTGGCCCTTCCCCCTGGGGGCCTATTATCTGGCCTATCTGCGGGTCCACGGCGGCTCCGCCGAGGCCCGGCTCCGGGTCCGCCGGCAGCTCCGGGCCCTGGGCCCGGCTCTGCGGGAGGGCTGTGTGGGCTTCCTGCCGGAGATCTACGACGGAGCAAACCCCACGGCCTCCCGAGGCTGCTTCGCCCAGGCCTGGAGCGTCGGAGAGCTGCTGCGGGTACTGGAAGCATTGGAACACAATCCGGAACTTTAGGAGGTTCTATCAATATGGAAGAGAAGCTCAATCAGATTTTATCCGAGCGCTTTGGGACCGATTTGGATCAGGCGTCCCGGCCGCAGATCTACGCCGCCCTGCTCCGGCTGACCCAGACGGCCATGGCCGAGATGCCGCCCTGCACCGGAAAGCGGAAGCTCTACTACGTCTCGGCGGAATTTCTTATCGGCAAGCTGCTGTCCAACAACCTCATCAGCCTGGGGCTCTTTGACGAGGCGCGGGCGGTACTGGCCCGTCACGGCCTGGATCTGACCGAAATCGAGGAGGAGGAGCGGGAGCCCTCCCTGGGCAACGGCGGCCTGGGCCGTCTGGCCGCCTGCTTTCTGGACTCCATCGCGGCCCTGGACCTGCCCGGCGACGGCGCGGGCCTCAACTACCACGACGGCCTGTTCTACCAGCAGCTCCGGGATTTCCACCAGCGGGAGGTCCCCAACCCCTGGATCACGCCGGAGAGCTGGCTCATCGACACCGGCCGCTACTACGAGGTGCCCTTCGGCAGCGGCCCGGTGCTGGCCCACCAGTACGATATCCTGGTTCCCGGCTGCCGGGGCCATCGCAACGCCCTGCACCTCTTCGACCTGGACACCGTAGATGAATCCATCATCCGCGACGGCATCGACTTCGACAAGGGCGACATCGCCCGGAACCTGACCCTGTTCCTCTACCCCGACGACAGCGACGAGGCCGGACGCCTGCTGCGGGTCTACCAGCAATATTTCCTGGTCAGCGCCACGGCCCAGCTGATTCTGGCCGAGCTGGAGGACCGGGGCGGCGCGCCGGAGCATCTGAGCGACTATGTGGCCGTGCAGATCAACGACACCCATCCCACCATGATTATCCCCGAGCTGATCCGCCTGCTGACCGCCCGGGGCCTGACCATGGACCAGGCCATCGACCAGGTCCGCAAGACCTGCGCCTACACCAACCACACCATTCTGGCCGAGGCCCTGGAGAAGTGGCCCCGCCGCTTCCTGGAGACCGTGGCCCCGGGCATCATGCCCATCATCGAGGAGCTGGACCGGCGGGTCAAGGCCGTCTGCCCCGACCCCGCCGTGGCCATTCTCGACGACGCCGGTCTGGTCCATATGGCCCATATCGACATCCACTACGGTTACAGCGTCAACGGCGTGGCGGCCCTCCACACCGAGATCCTCAAGGAATCCGAGCTCAGGCCCTTCTATGCCCTCTACCCCGAGAAGTTCAACAACAAGACCAACGGCATCACCTTCCGCCGGTGGCTGCTCCACTGCAACCCGCGGCTGACCGAGCTGCTAACCGACGTCATCGGCCCCGGCTTCAAGCTGGACCCCATGGCCCTGGAGGGGCTGCTGGACCACCGCCAAGACGCCGCCGTGCTGGAGCGGCTGGCCCGGGTGAAGGCCGAAAACAAGGCGGAGCTGGCCGCCTTCCTGCGGCATACCGAGGGGATTGACGTGGACCCGGATTCGATCTACGATATTCAGATCAAGCGGCTCCACGAGTACAAGCGGCAGCAGCTGAACGTCCTCTGGGCCATCCATCAATATCTGGAGATCAGGCCGGGCGCTATCCCCGGCGGCCGGTGACGGTGATCTTCGGCGCCAAGGCCGCCCCGGCCTACACCATCGCCAAAGACATCATCCATCTGATCCTCTGCCTGAGCCGTCTGGTGGAGGAGGACCCCCAGGTCCGGCCCTGGCTGCGGATTGTCATGGTGGAGAACTACAACGTCACCAAGGCCGGGCGGCTGATCCCCGCCTGCGACCTCTCCGAGCAGATCAGTCTGGCCTCCAAGGAGGCCTCCGGCACCGGCAATATGAAGTTTATGCTCAACGGCGCGGTCACCCTGGGCACCCGGGACGGGGCCAATGTGGAAATCGGTGCGCTGGTGGGCGAAGAGAATATCTACACCTTCGGCAAGTCCTCCCAGGAGGTCATCGACCTCTACGCCTCCCACGGCTATTCGCCCGCCGCCCTCTACGACGGCGACGAGACCATCCGGCGGCTGGTGGACTTTATCGTGGACAAAAACCTGCTGGTCATGGGCGACCCGGTGTCGCTGGTGCGGCTGTACAAGGACGTCCGCTGGAAGGACTGGTTCATGGCCCTGCTGGATCTCCGGGACTATATCGCCGTCAAGGAGCGGGCCCTGGCCGACTATGAGGACCGGGCCGCCTGGTCCGGCAAGGCCCTGGTGAACATCGCCAAGGCGGGCTTCTTCTCCTCGGACCGGACCATCGCCCAGTACAACGAGGAAATCTGGAAACTGTGAGGGAATCGCTATGAAGGATACCGGGATTTTGATGGCGGTGTCCTCCCTGCCCGGCCCCTATGGGGCCGGGGATCTGGGGGACGAGGCCATCCGCTGGATTGACCTGCTGGCCGGCAGCGGGGTCGGGGTGTGGCAGCTGCTGCCCCTGGGGCCCACCGGCTACGGCAATTCGCCCTATCAGACCTACTCCGCCCGGGCGGGAGACCCGCTCTATCTCAGTCTGGCGGCGCTGCATCAGGCCGGGCTGCTGGAGGAGCTGCCCGCCCCCTTCGGCCTGCCGGCGGGCCGGGTGGACTATGAGCAGGTCCGCGCTCTGCGGGAGCCCTGGCTGCGCCGGGCCTACGAAGCCTTCCGGCCCGACGGGGCCTACGCGGCCTTCGCGGCCCAGGGCTGGGTGCGGGACTACGCCGTGTTCGCGGCGCTGAAGGCCAAGCACCATCTGGCCTGCTGGCTGGACTGGCCGGAGCCGGACCGCAGCTGGCCCCAGACCCGGGACCCGGCGGTGACGGCGGACCTGGAGGCGGAAATCGGCTACCAGACCTTCCTCCAATACCAATTCCTCCTCCAGTGGAACCGGGTGCGGGACTACGCCCACAGCCGGGGGCTTCGCCTGATGGGCGACATACCCTTCTACGTGGGCATCGACTCGGTGGAGGTCTGGGCGGGCCGGGAGAACTTCCTCCTGGACGACGACGGGCGCCCCACCTTTATCGCCGGGGTGCCCCCGGACTATTTCTCCGCCACCGGCCAGCGCTGGGGCAACCCCATCTATGACTGGGACCGGCTCCGGGCTGACGGCTACCGGTTCTGGGTGGAGCGCATCGGCTACTGCCAGACGCTCTTTGACCTGATTCGCATCGACCATTTCCGGGCCTTCGACACCTTCTGGAAGATCCCGGCCGCCTGCCCCACGGCCATGGATGGTCAGTGGATCGAGGCCCCCGGCTACGCCGTGCTGGACACCCTCTACGAGAAGCTGCCGGGGCTCCAGCTGGTGGCCGAGGACCTGGGGGATCTGCGGCCCCAGGTGCTGGCGCTGCGGGACCACTATCAGCTGCCGGGCATGAAGGTACTGGAATTCACCCTGGAGCCGGTGGGCCGTTACCTCCGCGACCTGGGCGAGGACCGCGTCCGGCAGATCGTCTACACCGGCACCCACGACAACGCCACGGCCGCCGAATGGTACGCCGCCTGCTCCCCGGCCTACCGCCGGAAGCTCCGGAAATATCTCAAGGTCCGGGGCATCCAGAGCGGCCCCATGGCCCACCGGCTGATTCGCCTGGGCCTCAGCAGCCAGGCCGAGCTGTGCATCGTGCCCCTCCAGGACGTGCTGCACCTGGGCAAGGAGGCCCGGATGAACACCCCCGGCACCGTGGGCGCGCCCAACTGGGAGTGGCGTCTGGCCGGTTGGACGGAAACCGAACGGAATCTGGCTTTGCTGCGGCCGGCAATTTTGGCCCGCCGCGGCTGAAAGGAGCGCGCTATGCTGGATAAGACCCAGAAAAATTGGTGGCAGTCGGCTGTCGCCTATCAGATCTACCCCAAGAGCTTCCAGGATACCACCGGCAGCGGCACCGGCGACCTCCAGGGCATCATCCGCCGCCTGCCCTATCTCCAGGCCCTGGGCGTCGATGTGCTGTGGCTCTCGCCGGTCTTCGCCTCGCCCCAGGTGGACAACGGCTACGACGTCTCCGACTACCGGGCCATCGACCCCATGTACGGCTCCCTGGAGGATATGCGCGCCCTGATCGCCGCCGGCAAGGAGCGGGGCATCGGCATTATGCTGGACCTGGTGCTGAACCACAGCTCCGACCAGCACCGCTGGTTCCAGGAGGCCAAAAAGAGCCGGGACAACCCCTACCACGACTACTACGTCTGGCGGGACGGCGAGGAGGACCGGCCGCCCAACGAGATGCGGGCCTGCTTCGGCGGGTCCGCCTGGACCTGGGTGCCCCAGGTGCAGCAGTACTATTTCCATCAGTTCGCGCCCCAGCAGCCGGACCTCAACTGGGAGAATCCCCAGGTCCGCCGGGCCCTCTATGATATGATCCTCTGGTGGATGGACCAGGGCGTGGAGGGCTTCCGGCTGGACGTCATCGACCAGATTGCCAAGGAGCCCGACCGGGGCATCACCGGCAACGGGCCCCGGCTCCACGAATTTCTCCGGGAGCTCAGCGCCGAGACCTTCCAGAAGGGCTGCCTGGTCACCGTGGGCGAGGCCTGGGGCGCCGACGTGGAGCGGGCCAAGCTGTACTCAGCCCCCGACGGCAGCGAGCTGTCCATGGTCTTCCAGTTCGAGCACATTGGCCTGGACCAGCAGCCGGGCAAGGAGAAATGGGACACCGCGCCCCTGGACTTCGTGGCCCTGAAGCGCTGCCTGGCCAAGTGGCAGACCGGCCTCCACGGCTGCGGGTGGAACAGCCTCTTCCTCAACAACCACGACCTGCCCCGGACGGTCTCCCGCTGGGGCGACGACGGCGCGTACCGCGTGGCGTCGGCCAAGCTGCTGGCCACCATGCTCCACGGCCTGGAGGGCATGCCCTACATCTACCAGGGCGAGGAGCTGGGCATGACCAACATCCATCTGCCCATTGAGGCGTACCGGGATCTGGAGAGCCTCAATCTGTACGAGGCCCGGAAGGCCGCCGGGTATCCCGAGGCCGAGATCATGGCCTCTCTCTACGCCCGGAGCCGCGACAACGCCCGGACGCCGATGCAGTGGGACGCCTCCCCCCACGGCGGCTTCACGACGGGAACCCCGTGGCTCACCGAAAATCCCAACTACCGCGAAATCAACGCCACGGCAGCGCTGGCCGATCCGGACTCGATATTCCACTACTACCGGCGGCTGATTGCACTGCGGAAAACCTACCCGGTCTTCGTCCACGGCGACTTTACGCTGCTGGAGCCGGACCATCCCTGTCTCTTTGTCTACCGCCGCCGGCTGGCGCGCCAGTCGCTGCTGGTGATCTGCAACTACGGCGGTGGCGAGACCGCCTGGTCCCTCCCGGCCGGGTGGGACGACGCCCAGTGCCTGATTTCCAACTACCCCGACCGGCTCCCCGGACGGCTGCGGCCCTGGGAGGCCCGAATCTTACTGCGAACCGAGAAGGAGTGAGCCCATGTTCCGCGATGTTGCCGCCGTATGCTTTGACCTCTACGGCACCCTGATTCGGATTCGAACCGACGAGGAAGACCTGACCCGGCTGTGGAAGCCGCTGTGCTATTTCTACGCCTACCAGGGGGCGGCCTTCGACAGCCCCGAGGCCCTGCGGACGGCCTATCGCCAGGCGGTGGAGGCCGAGGAAGCCGCCGCCCGCCGCCGCTCCAACCGCGACCTGGTGGAGATCCGGCTGGAGACGGTCTTCGACAGCCTCTTCCGCCGGAAGGGCGTCTCGCCCCCGGCGGCGCTGATCCAGACCGTGGGCCAGATGTTCCGGGCCTGCTCCACCGACTGGGCCGAGGCCTATCCCGGCGCGGCGGCGTTGCTGGAGGATCTGCGGGCCGCGGGCAAGGGCGTATACCTGCTGTCCAACGCCCAGCGGGTCTTTACCCAGCCGGAGCTGGAGATGACCGGCCTGCTGGACCGGTTTGACGCCATCCGCATTTCCTCGGACTGGGGCGTCAAGAAGCCGGACCCGGCCTATTTCCGCACGCTGCTGGACCGGCTACAGCTGCCGCCGCATCAGGTGCTGATGGTGGGCAACAGCGCCCGGGACGACATCGCCCCGGCCCGCGCCCTGGGCCTGCGGACCTGTTACCTCAACACCGACGCCGAGCCGGTCTGTCCGGCCTGCGACCTGGCCCTGGAGGGCGCCGACTACGCCGCCCTCCGCCGGGCGCTGCTGGGATAACGCCGCCTGCGGGCGCGTTACGGAACGCCCAGGGACTCTCTTGCCCTTCGGACAATTCACCTTCAGGGGGGCGCAAGGCCGCCTCTGTTACAAGGAAACCGGAGGCGGGGCTGTAGGGGCGGCCTGTATGGCCGCCCGTGCCGCACTCCCGCGTCGGATGCACCATCGCCGACCGCACACATCGTAGGGGCGCGTCCGGAACCGGGTGCGATATACACAGGGCCGGTGGCCGATGCGCCCGGTTCCGGGCGGATATATAATCCGCCCCTACGGCGTGGATGGAGGTGTGTGCGGTCGGCGGACTGCCCCGGACCCGGGGCTGGCGGGCCGATGTGTGCATCGGCCCCTACGAGGTGGAACCATCGAACCCCGGCGGAAATCAGGAACCGGTCCGGGCGGCCATACAGGCCGCCCCTACGAGAAAAATGGAGTCGGGGCTGTAGGGGCGGCCTAAATGGCCGCCCGCGTCAAGTTTTTCTTTGCTTTTATCTAAAAATGCCGCCCAACGCTGCTGAGATAGCGCAGCGTTGGGCGGTGTTATTTATTCGAGATTGAGCTTCTTTTGCAGGATATAGCGCGTGGGGAAATAGAATACGGCGCAGGCGGCCACAACGGTGGCCAGGTAGATCCACAGGCCGTTGGAGGCCAGGGCCACGATCTGGGCGTTGGTGCGGCCCGCAAAGTCATAGCCCATCATAAAGTTCAGGACGACCGGGGTCAGGAAGGTGTTATATGCGGTGGAGAGGACCGTGGACATGACCACGTAGGCCAGCACCGACATGCCCACCCGATGCTTCTGGGCCAGATGGCCGATGGCCATGGCCAGATAGAGGAACAGGATATTATAGAGGGTGCTGACCAGCGCCGCCAGCACCAGCTGGACGACAATCAGCACCAGCGGCGCGGCGCTGCCGGTGAGTTCGACCATTCGATTCCATGTCAGCTGCAGCATGATCCGCTGCATAAAGTTCCCCAGCATCAGAATGCACACCGAGGCGATACAGACCAGGATGGTCAGCACCATCAGCAGCCAGCCCGCGATGGCCTTGCCCCAGAGGACCGAATCCAGGGACACCGGCAGCGTCATCGTCAGGTAGCCCTCCTCCTTGAGGACGCCCTTGTAGAACCGCAGGATGACAAAGATAAAGGCCACGACCAGCACCGCCATAATCCCCATGACATAGAGGAACATCACCAGCCCCGAGAAAAAGCCGGTCAGGCTGTTGCCGTCAAACTGGAGATTCAGGGTGAAGCGGTTCACCAGCGACAGGGCCAGAATCCCCAGCCACAGGGGAATAAAGAGCCGGAACATGGACCGGAACTCATATTTTATGATCTTTCCCATGCATTGTCCCCTCCTTCCGGAAAATAGGATGTGGCGCGGAAAATCTCGCGGAACAGGGCGTCCACGCTCTTGCCCTCGGTCTCGCGGATGTTGTCCACCGTGTCGTGGCGGACGATCTTGCCCTCCTTGAGGAAGATCACCTCGTCCAGCACCTTCTCCACGTCGGAAATCAGGTGGGTGGAGATAATCACCGTGCCCTCGGGGTTGTAGTTGCGGAGAATGGTATCCAGAATAAAGTCCCGGGCCGCCGGGTCCACACCGGCGATGGGCTCGTCCAGCAGGTAAATCTGCGCCCGGCGGCTCATGACCAGGGCCAGCTGGAGCTTCTCCTTGGTGCCCTTGGACATGGTCTTGATCCGGTGGTTCTTCTCAATGCCCAGGGAGGCGCACATCCGCTCGGCCCGGCCCCGGTCAAAATCGGCGTAGAAGTCCTCAAAGTAGTCCATCAGGTCCCCGGCCACCATCCAGTCGGCAAAATACATCCGGTCCGGCAGGTAGCTGATGACCGCCTTGGTCTCCCGGCCCGGCAGCAGGCCGTTGATCCGCGCCTCGCCCGACGAGGGCTGCAGCAGGCCGCACAGCAGCTTGATCCAGGTGGTCTTGCCGCTGCCGTTGGGGCCCAGCAGGCCCACGATCCGCCCCCGGCCAATGGACAGATCCACATGGTCCAGGGCGTACTTCATGCCAAAACGCTTGCTCAGCTCCCGGCATACAATTAAATTGTCTTCCATACTACGCTCCTTCCTCCAAGAGCCGGCACGCCTCCGCCCGGGTGAAGCCCAGGACGGCCATGCCGTCGAGATAGGTGTTTTTCAGCTCCTCCGCCAGCGCCAGACGCACGGCCCGGAGCTTTTCTTCATCCTCGGTGACCATCCGGCCCTGGGTGCGGTTGCCCACCGCCAGCCCCTGATCCTCCAGGTGCGCCAGCGCCCGCTGCATGGTGTTGGGGTTGACCCCGGCTTCCGCCGCCAGCTCCCGCACCGAGGGAAGCCGCGTGCCCTTGGGATACTGCCCGGAGACGATCCGGCGCGTCAGCTGTTCGCTCAGCTGCATCCAGATGGGCCGCGAATCGTCAATCTGCCATTCCATGGCCCGCCTCCTTTCTGATTGTTTTAATATACTAATACAATAACCTTCGTTTGTCAAGGGCCATTTTCCGGCCCGGGGCGGCAGTTTTTCCGGCAGATCCTGAAAAAAGCACTTGCAAATCCGTGGAAGTTGTGGTATCATACCTTGGCATGATGAATTCCTCTGCAATTTCTCTGCGGCGGCGTTCATTTTGTACCATACAGCGCCGCTGTATTCTGATTAACAATCAGGGCTCCGCCCTTGATCTGACGAGAAAGAGGTGAACAGCATGAAGGAAGGCATCCATCCCAATTATCAGCAGACCACCATTCGTTGTGCCTGCGGCGAAGTGATCGAGACCGGTTCCACCAAGAAGGATATTCGCGTCGAAATCTGCTCCAAGTGCCACCCTTTCTATACCGGCAAGCAGAAGCTGGTTGACACGGGTGGACGTGTGGATCGTTTCAACAAGAAATACGGCCTGAAGTAATCACTTGCGCCCGCACCGATTTGGTGCGGGCGTTTTCCGATTCTTGCGAAATTTGGAGGTTTTATGAACCCTTTGGAGAAACCCGTCATAGAAAAGGCCGTGCTGGCCGGGCTCAACGCCGACGTCTTTGACCGGGCCGAGAATGCCACCGACGAGACGCTGGACGAGCTGGAGGCGCTGCTGGAGACGGCCGGCGGCGTCTGCGCGGCCAAGGTCCTCCAGCACCGCCCCGCCCCCGACCCCCACAGCTTCTTCGGCGAGGGCAAGGCCGAGGAGATCCGCCAGCTCATCGAAACCACCGAGGCCACCATGCTCATCTGCGACAACGACCTGACGCCCTCCCAGATCCGCTCCCTGGAGGAGCTGACCCACGCCACGGTGCTGGACCGCAGCGCGTTGATTCTGGACATCTTCGCCCAGCGGGCCAAGACCAAGGAGGGCCGCCTCCAGGTGGAGCTGGCCCAGTATCAGTATCTGCTGCCGAAGCTCTCGGGCATGGGCAAGAGCCTCTCCCGGCTGGGCGGCGGCATCGGCACCCGCGGCCCCGGCGAGACCAAGCTGGAGACCGACCGCCGCCATATCCGCAGCCGCATTGCCAAGCTCCAGGCCGACCTCAAGGAGGTCCGCCAGGTCCGGGCCGTCCAGCGGGAGCGGCGGATCAAGAACGCCGTGCCGGTGGTGGCCATTGTCGGCTACACCAACGCCGGAAAATCCACGCTGCTGAATCAGCTCACCGGCGCGGACATCCCGGCCAACAACCGGCTCTTTGACACCCTGGACACCACCACCCGGCAGCTGGAGGTCTCGGACACCCTGACCGTCCTCCTGTCGGACACCGTCGGCTTTATCGCCAAGCTGCCCCACCATCTGGTGGAGGCCTTTCAGGCCACGCTGGAGGAGCTCCAATACGCCGACCTGCTGCTCCACGTCATCGATGCCGGAGACCCCGAGCGGGAGGAACACATCGCCGTGGTGGACAAGCTCATCGCTCAGCTGGCCAAGCCCGGTATTCCGGTGCTGGAGTGCTATAACAAATGCGACACCGTGGACCCGGACGACATCCCCCGGGGCCGGGACAAGCTGGCCATCTCCGCCAAAACCGGCGAAAATCTCCCGGCGCTGCTCCAGGCCATCGAAAAGGCCCTGGACCTCCAGCGGAAAAAGGCCACCTTCCTCCTGCCCTACGCCATGGGCGGCATGGTGGACACCCTCCACGCCCAGGCCAAGGTTCTCTCGGTGGAGTACACCGCCGAGGGCATCGAAATCACCGCCATCTGCGATCTGGCTCTCTACGGCAAGCTCCAGGGCTACGTGAAGAAGGGCTGAGCCATGGAAGAATACTTAGTTCCCACCCGGGACGCCCAGGACGAATTTGTGGAGAAGCGCTCCCGGTTCATCGGCTACCTCTTCCACACGCCCACCGAGGAGGAGGCCGTGGCCCGGATCAAGGAGATGCGGGAGAAGCACTGGGACGCCACCCACAACGTCTATGCCTACATCATTCACAAGGGTCCCACCCGGTTTTCCGACGACGGCGAGCCCGGCGGCACCGCCGGTATGCCCACCCTGCAAGTGTTGCAGCGGGAGGGCCTGGAGGACGTGTGCTGCGTGGTGACCCGGTACTTCGGCGGCATTCTGCTGGGGGCCGGGGGCTTGGTCCGCGCCTACGCCCACGGGGCCAAACTCGCCGTGGACGCCGCCGGAAAGTCCATCCGGCGAATCTGGGACGTGATCTATCTGCCGGTGCCCTACAGCTGGTACGAGCGGATGCTCCAGGAAATCCAGCGGTTCGGCGGCGTGGTCCGGGAGACCCAGTTCGGCGCCGACGTGGAGCTGGAGGTGCTGACGCCCCAGGGCCAGACCCAGGATTTTCTGGCGCGGGTCGTAGACCTCTCCGCCGGGACCCTGGAGGGCATGGTCGCCGGCCAGGAGTACCGTGCCTTCCCGGTGACGCCGTAGGCGCACTGATTCACGCTTCACTCTTCACAGTCCCTTGTCCGAGGCAGTCCGCCGCCCGCAGGGAGCATTGCCTCCCCTTGGTGACCGGAGGTGGCAGGCCGAAGGCCTGACGGAGGGGATCAGAGCCCGCAGGGACCGGAGGCTTACAATCCCTCAGTCAGCCTGCGGCTGACAGCTCCCTTTACACAAGGGAGCCCAGCGTGTCGAAAAAGTCTTTTCGCCACGCTGGGCGGATTTTCAAACTTTTAAAAAAGTTTGAAAATCCGTATTGATTGAACGCGCAAGGGGTCTTAACCCCTTGCACACATTCCCCGCTGCTCTGTTCCAAAAGTCTTCTGCGGGGTTTTTCGACAGTCTGAG
>DVFN01000031.1 GCA_018713205.1 Candidatus Avoscillospira stercorigallinarum | reverse complement strand
GCCAAAGATTTTGCCTCATACGAAAGTTATAAAAGGGCGGGAATACTGTATGTATTTCCCCCTTTTATAACTGCACGGATGGGGCAAAAGATTGGGCGAAGGCCGCAGACACAATTGTGCGGTGATGCCTTCAAGGTACCCCCATTATAAAAAAGTTCTGGACATATTTAAATGTCCAGAACAAAGCTATTTTACATGGCCAGCTGCGCCAGCCCCAGGCGGCGGAGCTTCCGCTGCCCCAGGAAGAGGCCCTCCATCATGGCGCAGTACTTATCCATCATGGAGACGGTGAAGCTCTCCTTATACCGGGGCATCCAGGGGGAGAGGGGCCACATATGCTTGACGATGATATCTTTTTCCTTATCGGTCAAGTCGAAGCGGGCCTCGGCCTCGCGGAGGGCCTGCACCGGATGCTCGGTGACATGCCAGCCCTCGGGGGAGTCGTCGTCGCGCCAGTCGTAAAAGAAGAGGTCATGGAGGAGGCCGCCCCGGGCCGCTGCCCGGCTGTCCCACCCCATTTTCTTAGCGAAGCGATAGCTGCGATACGCTACATACAAGCTGTGGTCAAAGCGGGTGCCGCTCTTGTGGTGGACGTACAGTTTCAGCCGCTGCACCGCGTCGGAGCAAAGGAGATCCTGCACGTCCTCAATAAATTCCTGATCCATTCACCCAGTCCCTTCTAACAATCAGATCAAAGATGCAATTACACCGATTATAATTCCAAGGATGGCCCCGGCGCTTACCTGGGGCAGGGTGTGGCCCACCAGTTCCTTGAGCTTTTCCTCAGAGAGGGGCGCTTTGCCCATATCCTGAAAGAACCGCTGGAGCTCCTTGATGGCCACGGCCTGCTTGCCGGTTTCGAGCCGGACATTGCAGGCGTCATACATGACGATAAAGGCGACGATGGCGGCAACGGCGAAAACAGGACTGTCGCTGCCATAGAGGATGCAGGCCGAGGTGGTCAGGGCACAGACCGTGGCCGAGTGAGAGCTGGGCATGCCGCCGCTGCCGAAGAGCCGCTCGAGGTTGAGCTCCTTCTCCAGGATCAGCACGAGAATGGTCTTGAGGACCTGGGCAATGAGCCAGGCGGCAATGGCCGCCAGCAGCAGCCGGTTTTGTGTGAGGCCAATCAAAAAGTCTCCCATGGGTCAGCTCCTTTCCCCGCATCGATTCCACCATACCATAAAGATGGCGTTAAAATATGAACAAATTGTGAATATTCAAAAGATTTGTATAGGAACCACAGGTATAGCCTGGAATTGGGCGGAATCCTGGGCAACATAGTCGGTAGTCATACGGCGGTACTTGCCTCGCGGGGGCAATCGCGATATAATGGGAGAGAAAAACGGCGGCGAGGACAGCCGCACGAAGGAGGAGACAATATGATCGCCATTGCGTGCGACCACGGCGCGTACGCGCTGAAAGAGACGCTCAAGGCCCATCTGGAGGCACGGGGGCTGGCGTACAAGGACTTTGGGACCTACAGCGAAGCCAGCTGCGACTATCCCGACTTTGCCGGACCGGCGGCCGAAGCCGTCGCGGCGGGAGAATGCGACCGGGGCATTGTGCTGTGCACCACCGGCATCGGCGTATCCATCACGGCCAACAAGGTCAAGGGCATCCGCTGCGCGCTGCTGTCGGACGTCATGTCGGCCCGTCTGACCCGCCAGCACAACGACACCAATATGATGGCCCTGGGCGCGGGCGTGGTGGGCCCGATGCTGGCCATGGAGATCGTGGATACCTGGCTGGACACGGCCTTTGAAGGCGGACGCCATCAGCGCCGGGTGGACAAAATGATGGCCCTGGAGCAGAAATAATTCCCCACAGCGTTCGGCGCAGGTGCGGCAGGAATCGCAGGCCTGTTCGGGCGGCCATAAAGGCCGCCCCTACGGCGCGCCAACGGCCTGGTCCGTAGGGCGGGGTGCCCACACCCCGCCAAACCGGGCCGCCGGGACTAGTAAGCCCGCAATCCACGCCGCCCCGCCGTCGATCCTCTCGTAGGGGCGGCCTTTATGGCCGCCCGGGCCGCACCGCCGGAATTGCCGGGCTTGCGGTCAACGGAACCCGGTCATGGCGGCATGTGGGCATGCCGCCCTACGGCGTTCGGCGGGGGTATGACGGGAATCGCACCCCTGTCCGGGCGCGCCCGCTGCCGGTTTTGTTCGACGATATCGTATTTATAACGCGCAAGCCGCCGCCGGATTTGGGTCCGGCGGCGGCTTCTTAAAAATGGGGTCGATTTTAACGATACCACAATTGCGTCATCCTTGCAACAGGAATTTTTCCCGCGCTGGGATTTTTGTCTATAAACCAGTTCATTTTCCCCGGAAAGGTATCAAATTCTGTGAAATATGGCCCGTTGACACCGGGTATTGACCCTTCTATAATTGTGCTATCAATAAACCGAACGGGGTTTGTTGGAACCGTACAATCTAACATCACAACGGCGATGACGAAGACAAGTACCTTGGAAATGCGGCCGCAGTGAGCCGGGGACAGTGGAAACCCGACGCTGGCGTCCAGGCGAATAACACTTCCGAGCTGCGACCTGAACGGCCTTTGGCCCAGTAGGGGAGCCGTGGAGACCGCGTTACGGTCTACGGGCTTGTTGGAGCCCGGAAAAGGGACTGCCTCTGGCAGTAAATTAGGTGGCACCGCGGATTTGCAGCATTCGTCCTAAAATAATAGGATAACTGGCTGCAAGTATAATTCGGAGGTGTCTTTCTTATGTGTTCCATTATGGGCTTTACTTCCAAAACCCGCACGCCGGACCAGTTCCGTCCCTTCTTTGACAAGACCAAGTCCCGGGGCCCCGACGACTCCCGGATCGAGGAAACCCCCAGCGGCTACCTGTGCTTCCACCGGCTGGCCATCATGGGCCTGACGCCCGAGGGCATGCAGCCCTTCCATCTGGACGGCGATCTGTGCGTCTGCAACGGCGAGCTCTACGGCTTCCGGCCCCTGAAAGAAAAGCTGGCGGAGAAGTACACGTTCCAGTCCGACTCCGACTGCGAGATCATCCTGCCCCTCTACCGGGAGTACGGCCTGTCGATGTTCTCCATGCTGGACGCCGAGTTCGCCATGGTGATCTACGACAGCAAAAAGGACCGCTATATCGCAGCCCGGGACCCCATTGGCATCCGGCCCCTCTTTTACGGCTACGACCAGGGCCATATCGTCTTCGCCAGCGAGGCTAAAAACCTGGTGGGCCTGGTGGACCAGGTGTTCCCCTTCCCGCCCGGCCACTACTACGCCGACGGCCAGTTCGTCCGCTTCGCCGATTTGACCACCGTCAAAGCGCCCTGCATGGACGATCTGCCCGCCATTTACAAGAACATCCGCGAGAAGCTCACCGCCGCCGTGGAAAAGCGGCTGGACGCCGACGCGCCCCTGGGCTTCCTGCTCTCCGGCGGCCTCGATTCCAGCCTGGTCTGCGCCATCGCCGCCAAGACCCTGAAAAAGCCCATCCGCACCTTCGCCATCGGCATGGATGTGGACGCCATCGATCTCAAGTACGCCCGTCAGGCCGCCGAGTATTTGGGGGCCGACCACACCGAGGTCTATATGACCCGGCAGCAGGTCCTGGACTCCCTGGACGAGGTCATCGCCATGCTGGGCACCTACGATATCACCACCATCCGGGCCAGCATGGGCATGTACCTGTGCTGCAAGGCCATTCACGAGCGGACCGACGTCCGGGTGCTGCTGACCGGAGAGGTCTCCGACGAGCTCTTCGGCTATAAATATACCGACTTCGCCCCGTCTCCCGCGGCCTTCCAGGCCGAAGCCAAGAAGCGGGTAGACGAGCTCTACCAATACGATGTTCTCCGGGCCGACCGCTGCATCAGCGTCAACTCCCTGGAGGCCCGGGTCCCCTTCGGCGATCTGGACTTCGTCCGCTACGTCATGGCCATCGACCCGGCCAAGAAGGTCAACGTCTACGGCAAGGGCAAGTACCTGCTGCGCAAGGCCTTCGAGGGCGGCTATCTGCCCGATGAAATCCTCTGGCGGGAAAAGGCCGCCTTCTCCGACGCCGTGGGCCACTCCATGGTGGACGACCTCAAGGCCTATGCCGAGACGGTCTACACCGATGAAGAATTTGAAGAGAAGCGCCGGAGCTACGGCTTCGCCCAGCCCTTTACCAAGGAAAGTCTCCTCTACCGGGAGATTTTCGAGAAATACTACCCCGGCCAGGCCGAGATGGTCCGGGACTTCTGGATGCCCAACAGGGACTGGGCCGGCTGCGACGTCAACGATCCCTCCGCCCGGGTTCTCTCCAACTACGGCGGCAGCGGCGTGTAAAGCGTCGGCGGCGTAGTCCCATCCATTTGCTCACCATACCTTAGGAGGTTTTTCTTATGAAGGAATTTGAAAAGATCCCCAGCCTGTTCGGCGTCAACGTCTTCAACGAGACGGCCATGGCCAAATACGTCTCCTGCGATGCCGTGGTAGCCTGGAAGCAGTGCCTCAAGGACGGCACCTCCCTCCAGCTGGACACCGCCAATGAGATTGCCGAGGGCATGAAGAACTGGGCCATCGAGCACGGCGCGACCCATTTCACCCACTGGTTCCAGCCCATGACCGGCTTCACCGCCGAGAAGCACGACAGCTTCATCTCCCCTGCCCCCGGCGGCAAGGCCATTATGGAGTTCCGGGGCAAGGAGCTGGTCCGGGGCGAGCCCGACGCCTCCTCCTTCCCCTCCGGCGGTCTCCGCGCCACCTTCGAGGCCCGGGGCTACACCGCCTGGGACCCCACCTCCTTCGCCTTTATCAAGGACGGCAGCCTCTGCATTCCCACGGTCTTCTGCTCCTACTCCGGCGAGGCCCTGGACAAGAAGACCCCGCTGCTCCGGTCCATGGACGCGGTCAACCGCCAGGCCATCCGGGTCCTGCGGCTCTTCGGCGACACCGCCACCAAGAAGGTCACCGCCAGCGTCGGCCCCGAGCAGGAGTACTTCCTGGTGGATAAGCAGCTCTACAACCAGCGCGAGGACCTGAAACTCTGCGGCCGGACCCTCTTCGGCGCCAAGCCCCCCAAGGGCCAGGAGCTGGACGACCACTACTTCGGCGCCATCAAGCCCCGGGTCGCCGCCTTTATGAAGGACCTGGACGAGGAGCTGTGGAAGCTGGGCGTCTATTCCAAGACCAAGCACAATGAAGTTGCTCCGGCCCAGCATGAGATGGCCCCGATTTTCACCGACGCCAACACCGCCTGCGACCACAACCAGCTGGCCATGGAGACCATGAAGAAGGTCGCCGACCGCCACGGCCTGGTGTGCCTGCTCCATGAGAAGCCCTTCGCCGGCGTCAACGGCTCCGGCAAGCACGACAACTGGTCCCTTGCCACCGACACCGGCAAGAACCTCTTCGCCCCCGGCAAGACCCCCAGCCAGAACGCCCAGTTCCTGCTGTTCCTGGCCGCCTTCATCAAGGGCGTGGACGAGTATCAGGAGCTGCTCCGCTCCACCGTCGCCTTCGCCGGCAATGACCACCGCCTGGGCGCCAACGAAGCGCCTCCGGCCATCATCTCCATCTTCCTGGGCGACGAGCTCCATCAGATCATCGACTCCATCACCGAGGGCACCGACTACGTGGACAAGAACAAGCGATCCCTGCAAATCGGCGTGGATGTTCTGCCCCATATCCCCCAGGACACCACCGACCGCAACCGGACCTCGCCCGTGGCCTTCACCGGCAACAAGTTCGAGTTCCGTATGCCCGGCTCCAGCCAGTCCATCTCCGGCCCCAACATCGCCCTGAACACCATCATGGCCGAGGAGCTCCAGTGGTTCGCCGACCGGCTGGAGGGCTCCCATGACTTTAACGGCGATCTCCACAACCTGATCCGTCAGGCCCTCACCGAGCACAAGCGCATCATCTTCGACGGCAACGGCTACGACGAGAGCTGGGTAGTGGAGGCCGAAAAGCGGGGCCTGGCCAACCTGAAGAACTCCGCCGAGGCGCTGCCCGCCTACATCCTCCAGAAGAACATTGACCTCTTCACCCACCACGGCGTCTTCACCCCCGGCGAGCTCATGGCCCGGCACGAGATCCACATGGAGAACTACTGCAAGATCATCCACATCGAGGCCCAGACCCTGGTGGACATGGTTCAGCATCAGATTCTCAACGCCGCCAGCCAGTACACCAAGAGCCTCTGCGATACCATCCTTGCCAAGAAGCAGGCGCTGCCCGGCATCACCTGCCGCGTGGAGGAAGCCCTGGCCGAGTCCATCAGCCACCTGACCAATGATCTGCTGGAGCGCTATACCGAGCTCAAGACCGCCGTCAGCACAGTCCCCGCCCAGGCGTCCGCCGAGGAGCTCCTCAAGTACTACCACGATGTGGTCTTCGATGACATGAACAAGGTCCGCGCCATCATCGACCATCTGGAGACCCTGGTGGCCTCGGACTTCTGGCCCGTGCCCACCTATTACGATCTCCTGTTCTCCGTGTAGCAGTCCCCGCAGGGGCGACGAACCAAAGTCGCCCCTGCTATCTTTTTTTGATTTTCCTGCTCGGGCGGCCATACAGGCCGCCCCTACGACGCGCCAACGACCTGGTCCGTAGGGCGGGGTGCCCACACCCCGCCAAACCAGGCCTGCAACCATCGCCACCCGCCGTCGCTCCTCTCGTAGGGGCGGCCTATATGGCCGCCCGGACCGCACCCCCGCAACCAACAGGTCCCCAGTCACCGCAGCCCGGTCATGGCGGCATGTGGGCATGCCGCCCTACAGGGTTCGGCGTGGGTGCGGTGGGAATCGGGAGCCTGCACGGGCGGCCATAAAGGCCGCCCCTACGGACACACGCCGAAGGCATTTCATGTCCCGGCAGGGACATTTCACATGGCGCAGCCATATTTCACCGCCAAAGGCGATTTCACATGTGGCTGATAGGCCACATTATCCCATCTTCCAAGGAGGAATCTCTATGAAATACATCTTTATCACCGGCGGCGTGGTCTCCGGGCTGGGCAAAGGCATCTGCGCGGCGTCTCTGGGGCGGCTTTTGAAGCAGCGGGGGCTGCGGGTCCGCAACCAGAAATTCGACCCCTATCTCAACGTGGACCCGGGCACCATGAGTCCCTACCAGCACGGCGAGGTCTTCGTCACCGACGACGGCGCGGAAACCGACCTGGATCTGGGCCACTATGAGCGGTTTGTGGACGAGACCCTCCCCGGCGCGGCCTCGGTGTCGGCGGGCCAGATCTTCTGGAGCGTTCTGCGCCGGGAGCGGGAGGGCGGCTATCTGGGGGCCACGGTGCAGATCATCCCCCATATCACCGACGAGATCAAGCGCCGGATCTACGCCCTGGGCGAGGACGGCGTGGACGTGGTCATCAGCGAGGTGGGCGGCACCGTGGGCGACATCGAAAGCCAGCCCTTCCTGGAGGCCATCCGCCAGGTCATCGCCGAGCAGGGGAAAAAGAACGCCCTCGCCATCCATGTGCCGCTGGTGGTCCAGGTCCCCGGCTCCGGCGAGGTCAAGAGCAAGCCCACCCAGCACTCGGTGAAGGAGCTGCTGTCCGTGGGCATCCAGCCGGATATCCTGGTCTGCCGGACCGACGCCCCCATCTCCCGGGACATCCGGCGGAAAATCGCCCTGTTCTGCAACGTGGACGAAAACTGTGTCATCGAGAACGCCACGGCCTCCACGCTGTATGCGGTGCCTCTGCTGCTGGAGCAGGAGGGTCTGGCCGACCGGGTCTGCGAGAAGCTGGGGCTCTCCGTGCCGGCCCCGGACCTCAGCGAGTGGCAGGCCATGGTGGACAAGATTCACGCCGCCTCCAGACCGGTGGAAATTGCCCTGGTGGGCAAGTATGTGGAGCTCCACGATGCCTATCTCTCGGTGGTGGAGTCGCTGTTCCATGCAGGGACCGACTTGGGCGGTGTGGTGCAGATTCGCTGGGTGGACTCCCAGACGGTGACCAACGAAAACGCCGCCCAGGTGCTGGACGGCTGCGCGGGTATTCTGGTCCCCGGCGGCTTCGGCGACCGGGGCATCGAGGGCATGATTGCCGCCGCCCGCTATGCCCGGACCCAGGGTGTGCCCTATCTGGGAATCTGCCTGGGCATGCAGATTGCCTGCATTGAATTTGCGCGGAACGTCCTGGGCTGGACCGACGCCCATTCGGCGGAGTTCGCCCCGGATACGTCCCATCCGGTGATCCACCTGATGCCGGACCAGCAGGGCGTCACCGATAAGGGCGGCACCATGCGTTTGGGCCGGTACCCCTGTATGCTGGCCGAGGGCGGCCGGGCCCGGACCCTCTACGGCGAAGCGGAGATTTTCGAGCGGCACCGCCACCGGTATGAGTTCAACAACGACTACCGGGCCGCCTTCCAGGCCCACGGCATGGCCTTGGCCGGCACCAGTCCCGACGGACGGCTGGTGGAGCTGATCGAGCTGCCGCACCACCCCTGGTTCGTGGCCGCCCAGTTCCACCCCGAGTTCCTGAGCCGTCCCAACCGGCCCCATCCCCTGTTCCGGGGCTTCGTCCAGGCCGCGCTGGCGCGGTGAAGCTCCGCCGCAGGGCAGAAAATCGCCCCCGGACTTACGGCCGGGGGCAAAGCGTTATTTCACATGGTCCGGGGAAAAGCTGTAGGGCAGCAGGTCCCGCAGCCGCACGGTCTCGATCCGGCCATCGGGGCCGCCCATATGGATGGGGAAATCCGGCGGACAGAACTCGGCCATGACCTGACGGCAGACGCCGCAGGGCGGCGCGGTCTCGGTAATTGTGCCGCCCTTGCCGCCCACCACCGCAATGGCCGCGAATTTCCGCTCGCCCTGGGCGATGGCCGAGAAAAAGGCCGTGCGCTCGGCGCAGCAGGTGGGGGAAAAGGCCGCGTTTTCAATATTGCAGCCGGTATATACCCGGCCCTCCTCGGTCAGCAGGGCAGCGCCCACATAAAAGCCCGAGTAGGGCGCGTAGGCCCGGCCCATGGCCTCCACGGCCAGCTGTACCAATTCCTTCGGCGTCATAACAAGCTCCTTTCCAGCGCGGGCGAATCCGTCGGGAGGACGGATGTATGTTTACGAGCTCCGCCGGGACCGGCGGTACAACAGGAAGAACACCACAAAGGCCTCCAGGGCGGCGCAGATCAGAAATACCCGGGCGGCCACCAGGCCCGGCGCGGTGAGAAAGACCGTCAGGCCGCCGATCCAGACCAGGGCCGAAAAGGACGCCAGCTGCCAGCGGATGTCCCACCAGAGCACCGAGAACACCGAGGCCTCCAGGGCGGAAATGGCCGCCGCATAGACCAGGAACAGCCAGGTGTTGAACCGCACCTGGGCGATCTCGAAGGCGAAGAGCAGCACCGTGCCGATGACGAAGGTAAAGGCCGCCGACAAGAGGAAGATATAGAGCCGCATATTGGGATTGCGGTGGAGCTCCGGCTTGGTCTCGCCGATGAGCTCGCCGACGGTCGCGCCGTAGAGGCTGGCGATCTGGGTCAGCACATAGAGATCCGGCAAGCCCTCGCCCCGCTCCCATTTGGATACGGCCTTGTCGGAATAGCGGAGCTTCTGCCCCAGCGCGGCCTGGGTATCGCCGTGGGCCTTGCGGTAGCGGGCGATATTTTTCCCCACCACGGCCCGCAGGTCGGCCTCCTCCAGTTCCACAGCGATCACCTCCAAACTCGGTAAATTCAAAACTTTTTCTGTCTCTACTCCCAGTAGAGTCCGGTTCTCCAGCCCGTTTCCGGCAAATGGCCGCCGGTAGGGTGACAGAACCCCGCGGGGCTGGTATGCTAAACACAGCCCACGGGGCTGCCCCGACAATGGGGTTACCAATAGTATACCATCTTGTCATCCCTCTGGCAAGTGGCATTGCGCGTCCGGCATCTCACACACCGTGCCGGACGCGCCTTTTTGCGCCTTGACAGCCAAAGAAGCAGGGAGTATGCTATAAATTACGGGATTTTTCAAATTCACGCCGCCCTACGGCGTTCGGCGAGAGTACAGCGGAAGTCGCGGGCCTGCCCGGGCGGATATAAAATCCGCCCCTACAGGCGCGCCCGCTGCCGTTTCCCGTTGTAGGGGCGCATTGCATATGCGCCCGCGCCGGCGGAATCCGTTTGACACTTCACCGCGGGTCTTGGCCCGCTTTAGGAGGAACTATGGAACTGGAACACATTTATGAAGCCCTGGGCGTTTCGGCCCGGGTGTATCGGTTTGGAGAAGCAATTCTGGACGGTCTGCGGGACCGGTTCGAGGCCATGGACCGGATGGCCGAGTACAACCAGGGCAAGGTGCTCCACGCCATGCAGGAGAACAAGGTCAGCGCCGCCTGCTTTGCCGCCACCACCGGCTACGGCTACGACGACGTGGGCCGGGAGCGGCTGGAGAAGGTCTACGCCCACACCTTCCACACCGAGGCGGCCCTGGTTCGGCCCCAGATCACCTGCGGCACCCACGCCCTGGCCGTGGCCCTGTCGGCCAATCTGCTCCCCGGCGACGAGCTGCTGAGCCCTGCCGGCGGCCCTTACGACACTCTGGAGGAGGTCATCGGCATCCGGGAGTCCCCCTGCTCCCTGAAGGAGTACGGCGTCTCCTACCGCCAGGTGGACCTGCTGCCCGACGGGACCTTCGACTACCCCCATATCCGGGAGGCCATCAACGAGAAAACCAAGCTCATCACCATCCAGCGGTCCAAGGGCTACGCCACCCGGCCCAGCTTCTCGGTCCAGCAGATCGGGGAACTCATCGCCTTCTGTAAGTCCGTTAAGCCCGGCGTCACCGTCATGGTGGACAACTGCTACGGCGAATTTGTCGAGGCGCTGGAGCCCTCGGACGTGGGCGCGGACATGATCGTCGGCAGCCTGATTAAGAACCCCGGCGGCGGTCTGGCCCCCATCGGCGGCTACATCTGCGGCACGGAGAAATGCGTCTCCCGGTGCGCCTACCGGCTCTCGGCCCCGGGCCTGGGCCAGGAGGTGGGCGCCAACCTGGGTCTGCTGCCCGCCCTCTACCAGGGCTTCTTCCTGGCCCCCACCGTGGTGGCCGGCGCCCTCAAGGGCGCGGTCTTCGCCGCCAATCTCTATGAAAAGCTGGGCTACCACGTGATCCCCACCGGGTCCGAGGACCGGCACGACATCATCCAGGCCGTGGAGCTGGGCTCGCCCGAGGCCATGCTGGCCTTCTGCGCCGGCATCCAGGCCGCCGCCCCGGTGGACAGCTACGTCACCCCGGTGCCCTGGGCCATGCCCGGCTACGACGCCGAGGTGGTCATGGCCGCCGGCGCCTTCGTCCAGGGCTCCTCCATCGAGCTCTCCGCCGACGGCCCCATCCGCCCGCCCTACGCCGTCTACTTCCAGGGCGGCCTCACCTGGTACCACGCCAAGCTGGGTATTTTGATGTCCCTGGAAAAGCTGGTCCAGGCCGGCTTGGTGCAGCTCCCCGCCTAATTGCCCGGGGCCAGTCCCCGTGTCGGATGCACCCTCGGCGCACGCGACAGGGCCGAATGCCTGAGAGGGAAGGCTCCCCTTGAGGGGAGCTGGCGCGTAGCGCCTGAGAGGTGTTACCGCACCGAAGGCTTGCCGCAGGGTTCCGGCCTGTGCAGAGGGCGCTGACGCGCCGCCGCCCCTTGGGCGGCACACCTCTCCGTCACGGCTTCGCCGTGCCACCTCTCCTCAAGGAGAGGCTTGAGGGTGCGTCGCCTGAGAAAAAGGCTCCCCTCAAGGGGAGGCTTTGGCCGGGGCGGTCGGCTCACTCCTTTGCGCACAAGGCCCGGCGGACCACTAATGCGCACCCCTACGGCGGAAGCGGGAGGCGTCTGCGGGTGTGTTTTTTCGTCCTTCCCCTTGACTTTTACGGTTTCATGCGTTAAAGTATTATCTAACCGTTATACCATTTCATTGGAGGTCCTGATTTATGCAGCCTATGAGCAGAAAATGCGAACAGTTTACCGATTCCGTGATCCGCCGGATGACGCGAATTTCTCTTCAATATAACGCCATCAACCTGGCCCAGGGCTTCCCTGATTTTGATCCCCCCAAGGCGCTGATGGACCGGCTGGCCGAGGTCAGCTACCTGGGGCCCCACCAGTACCCCATTACCATGGGCGCGCCCAACTTCCGCCAGGCGCTGGCCCGGAAGGCCGGCCGCTTTATGGGCCTGGACCTGGACCCCGAGACCAACATGGTCATCACCATCGGCTCCACCGAGGCCATGGTGGACACCATCTTCGCCCTGACCAACCCCGGCGACAAGATCGCCATGTTCTCCCCCTACTTTGAAAACTACCGCGCCCAGGCCATCATGGCCGACTGCGAGCCGGTGTTCATCCCCCTGGCGCCCCCGACCTTTAACTTTGACCCCAACGTCATCGAGGACGCCTTCAAGACCGGCGTCAAGGCCATCCTGATCTGCAACCCCTCCAACCCCAGCGGCAAGGTCTTCACCTACGACGAGCTCAAGACCATCGCTGACCTGTGCATCAAGTACGACGTCTACGCCATCATGGACGAGGTCTATGAGCACATCGTCTACGCCCCCCACAAGCACGTGTACATGAGCACCCTGCCCGGCATGTGGGAGCGGACCGTCTCCTGCTCCTCCCTGTCCAAGACCTACTCCATCACCGGCTGGCGTCTGGGCTACGCCATCGCCGCGCAGCCTCTGATGGACCGCATCAAGCAGTTCCACGACTTCAACGCCGTGGGCGCGGCGTCCCCGCTGATGGAGGCCGCTGTGGTGGGCCTGGATATGCCCGACAGCTACTATGAGGAGTTCGGCGCGCACTATGCCCATATGAAGAAGATCTTCACCGAGGGCCTGACCAGCCTGGGCATCCCCTATACCGATCCCCAGGGCGCGTACTTCATCCTGGCCGACATCGCCCCCTTCCTGAAGCCCGGCCAGAAGGACGTGGACTTCTGCGTGGAGATGACCCAGAAGGTCGGCGTGGCCTGCGTGCCCGGTTCCTCCTTTTTCAACGAGGACGTCAACAACATCGTCCGCGTCCACTTCGCCAAGAAGGACGAGACGCTGTACGAGGCTCTGAACCGTCTGGCCGATCTCAAGACCAAGATGGCGTAATGCAGCGGCAGCTCCGGCGCGCCTCATAACCTTACAATTGTGTTACAAACCCGCCCCCGGCGTTGCGCCGGGGGCGGGTTTATGGTACCATGGCAGTATCAATTTCCTCGGAAGGGAGCCTTGCCCATGCGACGTTTTTTTGCTGCGCTGCTAGTCCTGGGCTGCCTTTTAACTGCACTGGTGCCCGCCGCTTCGGCGCAGACGCGGAGCTTTCGGGACCTCGATGCCATTGAAAATCGCAGCCAAGTCATGCTTCTGGTGGACCTCGGAATGATCTCCGGCTATCAAGACGGAACCTTCCGGCCTCAAGCCACCATCACCCGGGCCGAGACGGCCAAGCTCATCTCCCTGCTCTATACAGCCACGCCCCAGGCGGCGGCTGTAGCCGATATCTCCTTCTCCGACGTGGCCGGCCACTGGGCGGAGAGCGCGATCCTCTTCTGCGCCCAGCAGGGCGTCATCACCGGCGACGGCAACGGTTTCTTCCGGCCCGGCGACCCGGTGACAGCCCGAGAGCTGGCCAAGATGCTCCTGGTGGTCATCGGCGGCGACGGCGCCCGCTACACCGGCCCCGCCTGGGCCGAGCAGGTGGATTCCGACGCCAAGGCCCAGGGCATCTATACCCGCTTCACCGATGATCCGGCCCTCCCTGTCAGCCGGGACGACGCCTGCCTGCTGATCTATAACGCCATGCAGGGCTGGGCCATTGACGGCTATCATGAAGACGGCTCGGTCCGCTATGTGATGGACAGCCTCCGCAACCCCGTCTCCTTCCTGGAGGTCCGGTTCAACGTGGTGCGCTACACCGGCGTTGTCACCGGCAACCAGTGCGCCGATCTGACCACCGGCGGCGTCCTTGACGAAGGCCTCACCAAGCTGGAGGGGCACACCGCTTTCCATGTGACCACCGATCTCAGCCTGGTGGGCCAGTGTGTGGACCTCTACGTCCGCGATGGCAGCGTCATCGGCGTTCCCTGCGCGTCAGCCTCCGCCGTCAGCTATACCTTTGAGAGCTACCGGGAGCTCAGCGACCTGTGCCAGCGCACCGATTACCAGCTGGACCCCAAGGCGGCGATTTATTATAACTACGCCGCTGCGGAAGCTGATATTCTGGAGACCCTGCCCTCCAATTCCATCATCACCGTTCTGGATCAGAACGGCGACCAGAAATTCGAGTGGGTGCTGGCCGTGACCTTCCAGACCGCCTCGGTGGAGAAGCTCAGTCCTCTGACCATCCGCACCGGCACCGGCGCCGTCGAAGCCCAGCCCATGGAAACCGGCGACCGCTTCGCCGTCGGACAGACGGTCCAGGCCGTCCAGGTGGCGGACAAGTGGTATCTCCGATAAAGAAACGAAATGCAAGGCGCGCTGCAACCGATGCAGCGCGCCCCAGCGTGTCGAAAAAGTTGAAAATACGTGTGATTGAACGCGAAGGGGGCTTTTGCCCCCTTCACTCTTCTCCTGCTGCTCTGTCCCACAAGCCGCCATGACCGGGTTGCGATGACCGAGGGCCATGGTAGTTCCGGGGGTGCGGTCCGGGCGGGCATAAAGCCCGCCCCTACGAGAGGATCGATGGCACGCCGTAGGGGCGGCCTGTATGGCCGCCCGAACAGGCCCCCGATTCCCGCCGCACCCTACGCCGGAAAACGACAACGGGCGCGCCGCGGCCTATGGCCGGTGGTGCGCCCGTTGTGTTACGCTTCCTCGCCGTCCTCCTCGGGCGGCTCATAGTTGGGGTTGTAGTTGACGATGATGGAGTTCTCCTGGAGGCTCTTGACCTCCTCCTCGGGGATGGGGTTATCCCAGACGTTGATCTGGATCAGGTTGATATTGTTTTTCAGCGGCAGGATCGTCTCTACCTGGTTGTAGTCGGCATAGACGTAGTTCAGACTGTTGATGCCCTGGAGACCGGCCAGGTCCGTGACCTCATTGTAGTCCAGCTGGATATACTGGAGCTTGCTGGTCTCCTCGTCAAAGTCCGGCACGGCGGTGATCTGGTTGTTGTTGCCCACGAACCGGGTCAGAGCCGGCAGCTGGGCCAGGACGCTGATATCCGACACCAGATTGTAGGGCACCTCCAGCACCGCAAGGGCCGTACAGCCCTCCAGCGGCGACAGGTCGGCAATCTGATTATTTCCGGCCAGCAGGGTCTCCAGGGCCGTCTTGCCGCTGAGGGACGCGATGGAGGTGACGCTGCAGCCGCTGATATCCAGGCTCTTGAGCTTGGTGCAGGCGCTGAGTCCGGCAATGGAGGTGACCGGGTTGTTGGTCAGCGTCACGGTCTCCAGGTCCAGCATCAGGGAGGTAACGCCGATATCGGTCAGGGAGTTGTTGGCCAGCTGGAGCTCGGTCAGCGCCGTCAGCTGAGACAGGGCGTTGATATCGGTGAGGGCGCAGTTGTTGAGCCGCAGGACCCGCAGACCGGTGAGTCCGGCGTTGGCGTCCAGGGAGCCGGTGGAGATGGTACAACCGCTGAGGTCCAGCGTTTGCAGAGCCGTCAGCTGAGAGAGCACGCTGAAATCCAGGCCGGAGACGTTCTGAATGGTCAGCGTCGTCAGACCGGTAAAGTGGCTCAGGTCGGCCAGGTCCGCCACAGTGTCGGGCAGGGTCAGCTCGGCAATGCTCCACAGGTCATCGGTCATCAGGGTCTCCCCGGCCGTCATGCCCAGCTGCTCCCGGACCGCCCCGTCGATGGCCGGGTCGTTGAGGGTCACCGGCTCCACCACGCCGCCGATGGTATAGCCGTTCTGTACCGCCTGGCTGACCATCTGATTCTCGTCCACGGCCACGGCCATGACCATGGTCTCGCCGCCGGGCAGGGTCACCGGGCCGGTATAGGCGTCGTCCTCCATGGAGGGATAGTCGCCGTCAATGGACAGGTAAACCGCATTGCCGCCGCCGTCGGCGGTGACCTCGATATACTCCGTGTAATAGCCGTTCTCCGGCGACAGCACCGGAGCCGCCGGGCGCAGCTCGTCCAGGGCGGCCTTGACCTCCGCATCGGACGTTCGGTCCAGCATCTGCACGGCGTCCAGCAGCTTATCCTGGGCCACATAGACCTGGCAGAGCGCCACATAGAAATCCACATCCTGGGGCCGGGCGGAGATGGCGCGGACCAGGGTGTACTCGGCCTTGGTGTAGTTGCCGGACCCGGCATAGGCCTTGGCCAGCGCCAGCGGGATCTCCTGGTTCTCGGGGTCCAGCTGCCAGGCCCAATTATAGTAGGTCACAGCCCGGCTGTAGCGCTCCCGCTCCACCATCTTCGCCGCCTGCCCGCGGAGGAAGCCGGCGGTCAGGTCTGCGCGGAAGGACAGGAAAAACCAGGCGGCAGTGCCCAGCAGCGCCAGAACCACCACCAGGGGAATGACGATTTTCAACACTCGTTTCATGCAAGTACTCCCGTTCGTGTTACAATTTGTAATGGTTTAGTCTCATTATAATCCCCCGGGCCATAGGTGTCAATGCAGAACATTGCCCCGGCATGGCGGCGGCGTCCGGCGCATAGGCTGGAGGGAGGAGGGACGGACATGAAGCAATCGATTATTGCGGGGATTTCGGCGCTGCTGCTGGCGGTATTTCTGCCCATGGCGCTGCTGTCTCCGGTGGATGCCGCCCAGCCCGAGAGGGCGACGCTGGTCTGGACCCAGGACGGCGCAGCCGCCGCGGAGCCTGAGCCGGAGCCGGAAGTGGTCCAGGAACCGGAAGCCGCTGCGGACCCCGGCTGGGACGCGGCAGAGACCGTGGCGCTGGAGACCGAGGACGGCGTGGTGACGCTGCCTCTTTCGGAGTATCTGACGGGCGTGGTGCTCTCGGAGATGCCGGCGTCCTTTTCAGAGGCCGCGCTGGAGGCCCAGACCGTGGCGGCGCGGACCTTCACGCTGAAGCAGCAGACGGCGGGAAAGCATCCGGGGGCCGACCTCTGCGCGGACAGCAGTTGCTGTCAGGCCTGGACCAGCCGGGAAGCCCTGGAGACCAAGCTGGGGGACGGCTTTGCGGCCTACTGGGACAAGGCATCCCAGGCGGTGTCCGCCACAGACGGTCTGGTGCTGACCTACGGCGGCGACCTGATCGACGCGGTATATTTCTCCTGCTCCGGCGGGACCACCGAGGACGCCGTGGCGGTCTGGGGCGGCGACGTGCCCTATCTTCAGACGGTGGAAAGCCCCGGCGAGGAGATTTCCGGCAAGTTTGAGACCACAGTGACGGTACCGCTGGCGGAGTTCCGCCAGATTCTCCAGACGGCTGATCCCCAGGTCTGGCTGGCCGGTTCCCCGTCCAGCTGGTTCGGCGACCAGGTGGAGACCGACGGCGGCGGCGTGGATACGCTGGAGATCGGCGGCCGGGTCTTCCGTGGGACGGAATTGCGGACGCTGTTCGGCCTCAACTCAGCCAAATTCACCGTGGAGGCCACAGCGGAGGCGGTGGTGTTCACGGTCTCGGGCTACGGCCACCGGGTGGGTATGAGCCAGTACGGAGCCGAGGCCATGGCCCGCGCCGGCGCGGACTTCGAGGAGATCCTGCTCCACTATTATACCGGCGTGACACTGGAATTCCTGGGCGCGGACTGAGCGCCGGACAAAACACAAACCGCACGGCATGCACCGTGCGGCCTGTGTTTGAGAGAGAAAGAAAAGAGAGAAAAGAGAAAGAAGAAAAAGAGGAGAAAGAGAAAACTAGCATCTATGATCGACAGGGGCGCTTACTTGTGTCCTCCTGATGGCATTATCATACCGGAAAACCCATGGAAAATCTTGAACGACCAGTAACAAAAAAGCAAACATTCTTTGAAAGAACTATGAATAAATTGTATCAAGCCCCCGTTGGTGCAGCCCGGGCGGCTGCAATTCCCCGCAAGCCTGCGGCGCGGGCGCATATAAAATGCGCCCCTACAATGGAAAACGGCAGTGCGTGCATGTAGGGCCGGATGCCCACATCCGCCCGAACCGGCCGGAGGCCGGTCCGTTGGCCGATGGCCCGGCTTACGGGCGGCGCTGGGGGAATCGCGGGAAAAACCGCCCAGGCCATTGACTTTTTCGGCGTTTAGTGGTACGATTTCTCCAACTATAATGAGAGTAGAGGCGCGGTGTTGAAGAGTAGCATACGGCGGGAGGGCTTCACGGGTCTGGGCCGTTTGCGAAAGGCACCACCGCCGAAGAGCGCCGAGGTGTAAGGCGGCTCTGGGCGGAGGGAGAACATCTCTTCGACTGTCGCGCAAGCGGAGAGCTACTGTCCTGCAGCGGGTCCATACCCGCACCATCCGGGATTCCAGCAGCCGACCGCCGTCGGCTGCTTTTTTTGTTGAAAACCTGTAAAGGAGACTGATATACCATGACTCACGGACCTATTTTCCGCGGCGCTGCCACCGCCCTGATTACCCCCCTCGACGAGCGGGGCATCGACTTTGACCGGCTGGGCCACCTGATCGACTGGCAGATCGACGAAGGCATCGACGCCCTGGTCATCTGCGGCACCACCGGCGAAGCCTCCACCCTCACCGACAAGGAGCATCGCGACGCCATCGCCTACGCCGTGGAGCGCACCAATGGCCGCGTCCCCGTCATCGCCGGTACCGGCTCCAACGACACCGCCTACGCCATTGAGCTCACCCGCTTCGCCTGCGAGGCCGGCGCGGACGCCTGCCTGGTGGTCACCCCCTACTACAATAAAGCCACGCAGAACGGGCTGGTCGCCATGTACAGCGCCATCGCCGACGCCTCCACCAAGCCCCTGATTCTCTACAACGTCCCCTCCCGCACCGGCACCGCCATCCAGCCCGCCACCTATGTCAAGCTGGCCCAGCATCCCAACATCGCCGCCATCAAGGAGGCCAACGGCAATATCTCCGCAATCGTCGAGACCAAGGCCCTGGTGGGCGACCAGCTGGACATTTACTCCGGCAATGACGATGAGATCGTCCCCATCCTCTCCATGGGCGGTCTGGGCGTCATCTCGGTCCTCTCCAACCTGCTGCCCAAGGAGACCTCCCGGCTGTGCCACAAGTTCTTCGAGGGCGACGTGGCCGGGGCCGCGGCCATGCAGTGCCAGTATCTCAAGCTGATCCGGGCCCTGTTCTCCGAGGTCAACCCCATCCCCGTCAAGGCCGCCATGGCCGCCATGGGCTTCTGTGAGGACTATCTCCGGCTGCCCCTGACCCCCATGGAGGACGCCCACCGTCAGGTGCTGCTGGACGAGATGCGCCGTCAGGGCATCCGGGTCTGAGGTGCGTGCCATGCAGGTCATTGTCCACGGTGCCACCGGCCATATGGGCCGCTGCGTCTTAAAGCTCCTCGACGAGACCCCGGGCTTCGAGCTGGCCGCCGCCGTCAGCCCCGAGCTGACCACCGACCCGGCCCGGCAGGAATACTATTCCCTGCCCGAGTACCAGGGCCCCGCCGACCTCATCATCGACTTCTCCTTCCACGGCGCGACCCACGATCTGATGACCTATGCCCTCCAGCGGCAGCTTCCCGTCATCGTCTGCACCACCGGCCAGACCGAGGCGGAAAAGGCCGAGATCTTCGCCGCCGCCACGCAGATCCCCGTGTTCTTCTCGGGCAATATGTCCCTGGGCGTGGCCATGCTGATGAAGCTGGCCAAGGAGGCCGCCGCCGCCTTCCCCGGGGCCGACATCGAAATCATCGAAACCCACCACCACCGGAAGCTGGACGCCCCCAGCGGCACGGCGTTGATGCTGGCCGACGCGGTCAAATCCGTCCGGCCCCAGAGCACCTACCACCTGGGCCGGGCCGGGGCCGGCCAGCGCACCCCCGAGGAAATCGGCATCCACGCCATCCGCCGGGGCAACGTGGTGGGCATCCACGAAATCCTCATCGACACCGGCACCGAGACCATCACCCTCAAGCACGAGGCCCACGACCGCGCCCTCTTCGCCCAGGGCGCCCTGCGGGCCGCGGAATACCTGGTTGGAAAACCCGCCGGGCTCTACAATATGCAGACCATGCTGGGAGGCTGACGCCATGAACGCACAGGAGATCATTCAATACATTGCCACCGCCGAGAAAAAGACGCCGGTGAAGCTCTATGTCAAGGAGAAGGCCCCCATCGACTACGGCACGGCCCAGGTCTTCGGCGCGGGAGACAAGATCGTCTTCGGCGACTGGAAGGACTTGAAGCCCATTCTCGAGGCCAACCGGGAGAACATCGAGAACCTGGTTATCGAGAACGACTGCCGCAACTCGGCCATTCCCCTGCTGGACATGAAGGACGTCCCGGCCCGCATCGAGCCCGGCGCCATCATCCGCGAGCAGGTGACCATTGAGAAGAACGCCGTCATTATGATGGGCGCGATTTTGAACATCGGCGCCGTGGTCGGCGAGGGCACCATGATCGACATGGGCGTGGTCCTGGGCGGCCGGGCCACTGTGGGCAAGCGCTGCCATATCGGCGCGGGCACGGTCCTGGCCGGGGTCATCGAGCCCGCCAGCGCCACCCCGGTGGTCATCGAGGACGACGTGTTTATCGGGGCCAACGCCGTGGTCATCGAGGGCGTCCGCGTGGGCCAGGGGGCCGTGGTGGCCGCCGGATCGGTGGTCATCGCCGACGTGCCCGCCAATGCCGTGGTGGCCGGGGTCCCGGCCAAGGTCCTCAAGATGAAGGACAGCGGCACCAGCGGCAAGACCGAGCTGCTGGACGCCCTGCGGACCCTCTGAGCCATGGAAGAACGCCTCAATCCCCGGCTGACGGCCTCGCCCCGGAGCGCCATCCGGCAGTTCGCCCAGCTGGCCGCCGCGACCCCCGGCTGCATCTCTCTGACCCTGGGAGAGCCGGACTTCCCCACGCCCCTGCCGGTCTGTGACGCCGCCAAGGCCAGTCTCGACCGGGGCCAGACCCACTATATCCCCAACAACGGCAGCCCGGCCCTCTGCCGGGCCATCGCCGCGTTTGAAGCCGAGGCCCACGGCCTGACCTACGGCCCCGACGAGGTCATCGTCACCGTAGGCGCCACCGAGGCCCTGTTCACCGCCCTGCTGGGCATTCTGGAGCCCGGCGACGAGGTCCTGGTCCCCACCCCGGCCTTTGTGCTCTACCAGTGCATCGTCGGCATCGCCGGAGGCGTCTTCGTCCCGGTGGACACGGCGAAAACCGGCTTCCAGCTGACCGAGGCCCAGCTCCGGGCCGCCGTTACGGCCAAGACTAAGGCCATCGTCCTCAACTCCCCCAACAACCCCACGGGCTGCGTGCTCAACGAGGAAAGTCTCGCCGCCGTGGCCCAAATCGCCCGGGAGTTCGACCTCTTCGTCCTCTGCGACGAGGTCTACCGGCAGCTCAGCTACGCGCCGGAGATTCCCCAGTTCTCCACCCGGTACCCCGACCTCAAGGACCGGGTTCTCGTGATTCAGTCCTTCTCCAAGCCCTACGCCATGACCGGCTGGCGGGTGGGCTACCTGCTGGCCGACGGCCCGGTGAAGCGGCAGCTGGAGAAGCTCCACCAGTACGACGTGGTGTCCACGGTGTCCTTTTTGCAGGAGGCCTGCATCACGGCCCTGGAGCAGGACCCGTCGCCCATGCGGGAGACCTACCGCCGCCGCCGGGACTTCACGCTTTCCCGGCTTTCGGAGATGGGCCTGCCGGTGGTCCGGCCCGAGGGCGCCTTCTACGTGTTCCCGGACATCTCGGAATTCGGCCTGGACTCCGGGACCTTCTGCCGCCGGATGATCCAGGAGGCGCAAGTGGCCGCGGTGCCCGGCTTCTGCTTCGGGGCCGAGGGCCATATCCGGCTGAGCTACTGCTGTGACGACGGCGTGCTGGCCGAGGGCCTTGCCCGGCTGAGCCGGTTCGTGGACAAGCTCCGGGAGGCGGCCAGATGATTTTTCTGGAAGCCGCCCGGGCCATGGCCCCCTGGATCACCCAGCTCCGGCGTGAATTCCACCGCCATCCCGAGCTGGGCAACCAGGAATTCCACACGGCTGAAACGGTGGAGGCCATTTTGGCGTCTATGAAATTAGAACCCCGGCGGCTGCTGGGCACGGCGGTGGTCTGCGACATCGAAGGGGCCTTGCCCGGCCCCACGGTGGCATTGCGGGCCGACCTGGACGCCCTGCCCCTCCAGGAGGAGACCGGCCTGCCCGACGCCTCGGAGATTCCGGGGGTGATGCACGCCTGCGGCCATGATTTCCATGCGGCCGGGCTGCTGGGGGCGGCCAAGCTGCTCTCGGACCGGCGGGATTCGATGCCCGGCACGGTGCGGCTGCTGTTCCAGCCCGACGAGGAGGGCGACGGCGGGGCCCGGCGGCTGATCGAGGCCGGATGCCTGGCGGGCGTCTCAGCCGTCTTCGGGGCCCACGTCCGGCCGGAGCTGCCGGCGGGACAGGTGGGGGTCAAATACGGCCCGGCCTACGCCGCCTCCAACCCCTTTGTCATCCGGATCAAAGGCCAATCCGCCCACGGAGCCGAGCCCCAGCTGGGGTCCGACGCCTTGCTGGCCGGAGCCCAGATCGTCACGGCCCTCCAGTCCATCGTGGCCCGGCGGGTATCGCCGACGGATTCGGCGGTGCTGACCGTGGGGTCCTTCCACGCCGGAACGGCCTGCAATATTCTGGCCGGCGAGGCCGTACTGGAGGGAATGCTCCGGACCTTCGGCGAGGAATCCCGGCGGAGACTGGTGGCGGCCGCCACAGAGTTAGTCACGTCCATCGCCCGCGGCCTGGGCTGCGAGGCGGAGACGGATTTCACCTGGGGCTATCCCGGCGTCGTCAACCACGCCCGGGAGGCCTCCCTGGTGCTGGAAGCCGCCCGGGATCTGCTGGGTCCCGAAGCCGTGACGGTGCTGGACACGCCCACCATGACCACCGAGGACTTCGGCTATTATCTCCAGGCCGTCCCCGGCTGCTTCTACCACGTGGGCGTGGGCTGCGACGCCCCGCTCCACTCCCCCCGGTTCAACCCCGACGAGGCCGCGCTGCCGGTCCTGGCCGCCCTCCACGCCCAGGCGGCCTGGGAGGCATTACAGGCAGAGCTGTAGGGGCTGCTTTGCAGAGTGAAATCGCCATAGGCGGTGAAATATGGCGGTACCACGTGAAATGTCCCTGCGGGACGTGAAATGCCTCCGGCGTTCGTCGTAGGGGCGCGCATGGCGCGTCCGCCGGGTTCCGTGTGCAAGGTGCCCCGCCGGCCGCACCGGCCCCCGTTTCGCCGTAGGGCGGCATGCCCACATGCCGCCATGACCGGGTTCGTTTTGTTCCAGCCCTGGTGGCTGCGGGGCTGGGCACGGACGCGCGATGCGCGCCCCTACGGGTTGATGCGTCAACGAGGGTGTATGCGACGTCGTGGCTCCGGTCCGGGCGGCCATGCAGGCCGCCCCTACAGGCCCGCTCACAACTGCGCCTTGGTCCAGACCATGGTTCCCTTGTCCATTTCCATATTTGCTGCGAAAGGAGCTCCCAGAATGAAACGACTTGCGGTATTTTTTGTACTTTTGGCGCTGCTGCTGAGCGGCTGCCACACCCCCGCGCCGGAGCCGGAGCCGGACCCGAAGCCCGTGGTGACGGAACCGGCTGATCCGGAGCCCGAACCGGTCCCCGAACCGGAGCCGGAGCCGGAACCCGAGCCGGAGCCGGAACCGGCGGAAGCGCCCAGCCCGGCCTTTCTGACGGCGGTGACGCTGTTGGGCCAGCCGCTCTCCGGCGGCAGCGTCACCGTGGAGAACCGTCCTTATGTCCGGCTGCGGGACGTGGCCGGGGTCCTGGACGGCGACCTGACCCTGGAGGGTGAGACGGTCACCCTGTGCTGGGGCGAGAAGACGCTGACCATCCAGGCCACCACCGGCGCCTGGACGCTGGACGAGGCCTCCGGCACCCTGACCGGGCCGGTATACCAGGACCAGGGCGAGCTGCTGGCCCCCATGGCGCTGCTCACCGACGTGCTGGACTATGACACCTGCACCAACACCGCCGGGGACATCCGGTATTTCTACCCGCGCACCTACTGGGAGATCCCCGAGGGCTACAAGGTGCCGGTGCTGATGTACCACGGCGTCAGCGACGACACCTGGGGCGCGGCGGAGCTCTTCGTCCGGCCCTCGGATCTGGAGGAGGAGCTGAAATATCTCAAGGACAACGGCTATACGCCCATCTGGTTCTCCGACCTCCACCGGGTGGACGAAATCGAAAAGCCGGTGATTCTGACCTTTGACGACGGCTACAACGACAACTATTCCGAGCTCTTCCCCCTGCTCCAGAAGTACGAAACCAAGGCCACGGTCTTTGTCATTACGAACAATCTCAGCTACAATCCCAACTTTATGACCTGGGAGCAGGCCAAGGAGATGGCCGACTCGGGCCTGGTGGATATCCAGAGCCATACGGTTACCCATCCCCACCTGAACGCCATCTCCCGGGAGCAGCAGATCGACGAGCTTCAGGGCTCCTACGAAGCCATTCTCGAGCACATCGGCCGTCCGCCCACGGTACTCTGCTACCCCTACGGCGATTTCAACACCGACACCCAGGATATTGGCCGCGGTTTCTATCAGTGCGGCATTATGATGAACGGCGGCGACTACACCACCGGCACCAACACCTTCGTGATTCCCCGGCACTACGTCCCCCGGTACACCACCCTGGGCACCTTCGCCTACCTGGTGGATTAGTTCCAGCACCTTTTCCCTATTCCCCATCCCGCTCCGCTTCTATCCGATTCAAAAACGCCATGGGCGAGAGCCCATGGCGTCATTCTATTCTCTGTTACCGCAGCAGGCCCACGCAGTCGAAGTGGGGCTTGGCTGCGATTTTGTCCTTGGCGGCCTTGAAGGGATCGTGGGCCAGGGTGACGACGGCGTAGTCGCACGCTGCCAGCGCCTCCTCCAGGCTGTGGTTCTCGAAGCCCGCCACGTCGCCCCGGACGAAGGGCTCGCAGGCCAGAACCTGATAGCCCCGCTGGGTGAGGAGCTTGGCCAGCTCCACAGACGGACTCTCGCGGATGTCGTCGATATTGGCCTTGAAGCTCATGCCCAGCACGGCCACGGTGCTGCCGGGAGCGATATCCCGCTCGATCCGGTCGGCCACCCAGGCGGGCTTGGAGTCGTTGACCAGCCGGGCCTGGTAGATCAGGGGGGTGATATCCTCGAACTTTTCGTGGATAAACCAGGGGTCCACGGCGATGCAGTGGCCGCCGACGCCCACGCCGGGGGTGTGGACGTTGACCCGGGGATGGCAGTTGGCCAGCTGGATCAGGGAGAAGACGTCGATGCCCAGCCGGTCGCAGACCTTGCTCAGCTCGTTGGCATAGGCGATGTTGATATCCCGGAAGGTATTCTCCACCAGCTTGCACATCTCGGCGGTCAGATCGTCGGTGACGCGGATGGTGCCCTTGGTGACCACGGGGGAATAGATCTCCTTGGCGTACTCCGCCGATTCGGGCCGGGTCGCGCCGACAATGCGGTCATTCTCCCGGAGCTCGATGAGCATTCTTCCGGGGATAATCCGCTCGGGGCAGTGGGCGGTCATAAATTCCTCCGGGGCGAGACCGCTGACCTCGGAGACGATGGACTCCACCAGCCGGGTGGAATAGGGCGGCGAGGTGGACTCCAGGACGCAGAGGTTCCCCGCCCGCAGCACGCCGCCGACGCTCCGGGCCGCCGACTCGACAAAGCGCATATCGCTGACGCGCTTTCCCTCGGGCGTGTCCCGGTGCGGGGTCTGGACGCAGATGATAAACACATCCGCAGGCTCGGGGGTCGTGGTGAAGTGGAGCCGGCCGGTGGCCATGGCCTGGGTCATGGCGTCCTGGAGGCCGGGCTCCACGATATGAATCTGTCCGTTGTTGAGCCGCTCCACCACGGCGGGGTTGATGTCAAAGCCGCAGACCGTGTAGCCCGCCAGCGTAAAGGTCACGGCGGTGGGCAGGCCGATATAGCCGCAGCCCATAATTTCAATTTTCTTCATGCAACATAGCTCCCAGGGGAAGATTCCCCAATGATATCCGAAGCTCAGATGCCGCTGACGCGGTTCTGCGCTTCGTAGGGGTCGATGCTCACATCGACCCGCAGCCCACTGTGTGCAAACGCACACATCGCAGGGGCGCACATACGACGCGCCGGATTAGGGCGGATATATAATCCGCCCCTACAGATGGCCTCGCAAACCCGCCGTAGGGGCGCATTGAATATGCGCCCTCAGACTGTCAAAAAACCTCGCTGAAAGCTGATGTGACAGAGCAGCGGGGAATGTGTGCAAGGGGTTAAGACCTCTGAAGGTGAATTGCCCGAAGGGCAAGAGAAGCTGGCCTGGGCCATGCACGTTCAATCAGGGCTCCCCTTGAGGGGAGCTGTCATGGCGTAGCCATGACTGAGAGGTGTTACCGCACCAAAGGCTTGCTACAGGGTATCGGCCTGTGAATAAGGGCGCTTCCGCGCCGCCGCCCTGCGGGCGGCACACCTCTCCGTCACGCTGCGCGTGCCACCTCCCCTCAAGGGGAGGCTTACATCGGGGTCCGGAATACAGCGCACCTGGTCCCGGGCGGCCATACAGGCCGCCCCTACGGCACAATAACAGAGAATATTATACCTAATTTCTCAGCAATTTGCAAGGAGCTGCTCCACCCGGTCGGTCTTCTCCCAGGGGAGGTCCAGGTCGGCCCGGCCGAAGTGGCCGTAGGCGGCGGTCTGGGCGTAGATGGGGCGGCGGAGATTCAGCGTCTCGATGATAGCGGCGGGACGCAGGTCGAAGGTCCGCCGGAGCGCACCAGCCAGGGTCTCGTCGGAGACCTTGCCGGTGCCGTAGGTCTCCACCAGCACCGACACGGGCTGGGCCACGCCGATGGCATAGGCCAGCTCGATCTGGCACTTCTGGGCCAGCCCTGCGGCCACGATGGTCTTGGCCATATACCGGGCCATGTAGGCGGCGGAGCGGTCCACCTTGGTGGGGTCCTTGCCGGAGAGCGCCCCGCCCCCGCTGCGGCACACGC
>DVFN01000030.1 GCA_018713205.1 Candidatus Avoscillospira stercorigallinarum | reverse complement strand
ATCTTTTGCCCCATCCGTGCAGTTATAAAAGGGGGAAATACATACAGTATTCCCGCCCTTTTATAACTTTCGTATGAGGCAAAATCTTTGGCCGAATGCTCTTGCCAAATTGTGCGGTGCTGCCCTTGATTATGGTGCAGGAAGCCGAGCACGGGACGCGCCATATGCTCCCGTTGTCCGCCGTCTCCAGTGCCGTGATCTATACCGTCATCGTGTCTCTCACCCTCCGAATGCTTCGGAACGGTATGAAACAGTTGAAACCATAAAAACACATCTGCCGACTGGCAAACGCCATTCGGCAGATGTGTTTTTTAGCGCGGCGAAAGACGTCTTCAGAGCGGTGTTTGACCGTCTCTTCTTCTCTATTCGCCGCGGATTTCGCGTATGATGCGATTCATCCTTCGATACTGAGACACCGGCACATAGTTGGGGATGGAATTGCCTACCCCGAAGGCGAAGCCTCCATGGCCGGCTCGTCCAGGCGGCAGACGCAGAAGTCTTCGCCATGCGGTTTTTCTCCACAGGATTTATCATAGTCTGCCCGCTGCTTTCGCGTCATGAAAGCAGCGGGCAGATTCGGGTCTGATGATGGATGATTCCGTTTAAATCTCGCAGAGGCCTACAGGGCGGCCTTTAGGGCGGCGATATAGGGGGGCTCGGTTCCGCAGCAGCCGCCGAGGATCGACGCGCCGGCGCGGTGCAGGGCCGCCATATGGCGGCCGAAGTCCGCGGCGTGCATCGAGTAATGGGCGTTTCCCTGGTCGTCGATCTCCGGCATACCGGCGTTGGGCTTGGCGATGACCGACACGGTCAGGCTCTCCCGCAGGGCGCGGACCACGCTCTCCAGCTGGTCGGGGCCCACGGAGCAGTTGATACCCACGGCGTCGGCGCCGAACTCCGCCACCTGGGGCGCAGCCTCGTAGACGCTGCCGCCGAAATAGAGCATCCCGTCGGCCGTGACCGAGAAGGAGCAGCAGACCGGCAGCTCCGCCGCCGCCATGCGGCAGCCCTCCAGGGCCGCCATGGCCTCGTCGTGGCCCATCAAAGTCTCGCATAAGATCAAATCCACCCCGGCCTCGGCCAGCGCCTGGGCCTGCTCGTGGTAATACTCCAGCATGGTCTCATAGGGCACGTCCGCCCGGCCCATGGTGGTCATATCGCCCGCCACCCAGGCCTTCCCCTGGGCCGCCTCCCGGCTCAGGGCCACCAGGCGGCGGTTGAGCTCCTTCAGCTCGCCCTCCAGGCCGTGCTGGCTGAGATATATCCGTCCCGCCGTAAAGGTCGGGGCCAGCAGGACCTGACTTCCGGCGGCCACATAGGCCCGCTGGAGGTCCAGAATGGCCTGGGGGTGGTCCAGAATCCAGGTCTCGGCACAGACGCCCTTGGGCATACCGGCCTTCATCAGATTGGAGCCCGTGGCGCCGTCCAGCAGCAGCGGGCCCTGGGCCAGTCTCGCGGCAAATTCATTTCTTGTCATCTTGTCAGCTCCCTGGTACGGCGGAGAATCTCCACCAACATGGCCCAAGTGCGCTGGACCGAGGCCACATCCATTTTCTCCCGGACCGTGTGGATCTCCAGCAGGTTCGGGCCGAAGGAGATGCACTGGAGCCCCGGCAGCTTTCCGGCGAAGACGCCGCACTCCAGGCCGGCATGGATGGCCTCAATCACCGGCTCCTTGCCGTACTGACGGCGGTAGACGTCCACCACCAGGTCCCGCAGCGGCGAGTCCTTCTGATACTCCCAGGCGGGATAGTCGCCCACATAGGTCACATGGCCGCCCAGCAGGGCCGTCACCCGCTCGATGCGGTCACAGACCCAGGCCTTCTCCGAGGCCAGGCTGCTGCGGACGGCGAAGGTGGCGGTCAGCTCTCCGGCGGCCAGCCGGGCGACGCCCAGGTTCAGGCTGGTCTGGACCAGGCCGGGAATGTCCATGCTCCAGGTCTGGATGCCGTGGGGCAAAAGCAGCAGGGCGTCGGTCACCCGGCGGGCCGATTCCGCCGTGGTGACGGCCTCGTGATCCTCGTCCTGGGGGTCCTGCCGCCACTCCACCGTCAGACCGGGGTCGGCGGTCTGGTACTCCCGGCGGAAGGTCTCGCCCATGGCGGCGACGATGGCCGCGGCCCGCTCCAGGTCTTCCTCCCGGACCACCATCGTCGCGACGCACTCATTGGCGATGGCGTTGTCGGCCTGGCCGCCGACGATGGCTGCCAAATGGACCGGCAGCTCCGCCGTCAGCGCGCCGAGCACGCGGCCCATCAGCTGGTTGGCATTGGCCCGGCCCTTGTGGATCTCCACGCCGGAATGACCGCCGGTCAGGCCCTTGAGGATGACGCCGCAGAAGACGCCCCGGGCCGTCTCATAGTCCACCGGCACATGGCTGGTGGCCCGGACGCCGCCGGCACAGGACACGGTGAAGACGCCCTCCACCTCGGAATCGACGTTAAGCATCATCCGGCCCTCCAGCATGGCGGGCTCCAGGGCCACGGCCCCCAGCATGCCGATCTCCTCGCCGGTGGTCAGCACCACCTCCAGCCGGGGATGGGCCAGGGTCTCGTCGTCCAGGGCCGCCAGGGCCATGGCCACGGCGATGCCGTCGTCGCCGCCCAGGGTGGTGCCCTCGGCCCAGACGTAGGACCCGTCGGTCTTCAGCTGCAGGCCCTCCCGCTCCATATCCAGGTCACAGTCCTGCTCCCGGTCGCAGACCATATCCAGGTGCCCCTGGAGAATCACCGCCGGAACCTCCTCATAGCCCGCCGAAGCAGCCTTGACAATGACCACATTTTCCGCCGCATCCTGCCACACCGGCAGGTTCCGCGCCCGGGCAAAGGCAACACAATAATCGCTGATGGCGCGGGTATTGCCGGACCCGTGGGGGATGGCGCAGATTTCTTCAAAATAGTGCAGCACTTTCTCCGGCTGCATCTGACCCAGAACAGACATTTTTCTGCCTCCTCGCAAGTTTACCTGGGTATTTTATCACAGAACGTGCAGTTTGCCAACAAGCTACCCAAACATTTTCCTTGACGGGGGTTGGATTATGGTGGATAATAGAGTAAACACCAGCGAAATTCGCTTGCCAAGGAGTGATTGCATGTACCAAATCGGCGTGGACATCGGCGGCACCAATATTAAAATTGGACTTGTGGACGATGCTCTGGAAATCGTCTCCCGTATCTCCATCCCCTTCCCCCATCTTGACGGCGCCCAGGTGGCGGAACGCATTGCCGCAGAGTGCCATAAGCTGCTGGCCCTCAAGGGCCTCACCGAGGACAGCCTCGACAGCGTAGGCGTCATCGTCCCCGGCAGCATTGATTCCACCGGCGCCATTGTCCTCAACGCATATAACCTCGGCTTCCACAACGTGCCCCTCAAGGAGCTCCTGCAATCCCACTTCAAAAAAGTGCCGGTATTCCTGGCCAACGATGCCGACGGCGCCTGCCTGGCTGAGCTGGGCAAGGGCGCCTTCCGGGGCTGCCAGACCGCGGTGCTCTTCACGCTGGGTACCGGCGTCGGCGGCGGCCTGATCTTCGGCGGCAAAATGTTCAACGGCGGCAAGCGCCAGGGCGTCGAGCTGGGCCATATGCCTCTGGTGGCAGGCGGTCTCCCCTGCTCCTGCGGCAACCTGGGCTGCATCGAGGCCTATTGCTCCGCCTCTGCCCTGGGCCGGGCCGGCGCCAAGGCCATGGCCGAGCACCCCAAGAGCCTGCTCTTCGCAAAATCCAACGGCGATCCCTCCGCCATCGACGCCAAGCTGGTGGTGGACTGCGCCAAGGAGGGCGATAAGACCGCTCTGGCCGTGTTCAACAGCTACATCGACTACCTGGGCTCCGCCTGCATCGCCATGATCCATCTCATCGATCCCGAGGTCATCGCCATGGGCGGCGGCCTGTGCCACGCCGGCGAGTTCCTCTTCGCTCCCCTGCGGGAGAATGTGGCTAAGAAGTGCTTCTACGGCGACTTCGCCAAAATTGTCCCCGCCGTCATGGGCAACGACGCCGGTATCATCGGCGCGGCCATGCTGGGCAGCAACGCCTGATCCATTTGTTATACCATCATCTTAGGAGGATTTGTTTTTTATGCTGAATCTCGACCGTTCCGGCGCTGAAAGCTTTAGCGCCGCCCTCAACCAGGCTGCCTGCCAGGCCGCCATCGAAACCCTGACCAAGGGCGCCGGCGCCGGCAATGACTTTATCGGCTGGGTGGATCTGCCGGTGAACTACGACAAGGAAGAGTTCGCCCGCATCCAGGCCGCCGCGCAGAAGATCCGCAGCGACTCTCAGGCCCTGGTGGTCATCGGCATCGGCGGCTCCTATCTGGGCGCTCGTGCCGTGATCGAGCTCGTCAAGGGTCCCAACCACAATGTGCTCTGCAAGGACGATCCCGAAATCTACTTCATCGGCAACGGCCTCTCCGCCGACGCGGTCCGCGACACCATGGCCATGCTGGAGGGCAAGGATTTCTCCATCAACGTGATCTCCAAGTCCGGCACCACCACCGAGCCCGCCATCGCCTTCCGCCTGTTCAAGGCCCTGCTGGAGCAGAAGTACGGCAAGGAGGCCGCCAAGGGCCGGATCTATGCCACCACCGACAAGGCTCGCGGCGCTCTGAAGACCATGGCCACCCAGGAGGGCTATGAGACCTTCGTGGTGCCCGACGATGTGGGCGGCCGCTACAGCGTTCTGACCGCCGTGGGCCTGCTGCCCATCGCCGTGGCCGGTATCGACATCGAGGCTCTGATGGCCGGCGCTGCCGCCGAGCGGGAGCTCTGCATGACCGAGGGCGTCAACTCCACCGCCGCCCAGTACGCCGCTCAGCGTCAGGCTCTCTATGCCCAGGGCAAGAAGGTCGAGGTTCTGGCCGCCTATGAGCCCGCCTTCCGGTTTATGGCCGAGTGGTGGAAGCAGCTCTACGGCGAGTCCGAGGGCAAGGACGGCATCGGCATCTTCCCCGCTTCCGTGGACCTGACCGCCGACCTCCATTCCATGGGCCAGTATATCCAGGACGGCGAGCGCTTCCTCCAGGAGACCGTGGTCTTCTTCGACAGCGTCGCCTCCTCCGTGGTGGTCCCCGGTGACGACGCCAACCTGGACGGCCTCAACTATCTGGCGGGCCGGGAGCTGAGCTACGTCAACACCAAGGCCATGGAGGCCACCAAGGCCGCCCACATCGACGGCGGCGTGCCGGTCTCCGTGCTGCACCTGCCTGAGATCTGCGCCGAGGAAGTGGGCCGCCTGATCTACTTCTTCGAGTTCGCCTGCGGCGTCTCCGGCTATATGTCCGGCGTCAATCCCTTCAACCAGCCCGGCGTCGAGGCCTACAAGAAGAACATGTTCCACCTGCTGGGCAAGCCCGGCTATTGATCCACCGCATACCAACAACGCCGGACGCGCAAACGTCCGGCGTTTATTTGTTATTTTTGAAGTTTTTTGTTGATCTTCTTCATTTCTACCCGGATCACCAGCACGATTCCCAGGTAGATCAGGATATAAAGGATCAGGAATAGTGGCAGGCAATGCAGCGCGCATTCGGCCAAGGTCTTTCCATATCCGAGAAACCAGCAGGCTCCCACCGCCACGAGATAGGACAGGAAAAAATGCAATACCGTCGCGCCCAGCAAACTCAGCCGCTCCCAGTCAAATATGCCGCTGGATACGCCGTAGATCGCCGAGGCTGCCATCCAGACCGTGATCTCCAGGGCGCTTCCGTAGGTTCCCAGCATGGTCCAGAGGAGAAACAGCTGCACAAGCATACCGATCAGCAACCCCGTTCTTATTCGGGACCACAAATTCTTCCAATTCATTTTGACACCTCCAAAATATACTTCCGGAATTGTTTGACATATTTTCGGGACAGAGACAGGTTGGTCTGGTCCTTGAGATGTACCACATAGTTTCCCGAAAACTCCGCCGCCACGGAAGTCACCGCAGCAGAATTGACGACCACCCCTTTGCTGATTTGAACAAACCCCTTATTATAGAGCCCTTCTGCCAGCTCATAGAGCTTGTGGCGCACCTCTAGCCGTCTTTTCCCTTGGTGTGCATAGACATGATCTCCTGACGCCTCGAAATAGTCAATCTCCTCTGCTCGACAGATATACTCACGCTCCTCGGCATAAAGAAACAGCTTGGACATGCCCCCGGTCCGGTTGAGCAAGGCCACCAGCTGTGGGATCTGCGGGTCCGACAGGTTGCCCCGGATAACCACCTCCAGCTCAGGGCTTTCACCCTGCTCTAAAATGATTTTCATATGCGCTCCCTCCTTTTGGAAATATCATACCATATCCAGGCACATTTGTCGCGCTAAATGGGGTAAGGCGTTCTTTTGCGCGGATAACCGGTACCGGTGCGCCTGTAAACAGCCTGACTTTACGAAAAACCGGCGCGGCCCCGAAGCGGGGCTGCGCCGGTATGCTTGTGGGATGGAACACGGTGGAGCAGTGCAGGTCAGCCCCGCGACGGGTTCTGATTACTGCATCGTGGCCTTATGGAAGACCTTTTTGCCCTTGCGGATTTTGAGGCCGGCCTTCAGATCGCCGGCGGTGAATTTCACGTCGATGGAAGGGACCTTCTCGTCGTTGACGAAGACGCCGCCCTGCTGGACCAGACGCCGGGCCTCGGACTTGCTGGGGGCCAGCTTGCAGGCCAGCAGCAGGTCGAGAATGGCGATAGAGCCGTCGGTCAGCTGCTCGGCCGTCAGCGCGGTGGTGGGCATATCGCTGTCGTCCGCGCCGCCGCCGAAGAGGGCCTTGGCTGCGGTCTGGGCCTTGTCGGCCTCCTCCTGACCGTGGACCAGCTTCGTCAGCTCGTAGGCCAGAATGGCCTTGGCCTCGTTGAGCTGGCTGCCCTCCCAGTTGGCCATGGCGTCGATCTGCTCCAGAGGCAGGAAGGTCAGCATGCGGATGCACTTCATCACGTCGGCGTCGTCCACGTTGCGCCAGTACTGGTAGAAGTCGAAGGGGGAGGTCTTGTTGGGGTCCAGCCACACCGCGCCCTTGGCGGTCTTGCCCATCTTCTTGCCCTCGGAGTTCAGGAGCAGGGTGATGGTCATGGCGTGGGCGTCCTTGCCCAGCTTCCGGCGAATGAGCTCCGTGCCACCCAGCATATTGGACCACTGATCGTTGCCGCCGAACTGGAGGTTGCAGCCGTAGTGCTGGAACAGGTAGTAGAAGTCGTAGGACTGCATGGGCATGTAGTTGAACTCCAGGAAGCTCAGGCCCTTCTCCATCCGTTGCTTGAAGCACTCGGCCCGCAGCATATTGTTTACCGAGAAGCAAGCGCCTACGTCCCGGATAAAGTCGATATAGTTGAGGTTCAGCAGCCAGTCGGCGTTGTTGACCATCATGGCCTTGCCCTCGCCGAACTCGATGAACCGCTCCATCTGCTTCTTGAAGCAGTCGCAGTTGTGCTGAATGGTCTCCTGGGTCATCATGGAGCGCATATCGGTGCGGCCCGAGGGGTCGCCGATCATGGCCGTGCCGCCGCCGATCAGGGCGATGGGCCGGTTGCCCGCCATCTGGAGCCGCTTCATCAGGCACAGGGCCATAAAGTGGCCCACATGGAGGGAGTCCGCCGTGGGATCAAAGCCGATATAGAATGTGGCCTTGCCCTCGTTAATCAGGCGGCTGACTTCTTCTTCATTGGTCACCTGGGCAATCAGGCCCCGGGCAACCAGTTCTTCGTAGAGTGTCATAATTACAATCCTTTCTCATTCCCCTGCCCCAGGAGCTTCAAGACGGACTCCCGCAGCAGGATGATATTTTGTTCTTCTAAAATTGTATCCCGCTTGGTGTGAATTCTGCCCAGATAATAGACGCCGCCTCTGGCTCTGTGCATGGCGGCCACGCCGACGCCCAGGGGGAACTGGGCCTGGTCCGAGGGATAAAAGCTGCCGCCCTCCCAGACCACAAGCGCCTTCTCCCCGGCCCGGCCGGCGGCGGCTTTGAGCCGCTCCAGCAGCGCCCGGTTCCGCTTGACTCCGGCCTTGGGGAAGAAGAGAAGATGGTCTCCGTCGCCCACGCAGTCAAAGTTCAGCACCAGCTGGGTTTGCGAGGCCTTCCGGTGGGCTTTCCGGTAAGAGGCGGAGCCCCAAAGACCGGCCTCCTCCAGATCGAAGAGGACGAAGCAGACCTGGGCGCGCTGCGCCTCGGGAAGCGACGCCATCAAATCCAGCACCGTCAGCACACCCGAAGAGTTGTCATTGGCGTTGGAGGGGTTGGCCGGACCGCAGAGCAGCAGGCAAAACAGCAGCACGAAGCATGCCTCGGCCACAAGCGTCCCGGCCAGCGGGCTCCGCAGCAGCGCCCCCACCGTGCCGCCCAGGATGCTCGGAATCATAATCAGGACTGCGCAAATCAGCAGCTGGTACAGAAGATAGATTCCGATCTGACAGGGCGTGATAAAATTGGGAAAGGGCAGCCGGGCGCAGGTGTCGTAATGGGCGGTGAGCAGATACGCCGCCTGTTCCGGGTCGCCAAAGACCACATTTCGGGCTCCGAACATCCCGGTTTCCACCCTGCCCGTATAGCCCCGTGCCGCTCCAAAGGATAGAACGGCCTCGCGGAACGCGGCCTTCTGTTTTTTGGATTTCCGCACGGGGAATTGGTCGATCAGTTCTCTTCCAAACAGCACAAAAACACCCCCTGTCCTTGGACAGAGGGCGAAAATTTCGCGGTACCACCTCAGGTTCGCCGAATCCTCGCGGATACGGCCTCACGGAGTCGGAGACTCCCGGCTGTAACGGGCCCATCCCGGCGCACCCTACTGGTAAATTCAGGCCGCTGCTCCAAGGCGTATTCGGGCAGGACGTCCGCCTCCTTGCACCCACCGGAGGCTCTCTACAGGGCGCGATCTGCCGTACTGGTCCTTTTCCTCGCATGTAACGACTTCATAGTAACAGAAACCGGCCGGTTTGTCAATCGGCTCGTTCCATGGCTGCCTGGGCCCAGGGCGCCCGCGGCAATCGCACCCGATCCATGGCGGCATGTGGGCATGCCGCCCTACGGCGTTCGACGGAGGTAAGGCGGAAATCGGGGGCCTGTTCGGGCGGCTGATAGCCGCCCCTACGCCCGCGGCGTTCGGCGGACTGCCTTGCACACGGGGCCTTGCGGGCCGATGTGGGCATCGGCCCCTACGAAAAAGCTGGGGGCGGGTCTGTAGGGGCGGATTATATATCCGCCCGGGACGCACCGCCGGAACCGCCATGGCCCTCGGTCATCGCAGCCCGGTCGTGGCGGCATGTGGGCATGCCGCCCTACGGCGTTCGACGGGGGCAAGGCGAGAATCGGAAGCCGGTTCGGTCGGCTGATTGCCGCCCCTACGGCGTACGTTCGGCCCGGTCCGTAGGGCGGGGTGCCCACACCCCGCCAAACCAGGCTGCCGCAACCACCAGGTCCGCAGTCATCGCAACCCTGCCACGGCGGCATGCTCCCATGCCGCCCTACAAGGTTCGGCGGGGGCAGTAAAACTCGCCAGCCTGCCCGGGCGGCCATAAAGGCCGCCCCTACGACACGCCATCGACCTGGTCCGTAGGGGCGGCTATCAGCCGCCCGTGCTGCACTGCCGCGTCGGATGCACCCGCGCTGAACGCACCCGTCGTAGGGGCGCGCATCCGTGACTAAGCGCTACAACCACCGGGGTCTGGAACACAACGCACCCGCTCCCGGCGGCATGGGGGCATGGGGGCATGCCGCCCTACGGCGTTCGACGGGGGTAAGGCGGAAATCGGGGGCCGGTTCGGGCGGCTGATAGCCGCCCCTACGCCCGCGGCGTTCGGCGGACTGCCTTGCACACGGGGGCCAGCGGGCCGATGTGGGCATCGGCCCCTACGAGAAGTCTCGGTCCGATTGCAGCATTTCTCCGGCGCTGCGGAGGGTGGTTTCGGTGATCTCCGCGCCGCCGATGATGCGGGCGATTTCTCTGGTCCGGCCCGGCCGGTCCAGGGCCGTCACCTGGGTATAGGTCCGGCCCTCCCGCTCGGTTTTAGCAATCAGCAGATGGACGTCCGCCGCCGCGGCAATCTGCGGCAGATGGGTGACGCAGAGGACCTGCTTATTCTTCGACACGGCCCGCAGCTTTTCCGCCACCTTCTGGGCCGCCCGGCCGCTGACACCGGCGTCCACCTCGTCAAAGATCAGGGTTCCCACCCGATCCTGCTCGGCCAGCACATTCTTGATGGCCAGCATGATCCGCGCCAATTCGCCGCCGGAGGCCACCTTACTCAGGGGCTTGAGGGCCTCGCCCACATTGGCGGTCATCAAAAACCGCAGGCTGTCCAGGCCGTCGGGGGTCAGGTCCGTCTCCTCCAGCTGACAGACAAATTGGGCCCGGGGCATATCCAGGGCCGCCAGCTCCTGGGAGAGCCGGGTCTCCATGGCCCGGGCGGCGGTCTGCCGGGTCGCCCGGAGCAGCAGGCCCGCCGTCTTCGCCTCGGCTGTGGCCGCCGCCAGCTCCTTCTCCAGCTGGGCCAGCCGTTCCTCGGAGAAGGTGATCTCGTCCAGCTCCCGCTGGGCCCTCTCCGCGTATTGGAGAATCTCCTCCACGCTGCCGCCATATTTCCGTTTGAGCCGGTGAATCACGTCCAGGCGGCTCTCGATTTGCTCCAGCTCCTCGCCGGAGTAGGCCATCTGATCCAAATGATCCCGGAGCTCCCCGGCCACATCCTCCAGCTCATACTGGAGGTTGGACAGCCGTTCCCCCAGGGCCGCCAGACCCTCGTCATAGCGGGCAATGCGGGCCAGCGCATGATCGGCCTCCCCCACCAAGTCCACGGCGCCGGAGGCGTCCTCCCCGCCGGAGAGGGCCATGGCCGCCGCGGTCAGCGCCTCGGAGAGCTTTTCGGCGTTCTGGAGGAGCTTGCGCCGGTTCTCCAGCTGCTCATCCTCCCCGGGCTGGAGCCCAGCCCGGCCAATTTCCTCCAGCTGGTATTGCAGCGCCTCCACCCGGCGGAGCTTCTCGCCCTCGTCCAGGGTCAGCCGCTCCCGCTCCCGCCGCAGGGACAGCACCCGCTCATAGCAGGCGGCATAGGCCGTGCGCTCCGCCTCATTCCGAGCGAAGAGGTCCAGGTACGAAAGGTGCTTGGTCTCGTCAAAGAGCTGCTGGGAGTCGTGCTGGCCGTGGATATTGACCAGCTGGCCGCCCAGCTTCTTCAAAATCGCCACGGTCACCGGCCTGCCGTTGACCCGGCAGACGTTTTTGCCGTCGGCATAGACCTCCCGCTGGACCAGCAGCTCCGAAGGGTCGTACTCCACCCGGTTTTCCGCAAACCAGGGCAGGTCCGGCACGCCGTCAAAGACGGCGCTGACAAAGGCGTGGCCGGCGCCGGTCCGAATCACATCCCGGTAGGTCCGCTCGCCGAGAATGGCAGAAATGGCGTCGATGACGATGGATTTGCCCGCGCCGGTCTCGCCGGTGAGGACATTGAAGCCCCGGTCAAAGGCGATTTCCGCCTGCTCGATGACGGCGATATTTTCAATGTGGAGTAGCCGCAGCATGGCTCCGCCTCCCGCACTCAGCTCAGCTGTTTTTTGATATCGGCGCAGAACGCAGCGGCCGAGGCCGTGTCGCGCATGACGATAAAGGCCGTGTCGTCGCCGGCCAGGGTGCCGACAATCATATCCAGGTTCATGGAGTCCATGGCCGAGCAGGCCGCCGAGGCCAGGGCGGGCATGGTCTTCATCACCACAATATTCTGCGCATAGTCACAGGACACCACGCACTGGCGGAAAATGGCATGGAGCTTGGCCGTGGCGTTGCTCTCCAGCTGCTTGGGCACGGCGCTGTAGCGATAGCTGCCGTTCTCTCCCAGCTCCTTGATGATCCGCAGTTCCTTGATATCCCGGGAAATGGTCGCCTGGGTCGTGGCAAAGCCGCAGGCCTCCAGCTCTTGCAGGAGCTGCTCCTGAGTTTCGATGTCCTTGGTCTCGATGAGCTCCAGGATTTTTGCTTGTCTGTTCGGTTTCATGGTTCAGCTCCTTTGGAGATATAAAACTTGTTGTTGATAATCTGATAAAAGCTGGTATCCTTCAAGCGGACCAGCCGCGTCTCCTGCTCGGCCTTACGGATGGTGACCACGTCGCCCACATTGAGCCGGTAGGCGCGGCCGCCGTCCACGGACAAAAAGGCGTTGCGGCGGCCCAGCTTGCCCATTTTGACCGAGATGGTCCGCCAAGGGGCCGTGACAATGCTCTTGGCCTGGATGGCATGGGCGCAGATGGGCGTAATCAGGATATTCTGGGCCGAGGGCTCCACGATGGGTCCGCCGGCGGACATGGAATAGGCCGTGGAGCCGGTGGGCGTGCTGACGATGACGCCGTCGCCGGAGAAGGCGGTGGCCTCCACGCCGTCGCACTCCACCGACAGCTGAATCACCCGGGCCACCGCGCCCTTGGTGATGGCGGCGTCGTTGAGGGCAATCTCATCGAAGAGGGGCTTTCCCTCGCCCCGGACCTGGACCCGGAGCATCATCCGCTTCTCCACCCGGAAGTCCCGGGCCGGCAGCCGCGTCAGCTGATCCAGCTCGCTGGCCTCCAGCTCGGCCATAAAGCCCATGGTGCCGATATTGACGCCGAGGATGGGCACATGGTGCCGGGTGGCAATCTTTGAGGCATGGAGAATGGTTCCGTCGCCGCCGAAGCAGATCAGCAGGTCCGCCGATTTGATCTCCCGGTGGATATCGTAAAAGCGTACGTTTTTCGGCAGCTCAAAATTCTTATCCACATCGAAGGGCAGGCAGATTCGCGTTTCGACGCCGGCTTTTTGCAGGATATCCACCGCCTGCTCCACGTATTGAAAATTGCGGTCCCGATAGGGATTGGGGGTCATTACGATTTTCATGGCTCACCCCTTCAGCGTCTCGTGGGCCTGGGCCACCAGGGCGGCCAGGTCGGGGAGATTCTCCGTCCCGGGCGCCAGGGTCAGGTGCGCCAGAAATTCGATATTTCCCTCCGGTCCCTTGACCGGGGAGAAGGTCAGGTTCAAAATCGTAAAGCCCAGATCCCGGGCTGTGGCGACAAAGGTCTCCAGGACCTCCCGGTGAACCGCCGGGTCTCGGACGACGCCCTTCTTCCCCACCTTCTCCTTGCCCGCCTCGAACTGGGGCTTGATAAGGCAGAGGACCTGTCCGGCCTCCGGCCGCAGCAGCGTCTTGATCGTGGGCAGCACCAGCTTCAGCGAGATAAACGACACGTCGATCACCGACAGATCCAGGGGCTCTCCCAGCTGCTCGGGGGTCACATAGCGGATATTGGTCCGCTCCATGGTCACCACCCGGGGATCACTGCGGATCTTCCAGGCCAGCTGGCCATAGCCCACGTCGATGGCGAACACCTTTTTGGCCCCCTGCTGGAGCAGGCAGTCGGTGAAGCCGCCGGTGGAGGCCCCGGAATCGCTGCACACATAGCCGGCGGGGTCCACGCCGAAGTCCCGCAGCGCCTTTTCCAGCTTCAGGCCGCCCCGGCTCACATAGGGACAGTGGCCGCCGCGGACCTCGATCTGGGCCTCGTCGCCATAGGAAGCGCCGGGCTTGTCGGCCTTCTGGCCGTCCACATAGACCTCGCCGCTCATAATAATGGCCTGGGCCTTGGCGCGGCTCTCGCTCAGGCCGCGCTCTACCAGCAGCACGTCCAGCCGTTCTTTATGTTTCATGCGCCAACAGCTCCTTTGCCGCTTGTTCAATGCCCGCCGGGTCCAACCCGGTGCGATGGCGCAGCAGCGCCACAGCGCCGTGGGGTACCAGGCCGGACTTCAAATTCAAAAGCCGGGCCGCCGCCGGCGGCTTCCCCTGCCGGGTCAGCTCCGCCAAGATGGCCACGCCCACACAGCCCGCCTCGGCGGCCTCCTCCACCACCAGCAGGCGGCCGCTCTTCTCCAGAGAGGCCCGCACCGCATCCAGGCAGAGGGGCGCGATTTGATCCAGCTTCACCAGGTCCGCCTCCACCCCCGCCTGGGCCAGCGCGTCCACGGCGGTGAGGCAGTCGTTGACCGTGACGCCGTAGGTGACCACCGTAAGCTGGGGCGCGGCGCAGAGCCGGTGCGTCCATACCGCGTCGTGGTAGCCGCCGTCGCCGCCCCGGGGATAGCGCACGGCCACGGGACCGGTGCAGTCCTCCACGGCCATACGGAGCATCCGCGCCAGCTCGGCCTGACTGGCCGGGCAGAAGACCTCCATGCCGGGAATCTGCCGGAGATAGCCCACATCAAAGACGCCGTGGTGGGTCTCGCCGTCCTCCCCCACCAGCCCGGCCCGGTCCACGGCCAGAACCACGTGGAGGCCCAACAGGCCCAGATCCTGCTGGAGCATGTCATAGCTCCGCTGGAGGAAGGTGGAATAGACCGCAAACACCGGCGTCATGCCCTGCTTGGCCAGGCCCGCCGCCATGGACACGGCGTGGCCCTCGGCAATGCCGACGTCATAATACCGGTTTCGGAAGCTGGCGGCAAAGGTCGAGAGGCCGGTTCCCTGCTCCATGGCCGCGGTGACGGCGCAGATTTGGCTGTCCTCCATGGCCAGGCGGCAGAGGGTCTCGCCGAAGGTCTCGGAAAAGCTCCTGCCGCTGCCCCCGGCGCTCAGGCCGGTAACGGGATTGAAGCGGCCCACGCCGTGGTAGTCCGAGGGCTTGACCTCGGCGGGGATATAGCCCTTGCCCTTTTTCGTAATCACATGGAGCAGCACCGGGCCGCCCATGGCCTTGGCCTCTCCCAGCAAAAAGGTCAGCTTCTGCACATCGTGGCCGTCCACCGGCCCCAGATAGGAAAAGCCCATCTCTTCGAAAATCGTCACGCCGATCAGACGGCGGCGCATCCTCGTCTTGAGGCTGTGGGTGAAGGCATAGAGGGCCTTGCCGCCGGGGATGCTGCGCGTCAGCTGCCGGTATGCTTTTTTCAGGCCGAAGTAGCCGGGCTTGAGCCGCAAAAGCTTCAAATGCCGGGCAATGGCGCCCACATTGGAGGTGATGGACATACCATTGTCATTGAGGACCACCACCAGGGGCTCGCCGCTGGCGCCGGCGTCGTTGAGGCCCTCATAGGCCAGGCCGCCGGTCAGGGCGCCGTCGCCCAGCACGGCCACGACGCTGTAGTCCTTGCCCTCCAGGGTCCGGGCCCGGGCCATGCCCAGGGCGACCGACACGGATTCCGAGGCGTGGCCGGCAATAAAGGCGTCGTGAACCGACTCCGAGGGCTTGGGAAAGCCCGCCAGACCGCCATAGGTCCGCAGCGTCGAGAACCGGTCCATCCGGCCGGTCAGCAGCTTATGGACATAGGACTGATGGCCCACGTCAAAGAGCAGCCGGTCGCGCTCGGTGTCATAGACCTTATGGAGGGCCACGGTGAGCTCCACTACACCCAGGTTGGAGGCCAGATGGCCGCCGGTCCGGGCGATATGCTTGACCAGAAATTCACGGATCTCTCCGCAGAGCTGCCGGTCCTGTTCCGGTGTCAGACGAAGGAGATCCGCTCTGGAATGGATTTGCGTGAGATACATGGTGCTTCCTCCTCAGCCGCGGCCGATAAGCGCCGCCAGCCGCCGGGGGACGGATTTCACGGCGTAAATCAATCGGGCGGCCGTGTGCAGAATGGCAGTGGCGTTCTGCATGGCGAGAGATTTCCCGAAGGCCTTGCCGCCGACGGTGAGTCCCGCCACGACGGCGGACATCAGCAGCTGCACCGCCGAGGCCCACAGAGGCTGGAGCCCCACGACCGCCTGGGTCGCAATCACCGCCGAAGCCGAGCCGGAGATGACGCCGCAGATATCCCCCACCACGTCATTGCAGAAGGAGGACACCCGGTCCGCCCGGCGGAGCATATTCAGCGCCTCCTTCGCCTCCGGGACCTTCTTGGCCGCCATGGAGTGGAAGGGCCGCTCCTCCGCCGCCGTCACCGCCACGCCGATGATATCAAACACGATGCCCAGGAGGATAATGACCATCAGAATCAAAAAGGATACGGCAATCCCGCTGCCGCTGAGAAGCCCGTTGGATACGAGACTCATGGCGGCCGAGATGCCGATGGTCGCGCCGAACACCGAGGTGATCCACCGCCAGTCCGGCTGAATGCGCAATTTCGTTCTGCGTTTTCCCTTGGATTCCTTCACAAGCTTCCTCCTAGATATAATGGCGGCAGATAAGATTAAGCTTACGGCTTAGGTCGGGTAGGATTTCCCCGGAGGCTGCTCCCCGTCGCCGAAGGAGTGGTTTCCCTTGAAAGCCGCCGTCTTTCCGTTGCCTAGAAAGCGACCCGATTGCCACTGAGTCCGTACTGCAATCCCTTATCTGCCCGGTGAAGACAGCCTAGGTGATTTCCACAACAGCGCCCTCCGACTCTTATCCTCTTTTGCAAGCAGGCTTTCATGCGGCAATATCACGGCCAGCCCCTGGCCGGGGGCCGCCGTGCCTGACCGCAGTCCCGATCTGCTCACGCAAGGCAGGCTACGCTGTACACAGCGCTCCGGCAAGCCTTCGCACCGCATTACAGGTTCTCATCCCGCTTCGTACAGACGTCGCTTCGACCACTGGGGAGTACGCGCCTGCACAAGAGCAGGTCTCCGCAGCGGCCGGGTCGGGGTCTCCATGCCATTGGAGGCCGCCCGTCCGCCGCAGGCGTAACACGTTACGCCTCCCTTCAGCACTCACCCCAGACTGGGCGTAAGAAGCAAGCACCAAAGGTTTCACAGGTATGCCCTTTGAAGGATTTTTAGGCCCTTCCTGGGAGCCGGCAGCGCCGACTAGGATACTGCGCCATTATAAGGACAGTATAGCACATTATTCATGCATATACAAGGGCAGCACCGCACAATTGTGTCTGCGGCCTTCGCCCAATCTTTTGCCCCATCCGTGCAGTTATAAAAGGGGGAAATACATACAGTATTCCCGCCCTTTTATAACTTTCGTATGAGGCAAAATCTTTGGC
>DVFN01000029.1 GCA_018713205.1 Candidatus Avoscillospira stercorigallinarum | reverse complement strand
CCAAAGATTTTGCCTCATACGAAAGTTATAAAAGGGCGGGAATACTGTATGTATTTCCCCCTTTTATAACTGCACGGATGGGGCAAAAGATTGGGCGAAGGCCGCAGACACAATTGTGCGGTGATGCCCTTATTGATAGCCGAAGTTGCGGATCAGGAAGTCGCTGTCCCGCCAGTTCTCCTTGACCTTGACCCAGGTCTGGAGATAAATCTTCGTGCCCATAAACCGCTCGCAGTCGGTGCGGGCCATGGTGGAGATCTTTTTAAGCATATCGCCGTGCTTGCCGATGATGATGCCCTTGTGGCTGGCCTTTTCGCAGTAGATTGTGGCGTCCAGGTCAATGATTCCGTCGTCCCGCTCGGAGAAGCGGGTGATCTCCACGGCGGTGCCGTGGGGGACCTCCCGGTCCAGGCACCAGAGGAGCTTTTCGCGGATGATTTCGGCCATGATCTGCCGCTCGGGCTGGTCGGTGACTGAGTCCGCCGGGAAAAGATGGGGGCCGGGCTTGGCGTATTTCTCCGCCTCCCGCAAAAGCTCCTCCACGCCCTCGCCGGTCTTGGCGCTGATGGGGATGACGGCGTCGAAGCTGTAGGCTTGGCTATAGCAGGCGATGACGGCCAGCAGGTCCTCCTTCTCCACGGTGTCGATCTTGTTGATGACCAGTACCGCCGGGACCTTGGAGGCCTTGAGCTGGGCAATCAGCGCCTCCTCCTGGGGCCCCACATTGGCGATGGGCTCCACCAGCAGGAAGGCGGCGTCCACATCGGCCACGGATTCCTCCACGACGTTCACCATGTAGTCGCCCAGCTTCGTCCGGGGCTTGTGGAAGCCGGGGGTGTCCATGACGATCAGCTGGGTCTCGCCCCGGGTCAGGATGCCGCAGATGCGGTTCCGGGTGGTCTGGGGCTTGTTGGAGACAATGGCAATCTTCTCCCCCACCAGGGCGTTGGTCAGGGTGGACTTGCCCACGTTGGGCCGTCCGGCAATGGTAATCATAGCAGTCTGGGTCATGGGAGCCTCCTCAGCGCTTCAGCAGCAGCCGGGCCATGATCTCTTCCTCCCGGCGGCGCATTTGCTGCTTCATGGGGCCCTCGTCCAGATGGTCGTAGCCCAGCAGGTGGAGCACCGAGTGGACCACCAGGTAGCCCAGCTCCCGCTTGATGCCGTGGCCGAACTCCTCGGCCTGGCTCATGGCCCGGTCCAGGGAGATCACCATGTCGCCCAGGGGAACCAGACCGGTATCAGGGTCCACCATGGCCTCCACATCCTCGGGCAGCTGGCCCGGCGTCAGAGAGAACATGGGGAAGGACAGGACGTCCGTGGGCTGATTCACGTGGCGCTGGGCATCGTTGATGGCCTGAATCCCGTCGTTGCCGGTGACCAGCACATTGATTTCACAGGGGAAGTTTACTCCCTCCTCCTTCAAGGCCGCAGCGATACAGCGGCGAATGTGGATGCTCATGCCCACATTGGCCAGGCGCTTGACGTCAAAACGCAGATTGATTTTATATTTCATACCGATTTCCTCTTGAATTTTTTCGGGCCGCCGGCGGGCGGCAGCTTGGTTTTTTCGTATTGGTCGTAGGCCGCCACAATGCGCTGGACCAGGGCGTGGCGCACCACGTCCGACGCGCTCAGGCGGCAGATGGCGATATCCTCCACGGCCTCCAGGACCCGCATGGCGTCCTTGAGGCCGCTGACCTTGTCCCGAGGCAGGTCGATCTGGGTGATATCGCCGGTGATGACGATTTTGGAGCCGAAGCCCAGCCGGGTCAGGAACATCTTCATCTGCTCCCGGGTGGTGTTCTGGGCCTCGTCGAGGATGATAAAGCTGTCGTCCAGGGTCCGGCCGCGCATATAGGCCAGAGGCGCCACCTCGATATTGCCCCGCTCCAGGTATTTGGTGTAGGTCTCGGGGCCGAGCATATCGAAGAGGGCGTCGTAGAGGGGCCGCAGGTACGGGTCCACCTTGTTCTGGAGGTCGCCGGGCAGGAAGCCCAGCCGCTCCCCTGCCTCCACCGCCGGGCGGGTCAGGATGATGCGGTTGACCGTCTTGGCCCGGAAGGCCGCTACGGCCTCGGCCACGGCCAGATAGGTCTTGCCGGTACCGGCGGGGCCCACGCCCAGGGTGATGGTGTGCTTCTCGATGGCCCGGAGATAGCGCTGCTGGCCCAGGGTCTTGGCCTTGATGGGCTTTCCCTTGGCGGTGACGCAGACCACATCCTGGGCCATATGGCCGATCTTATCATCGTTGCCGCTCTTCACCAGGTCGATGAGGTAGCGGACCTTCTGCTCGTCAATGGTCTCGCCCTTGGCCGCCAGCGCCAGCAGTCCCTCGATGGCGCGGACGCCCCGGTCGGCGTTTTCCTCCTCGCCCTGGATTTTCAGCTCCTCGCCCCGGTTGACCACGTGGACGTGAAAGGCGTCCTCTATTTTGCGGATGTTCTCATCCAGGGAGCCGAAGACCTCGATCACCTGCTCCATCCGCTCGGCATTTACGGTTCGTTCTGTCATGGGTCAAAATCCTTTTCGCTGAAGTCGAATTCCACCGACCTTGCGATCATCTCCCGGCAGCGGAAGTCCCAGTCCAGGCGGTAAATGCCGCGCCGGACCGTCAGATCCAGGTCCCGCTCCAGAATCTCCCCGGCTACCATATCGGCCCGGGTCATGGACTCGGCGTAGTCCGCCAGCAGCAGCTGCGCGGCGGACTCGGTACTGGAGGCGGCCCGAAGCGTGTAGGGCGTATAGGTCTCCCAAATCAGGGCCACCGGCAGCTCATAGCCGCCGGGCAGGGTCAGTGGTTGTCTCTCCCACATTTTATCACAAGAGGCCTCCAAAATTCCACTGTTTCCGAAGATTTTTATCCGGCACTTTCCCACCTCCAACCAGAGGCAGCGGACGGTCTCGCCGGTGGCTTCCTTGATATAGCCGGAATCCGGCGTCACCACCGTGCCGGTCCGATGGGTGTAGGCATAGATTTCGGCCTTGGCATTTTCGACGGCGTAGGTCCAGTCCAGGTCCACGATGCCGGAGACCAGCCGCTGCCCGGCCTGGACCGTATCTCCCACCTTGCACAGGGCCTGACCGGCCAGAATCGATTGGCTGATAATGACGCCGTCCCGGGCCGCCACCACGTGGGAGAGCTGCCGCCGGTCCTCGGTCTCCGGCGTCTCGGGCCGCTCCCGGACCACCACCTGGGCCAGACAGCCGTTCTGAGTCACGGTGATCCACTGGAGGTCCGTCAAGGTATTGAGCAGGTGGTCCTTGATCCATTGGGGCCGAATGTCGGGGCCATAGGTCCCGAAGCCCACGCCCAGGTCCTCCAGCGCCCGGAGAATCTGCTCCTCCGGCACGGTCTCGTTGCCCGTGACCGAGTAAAAAAAGACAAACCGGGGCAGGACCACAATTGCCGCCAGATTGAGCAGCAGAAACAGCAGCAGGACCGGCCGCCGGAGAAGCCGCCCCAGCTGCCGGGGCAGCCCGCGAACCGGGCCGGTCTCACAGTCGCACATGGCCCGGCCGGCCTCTGCCCGGGCCCGCTCCGACGCCCGGGCCGGGACCGTCAGCGCCACGGTGAAGCTGTTCCGCCAGTCCACGTCCCAGAAGGGGACCCGGGCCGCGCAGAGCCGGTTCAGCGCCCAGGCCGGGTCCGGGCCCCGCAGCACCAGCTCCACCTGCCCCGCCAGCCGCCCATGCCAGTTACCCATGGCCGCCCTCCTGCAGCTCCACCGCCCGGAGCTGCCCGGCCACGGTGATTCGCTGCCGGTTCATCCGCCGGATGGTGAGATTCTCCCCCACCACGCTGACCCGGCCCACGGTGCTTTCCATGGAGATCCGCTCCCGGCTGTACTCCACCAAGCCGTCGTGGGGCTCCAGACTGAATTCCCGAAAGCCGCACAGCTCCATGGTCGGCAGCCCCGCCGCAATATCAGCGGGAAGGTCCGCCTTCTCCGCCAGCTCGGCCAAAAGTTCCCTTGCTCGCATTGGATGCTCCCCCTTTCCCTAGGGCATCACCGCACAATTGTGTCTGCGGCCTTCGCCCAATCTTTTGCCCCATCCGTGCAGTTATAAAAGGGGAAAATACATACAGTATTCCCGCCCTTTTATAACTTTCGTATGAGGCAAAATCTTTGGCCGAATGCTCTTGCCAAATTGTGCGGTGCTGCC
>DVFN01000028.1 GCA_018713205.1 Candidatus Avoscillospira stercorigallinarum | reverse complement strand
TGCGTATTTTTAAACTTTAGAAAAAGTTTAAAAATACGTGTCGATTGAACGCGAAGGGGGCTTTTTGCCCCCTTCACACTTCCCCCGCTGCTCTGTCACAGACATCTTCAGCGAGGTTTTTTGACAGTCTGGGACGCCGCTGAAGCGGCGTCCCAAATTGGAAGATCAAATATCCAGAGCGGCGTGGTAGCCCCAGTAGACGGCGTTGGTGATGGTGGAGACCCGCGCCGCGTCGCCGATGACGCGGACGAAGGGCGCGCTGCCCAGGAGGGCATTGACCACATCGGTCCGGGACCGCTGGCCCAGGGCGCAGATGACGCTGGTGCCGGGGATCAGGACCTGTTCCCCTGTCTTGGTCTCGCAGAGGATGCCATCGGACCGGACCTCCAGGCCCTTGCAGCCGGTGTGGACGGTGACGTACTTCTCGATCTCCTTCAGGAGCAGGGGCCGGTGCCGGACGTTGGCGTCGGGGGCCAGCTGGTCCCGCATCTCCACCAGGTGGACCTTCTTCCCCTCCATGCCCAAGTGGATGGCGCACTCGCAGCCCGCCAGACCGCCGCCGAAGACCACCACGTCGTCGGTGACCTTCTCCTTCTCCAGGTAGTAGTTGTTGACCACCACCACGTTCTCGCCCTTGAGGCCGGGAATCGGCGGCACCAGGGGCGTGGAGCCCACGGCGATAATCAGCGCGTCGGGGGCCTCCCGGTCCACATAGTCCCGGGTGACCTCGGTATTCATCCGGAACTCCACGCCGGCGTCCTTGGCCAGCTTGGCGTAGGTGCCGGCCAGCTGGTACATCTCATACTTGAAGGGCAGGGCCTGCTCGCTCTTGAGGATGCCGCCCACCTGGGCCTCCTTCTCGCAGAGCACCACCTGATGGCCCCGCCGGGCCGCGGTATAGGCGGCGTAGAGGCCGCCGGGGCCGCCGCCCACCACCAGAACCTTCTTCTTCACCGGCGCAGGATAGACCACGTCGCCCTCCAGCTCCCGGCCGATCAGCGGATTGACGGTGCAGCGCCGGGTGGCCGTGGCGGCCCGCTCGGCCATACAGGTAAAGCACCGGAGGCAGTGGACGATATCCTCGTCCTTGTTGGCCATGACCTTGCTGGGCAGGAAGGGGTCGGCCAGCAGGGCGCGGCCCATGTAGACCACATCGGCCTTTCCCGAGGCGATGATCTCCTCGGCCATGGCAGGGTCGTTGATGCCGCCCAGGGTGGCCACGGGGATTTTCACATGCTTTTTGATTTCGGCAGCCAGATAGACGTTGCAGCCGTGGGGCTTGAACATGGACGGATGGGTGTCGCCGAAGCCCCGCTGATACGTACCGGCGGAGACATGGAGCAGGTCGATGCAGTCCTCCAGCTGCTTGGCGATCTCCACGCCGCCTGCCAGATCGTAGCCGCCCTCAAAGAGCTCGGAGCCGCTGAGGCGGAACTCGATGGGGAACCCGGGCCCGACGGCGGCCCGGACGGATTCTAAAACCCGGCGGGCGAAGCGGCAGCGGTTCTCCAGAGAGCCGCCGTATTCGTCGGTGCGCTTGTTGAAGTAAGGCGAGAGGAACTGGTTAATCAGCCAGCCGTGGCCGCCATGGACCATAATCATCTCAAAGCCGGCCCGCTTGGCAAGGCCCGCCACCCGGCCGTAGGCGGCGACAATGTCGTCGATCATCTTCACGGTGAGCTCCCCCACCTCCACGCCGTCGGGGCGGACACAGGCCGAGGGGCCCCACTGGGCCAGACCGTGCTGGCGGCTCTTGTCGGTCATATAGGTGCCGGAATACATGCCCGAGTGGGACAGCTCCACGCTGGGAATGGCCCCGTGGCGGCGAATGGCGTCGGCGGTATAGGTAAAGGAGGCCAGAGAGTTCAAAATGGCGGTGTCCAGGTGGTAAGCGTGGGAACCGTCGGTCTGGGGATGGACCATGCACTCGCTGACCGTGACAGCGCCCGCGCCGCCCTTGGCCCGCAACTCATAGAAGGCCGTGGACTTGGGGCCGATGCAGCCGTCGTTGGTGATATCGGTGCCGCCCATGGGCGCCGAGAAAATGCGGTTGCGGAAGGTCACTCTTCCGATGGTGATGGGCTGACAGACGTGGGGGTATTTGTACTCCATTTGCATCTTCCTTTCTCCGGTGGGTGGTGTAAATACACAAAGCACCCCGGCGGTCCAGAGGGCTCCGTCGGGGTGCTTGCATTATCTAGTTCTTTAGATCATGCTCTCTTCCCAGCAGGCGGGAGCTTCCAGGCCCATCATCTTCACGATGGTGGGGGCCACATTGGCCAGGCCGTAGTGGCCGTCCTTGATGACATACTTGGTATCGGGATCCCAGATGATAAAGGGCACCGGGTTCAGAGAATGGGCGGTACGGACCGAGGTCTTGCCCTTCTTGGTCTCGGTCATCTGGTCGGCATTGCCGTGGTCGGCGGTGACGCAGACAGTGTAGCCATACTCCTTGGCGGCGGCGATGATCCGGCCCACACCCTCATCCACGCACTCCATGGCTTTCACCACGGCCTCCATGACGCCGGTGTGGCCCACCATATCGCCGTTGGGGAAGTTGCAGCGGAGGAAGTCAAACTTGTGGGAGGCCATGTTCTCGACCATCTTGTCGGTGATTTCCTTGGACTTCATGGCAGGCGCCTGGTCGAAGGGGATGACGTCGGAGGGGATCTCCTCATAGACCTCCAGGTTCTCGTCCACCTTGCCGGAGCGGTTGCCGTTCCAGAAATAGGTCACATGGCCGTACTTCTGGGTCTCGGACAGGGCGTACTCCCGAATACCGGCGGCGCAGAGGACCTCGGTGAGGGTATTGGTGATGACCGGCGGCTGGACCAGATAGTGCTCGGGAATGTTCAGGTCGCCGTCGTACTGGAGCATACCGGCAAAGTGAACGCCGGTGTAGTCGCCCCGATCAAAGTGGGTGAAGTCCTTGCGGTCGAAGGCCAGGGAGATCTCCTGGGCCCGGTCGCCGCGGAAGTTGAAGAGGATGACGCTGTCGCCGTTGGCGATCTTGGCCACAGGCCGGCCGTCCTTGGCGATGACGAAGGCGGGCAGATCCTGGTCGATGCAGTTGAGCTCGGCCCGGTAGGTCTCGATGGCGGTCTTGGCGTCGGGGAACTGACGGCCAATGCCCTGGACATGGGTGCGCCAGCCGGCCTCGACCATGGGCCAGTTGGCCTCATAGCGGTCCATGGTAATGGTCATACGGCCGCCGCCGGAGGCGATCTTGTACTCGTGGGTCTCGTCGCTGAGCTCGGCAAGCACATCCTCCAGCTGCTTGACATACTCCAGGGCCGAGGTGGCGGGGACGTCACGGCCGTCCAGGAGGATGTGGCAGTAGGCCTTCTGCACGCCGTCCGCCTTGGCATGGCGCAGCAGGGCCAGCAAGTGGCTGATATTGGAGTGGACATTGCCGTCGGACAGCAGGCCCAGGAAGTGCATGGCCTTGCCGTTCTTGACGCAGTTCTCCGTCAGGTCGATCCAGGTGGGAGACGCGAACAGCGTGCCGTTCTCAATGCTCTCGCCCACCAGCTTGGCACCCTGGGAGTAGACCTGGCCACAGCCGAGGGCGTTGTGACCCACCTCGGAGTTGCCCATGTCCTCGTCAGAGGGCAGGCCGACGGCGGTACCGTGGGCCTTGAGCCAGGTATAGGGGCAGGTGGCGAAGAGGTTGTCCAGGTTGGGGGTCTTGGCAACCGCCACAGCGTCGCCGCTGCCGCCGTCACCCTTGCCGACGCCGTCCATAATCACCAGTACAATCGGTTTTTTCATCGAAACTCATCCTCCAAATACTTTGCAGCAAATTGAATATACTTCGGGCACATCGCTTTCTTGCTCATTCCGGCAGGCGCCACCAGATCCTTGCAATCCACATGACCGAATTCCGCCTCAAATGCTTTGAGAAACGCATGGGACTTCCGGCTGCTTCGGTTGTTCTCGTCCCCGTAGGCCAGCCCCAGGGCCATCAGTGCGCCGGTGACCGCGCCGCAGACCGAACCGCAGCGCATGCCCGCGCCGAAGAACGCGCCCAGGTGAAATGCCTGCTCCGGGCGCATTTCAAACCGCTTGCAGCAGCTGCCCAGCACGGCCTGGCAGCAGTTCCAGCCCGCGTCGTGCAGCTGTGTCGCCTTTTCCTGTGAATCCACAAAATCGATCCTTTCGTCTCATACTTTCTATATCATACAATAAATTCCCATAGAATACAACGGGAAATTTCGCGGTTTGACGGAAGCGTCTATTGCATGCAGCTGCCGCAGGGGACGTAACCCTCGGCAATGGCGGCGTCATAGTCGGAAAAGGTAATCCGGTTTTTCTCGGCAGGCAGATTGGCACAGGTGGGCAGGTGGAAGATTTTTGATTTCTTATTGCCGATATAGGTCACCTGGGCGGGCTCTTTTTCCGCCTCGGTCGGGTTAGTCTGCGCGGCGTAGCGGTCCGTCTCGAACTGGAGCGACGCGCCGTCGCTGGTCACAATGATTTCGCCCTGGAGATCGGTGCGGTAGACCACCGCGTCGGCGTCCCGGAACCGGGACAGGGCATCGTCCCCGGGATGGCCGTAGCTGTTGCCTTCCCCCACCGAAATCAGCACATAGGATGGAGCTACGGCCCGCAGGAAGGGATAGCTGGACGAGGTATCGGACCCGTGATGGCCGGCCTTGAGGACGTCGGCCTCGAGATCCGCGCCGGAATCCAGCAGTTCCGCCTCTGCCTCCCGCTCCATATCGCCGGTGAACAGGAAGCTGGTTGACCCGTAGTCCACCCGCAGAACCAGGGAGGTATTGTTGGTCTCGGCATAGTCCTCTACCGGGCCCAGCACCGTCACCTCGGCCTCGCCCAGAGACCAGACTGTGCCCGGGTCAGGACAGGTCAGCGCAAGGCCCTGATCTTCGGCCGCCTCGGCAAAGGCATCAAAGCACTGGCTGTCGTATTTCTCCACCGGGCACCAGACGTTGTCGGTCTCAAAGGCCGCAAGCACATCGGCCAAGCCGCCCACATGGTCCTCATGGGCATGGGTGTTGACCACATAGGTCAGCCGGTTCACGCCCACCTCCTGCAGCCGCGCCACGACGTCCGGTCCGTCCTCCACATTGCCGCCGTCAATCAGCATGGCCTCGCTGCCGCATTGCAGCAAAATGCTGTCCGCCTGGCCCACGTCCAGGCAGCGCACGATCAATCCGTCCTCCACCCCGACTGCCGGCGCGAAGCCTTCCAGAGGAATATCACAGCCGCCCAGCACCAGAGTCAGAAGGAGTATATACAGCACGATCCGTTTCATACGAGCTCTCCTTCCTTGCAGGCACAGCGATTCCCTCGACGTGCCGCTCAATTTTAATCGAACGTTTGTTTCATTATATCACACCTCCATCCGAAAAGCTAGCCCCATTGCCCTCATTGTTTTTGCCCGGCGGCTATGGTACAATAAAATAAAGCATGCCGCAACGGCTTTGGACCGTGCTGCACGGCATTATCAACTGCGGAGGCTGCTATGGAAGCTCAACCCCTCAACATCATCGCGCATATTGAAAACGACTACACGGCCAAGTTCGCCATTCCCCGCCAGAGCGGCCTGGTGGAGGGCGTGGAGAGCCGCATCATCTTTACCCCGGCCTATCGGAATGAGACGGCCCTTCGCGGCATCGACGGCTACTCCCATCTGTGGCTCCTGTGGATCTTCTCCGAGGCCATCCGGGAGACCTGGTCCCCCACAGTGCTGCCGCCGCGGCTGGGCGGCAAGACGCGGATGGGCGTCTTCGCCACCCGGTCCCCCTTCCGGCCCAATCCCATCGGCCTGTCCTCGGTGCGGCTCTTGGGGGTGGACCTCCACACGGCCCGGGGGCCGGTGCTGCGGGTGGCCGGAGCCGACTTGATGGACGGTACGCCCATTGTGGACATCAAGCCCTATCTCCCCTACACCGACAGTCACCCCGACGCCGTGGGCGGCTTCTCCGACCCGGTCCGGGACTACCGGCTGGAGGTGATCTTCCCGCCCGCGCTGCTGGCCCAGGTGCCCGAGCGGCTGCGGGAGCCGGTGCGGGAGATCCTCGCCCAGGACCCCAGACCCTCTTACCAGCACGACCCCGACCGGCTCTACGGCGCGGCCTTCGGCGGCTGGGATTTCCGCTTCCGGGTCCGGGACGGGGTACTGACCGTGGTGGAAGTGGAACAGCTGCCCTAGTCTCCCGGACGAAAGGAGCCTTCGCCATGCGTAAGCCGTTTTTCTGCCTTTGGATCGGATTCCTCCTGCTGCTGTGCTGCTGCTCTGCCCCAGCTCCCAGGGAACCATATGCCATGGAGCAGACTGAGGCCGCAGCGGAACCGCCGGAGATTCTCTCCTTTCCAGATATGGAAGCACTGGCAGCCTTTTTCGATTCCGTCTCCCTGTCCGATGAGGCGTTTGCGGCCTATCTGACGGAAAACAGTCTGGATCTGAACGGCATTTCCTCCAAGCAGGACGTCATGGATTTAATCGCACAGCTGGACGGCGTCCCGTTTCCAACCGTAGCGGACGCCGGGGCGGCCGACATTGCCATCTACCCGTCCTATGGCCAATTCCACGTGCAATATCTGACGGAAGCCGGTGCATTCTGCGGGTTTTCGATCCATTATCAGGAGAGAACGCTGGAAGCGCAGCCTCTGACGTTCCAGTATTATGACGAAGCCCGCGACCTACAGATCCTGACCGGCGCTGTGGATGGCTGCTGGGTCGTATGCCGGTTCCGGGGCACGGAGGCAATGGCGCGAGAGGTCGCGAATGAACGGACCGTATTCTCCGATTTCCCAACCTAAATATCGCAAAACGGCAGGATGTGTTTGCATCCTGCCGTTCAGCGTGTCGAAAAAGTCTTTTCGCCCCGCTGTGCGTATTTTTAAACTTTAGAAAAAGTTTAAAAATACGTATTGATTGAACGCGCAAGGGGTCTTAACCCCTTGCACACATTCCCCGCTGCTCTGTCACACAAGTTCTCAGCGAGGTTTTTTGACAGTCTGAACGGCAGGATGTGTTTGCATCCTGCCGTTCTTGATCCAGTTCAATATTAGAGATCGTCCGCGTCCTGGACCGGGGTGTCCTCCGGGTCCATGGGCTTGCCGGTGTAGCTGCCCTGGGGGTCCGTGGGACTGGGGGGCTCGCCCTGAAGCGGGCGCTTCTTATTTTTCGCCATTGTCATCGCCTCCGGGGATAGGATGCCCCAGAGGGCAGCGCTTATGCGGGGTTCAGAACTCCGGGCTGCGGTAGGTCTGCTGCTGCTCGTGGCTGCGGCCGGTGACCTCCAGATAGAAGGCGGTCCGCGCCGACGCCATATAGGGCAGCAGCCACAGCATGCCAATTCCCAGGGTAAACATGCACAGGAACGCCCAGCCCAGGAAGCTCATCTCCAGGCAGAAGAGCCGCCACTTGTTGCCCTGCATCAGCCGCTTGGATTCCCGCATGGCGTCCATAGCGCCGAGATCCGGGAACTCGGCCATCAGGAACGGCATCATGGCATAGCGATAGGTGGCAATGATGCCCGGGATCACAAACAGCAGCGACCACAGCCAGACAAAGACGCTGCGCAGAATCACCATGGCAATTCCGGCGCCCAGGCGGTGGAACTGGGAGAACAGGTCCGGAAATACGGCCCGCTGCCCCCGCATCAGGTGGAGGTTGAAGGTCGCCTGTCCCATCTCGATGCAGCCGCCAATGACCAGGGCCAGCAGCGATCCCACCACCAGCACCGCGGCCAGCAGGGACAGCATCTGCCAGTTGAGATAATTGCTCAGATCGATATAGTCGCCCAGGTAGACGGAATAGCTGTTCTGAGAGGAGACAGTCACGGAAAACATGGGGTTGCTGCCGGCCAGAATGGCCGCTACCAGCGCCACCGCGATGGCCGTTCCCCAGTGGCCCTTGAGGGCGGCTCGGGCTCTGGCCCGAAAATCTCTTGCATACATACGCTTCACTCCTGTTTTCAGTTTCTCTTACTCCGTTCACTCACCCTCGGCCATGCGGTAGCCCACGCCGATTTCGGTGAACAGGTACTGTGGCTCCGCCGGGTTCTGCTCCAGCTTCCGCCGGATATTGGCCATATTGACCCGGAGAATCCGGTTGTCTCCGGCCGCGTTGGGACCCCAGACGTGCTGGATGATCTGATCGTAGGTCAGGACCTTTCCGGCGTACCGGGCCAGCAGAGAGACGATCTTATATTCATTTTGCGTCAAGTGGACGTCCACACCGTCCAATTGGACCCGGCGCTTCTCTCCGTCCACCACCAGACCGCCGGACCGGTAGACCTGGAGCTCGGACCCGCTGGCCCGCTGGGCCGCGTGCCGCAGCGCCGCCCGGACCCGCGCCAGCAGCTCCGAGGTTCCGAAGGGCTTGGTGATATAGTCGTCGGCGCCCAGATCCAGAGCCATGACCTTGTCCCGCTCATGGCTCCGGGCCGATACCACCAGAATCGGCACCTGACTCCAGCGCCGGACCGCCCGGATAAAGAGCTGGCCGTCGGTATCCGGCAGGCCCAGGTCCAGCAGCACCAGGTCCGGGCACTGGCTGGAGAGCAGGCCCATGGCCTCTTCGCCGGTTCCGGCAGTGAGGACCGTATAGCCGTTGGAGGTGAGGATGGTCTTCATAAAGGTGCGGATATTGCTCTCATCCTCTACCACTAAAATATGATAGCTGTTCGTCACGTTGACACCTCCAGAGGTAGGGTAAAGCGAAACACCGCGCCGCCCTCGGGCGCGTTCTCAGCCGTGATGGTTCCGCCGTGGGCGCTGAGAATGGCATGGCACACCGAGAGGCCGATGCCCATGCGGCGGGTGCTGTCAGCCCGGTCTTCGGCGGGCAGATGGGTATGAAAAATCTTCGGGAGCAGCGCCGGGTCAATCCCCGCCCCGTTGTCCCGGACCTCAAAGACGGCACGGTCGTCCCGCCGGGTCAAGGTCACGGTGATCCGGTCGCCGCCTTGGGCGTGATGCACGGCGTTCTCCATCAGGTTCAGGAGCACCTGCTCAATCAATACCGCGTCCATGGGAATGAAGAGCAGCTCGTCGGGGACCTGGAGCGTCAGGCCCCACTGCGGATGCAGCTTGCGGAACTTGGCCGCGGCGGATTCCAGTACCTCTTCCCCGACCTCCGCCGTCTTTTGGACCTGGGCCTCGGCGCTGCCGTCAATGCGCGTAATGGTCAGCAGATTTTCCACCATGCGGATCAGCCACGCGGCGTCACTGCGGATATCCCGCACCAGATCCAACCGCTCCGGCCGGCTCAGCGTATCGTCGTGGTCCTGGAGGGCCGACGCGGCGCCGAGGATGCCGGTCAGGGGTGTGCGCAGATCGTGGGATATGGCCCGCAGCAGATTGGCCCGGATCTTTTCCCGGTCGGCCTCCAGCCGCGCCTTGGCGCTGCGCTTGGCCTGGGTGGTCAGGGCGCTGGTGACAATCGACACGGCCAGCATGGTGACGATGGCGATGGGATAGCCCGCCAAAGTGAAGTTAAAATGGAAATAGGGATATGTGAAGACATAGTTCACCAACAGAACGCTGAGCAGCGACGCCGCAATCCCATAAAAATAGCCGTCCGTCACCGTGGCAATCAGGAACACCGCCAGCACAAAGAGCATCGACACAAAGCCGTTGTTTGGATCAAAGCCCTGCAGGGCAAAGCACAGGGCCGAGATGCCCAGGAGAATGAGCAGCGACCGAACCGTGTCTCGGACGGAAAACCGAAATGCGCCGCGCAGCCAGGCACGGTGAGGCTTCATGGACCGTCCCTCCCCTTGTAGTTTGGGCTATTATACCACAAAATCCCCCGGCGGAAAAGAGTCTTTCCGCGGCCTAACGTGGAAGAAGAGATTCCCGTTGACTCCGAAGAAAAAAACGGGTACACTGAAGGCATCACCGCACAATTGCGTCTGCGGCCTTCGCCCAATCTTTTGCCCCATCCGTGCAGTTATAAAAGGGGGAAATACATACAGTATTCCCGCCCTTTTATAACTTTCGTATGAGGCAAAATCTTTGGCCGAACGCTCTTGCCAAATTGTGCGGTGCTGCCT
>DVFN01000027.1 GCA_018713205.1 Candidatus Avoscillospira stercorigallinarum | reverse complement strand
AAGATTTTGCCTCATACGAAAGTTATAAAAGGGCGGGAATACTGTATGTATTTCCCCCTTTTATAACTGCACGGATGGGGCAAAAGATTGGGCGAAGGCCGCAGACACAATTGTGCGGTGATGCCCTAAGCCCCCTGGTTTTCCCGGGCGGCGCGGCGGAAGATCAGCAGGCCGATGACAAACAGGAGGGCAATGGCGCCGACGCCCAGGTTCATTCTGCCGGTGACCTGACTGACCAGGCTGACAATGGCGGTGCCGAAAAAGGCCGCGCCCTTGCCGCAGATATCCATCAGGCCGAAGTACTCGCCGGAGCGCTCGTTGGGCACGATCTTGGCGAAATAGGACCGGGACAAGGCCTGGATGCCGCCCTGGAACATGCCCACCAGCACGGCCAGCACCCAGAACTGCCACTGGCTCACCAGGAACATGGCAAAAATCGCGATGCCCAGGTAGGCCAGAATGCAAATGGTAATCAGGCGGCTGTTTTTGACGGTCTTGGACAGGCGGCCGAAGAGGATGGCGAAGGGGAAGGCCACGATCTGGGTCAACAGCAGCGCCAGCAGCAGGCCGGTGGAGTCCAGCCCCAGGGCGGAGCCATAGGCCGTGGCCATGTCGATGATGGTATAGACGCCGTCGATATAGAAGAAGAAGGCCAGCAGGAACAGGAAGATATGCTTTTCCTGCTTGACGTTGCGCAGGGTGCGGCCCAGGCGGGCGAAGCTGGAGCGGACCGGGTGGGGCTGGCGCTCCACATAGTAGGTCTGGCGGTAGCGCCGCAGCAGGGGCAGGGCGCAGCCCACCCACCAGATGGCCACCACGGCGAAGCTGAGGCCCATGGCCACTTCCATGGTCAGGCCCAGGGGCTCGGCCCCCAGCACCAGGCCCAGGCAGATCACGAAGGGCAGGCAGCTGCCCACATAGCCCCAGGCGTAGCCCAGGGAGGAGACGTTGTCCACACGGCTCTCGTCGGTGACGTCGTTGAGCATGGCGTCGTAGAACACCAGGCTGGCGGAATAGCCGGTCTTGGCGATGACGAAGATCACCAGGAAGGCCAGCCAGGCCTTGGCCAGACCCAGGGCGATACAGCCCACGGCGCCCACGGCCAGGGCTACCACAAAGATGGGCTTTTTAAAGCCCTTGTAGTCGGCCATGGTGCCCAGCACCGGCCCGCTGAGGGCCACCAGCAGCGTGGCGATGGAGGCCGCATAGCCCCAATAGGCCAGGTACTCCACGTCGGTCAGGCCGCCCAGCTCCGCCAAGTAGTTGAAGTAGATGGGCATGATGGTGGACACCAGCAGCGTAAAGGCTGAGTTGCCCACGTCGTAGAGAATCCACGACTTTTCCAGCTTTGTCAATTTCATTCCGTTTTCTCCTCCAGTTCTCCCTCAAAATTCCACAAATACCGGTCGGATTCCAACCGGGGGAAGTCCTGAATCAGGGACGCCGCCACGGGCAGCGCCTCGTTGTAAAGGGCCCGGAGATGGGTGACCATCTGGCGGCAGGCCACGCTCTCCCGCTCCGGCATCACCATACCGGCCACGAAGTCCAGCTTCAGCAGCCTTGTGGAGCCCTGGAGCAGCTTGCGCTTGGCCGTGGAGCTGGGCAGCAGCAGCTGCTGAACGCGGACCATGGACTTGCAGCTCTCCTCCACCTCCCGCTCGGTGAGCTGTGGGAAGAAGGCGGCGATGATCCGGGCATGTTCGGCGGTGGGCTGCAAATGGCCCACGGGGTTGACCCGGGTGGGGTCCAGCCGGTCCTCCACCAGGAAGGCCCGGTCCAGCTGGGTTTCGAGAATGGAATGGCCCACGCCCAGACGCTCTATCTGGCCCACATAGCCGTGACAGGCGCTGTCCAGGGCAAAATGGCAGAGAAAGCCGTAGAGATACGAAAGGCCCGCGTCGGTGGGCTGCTTTTCCCACAGGGCCGCCATGCGCCGGAGGACCGTGCCGCCGGTCTGACGGTGGAGGCTGTGGCCCAGCCGGGACACGGCGTTGTCAAAGGGCTGACGGTAAAAAAAGAACAGATCCGGCCCGTGGAGACCGAGATCGTAAAGCGCCCGGTGGGCCGCGATGATCTGCCGCGTCTCCGGCGGCAGCAGGGGCAGCACGTCCCGGCCGAAGCGATAATGGGTATAGGCTGCTGGCATGGCATTCGCCTCGATTCTCTTGGAATAATTGGATATGGTATATACTATAGCACGTCCCGTCCCTCAAGCCAACCGATATTTTGTAAACGTCCGGTGAAATCTATTGCCCTCCACCGGCGGACGCGGTATAATGGACGAGACTCGATAGCAAGGAGGAAGATTCATGCCCTGCACCGACCCCATCGGGGTGTTTGATTCCGGTCTGGGCGGCATCAGCGTTCTGCGGGCGCTGCGGCTGCGGCTGCCGGGGGAGGACTTTCTCTATTACGGCGACTCCCGCCGCGCGCCCTATGGCGACAAGCCTCTGGAGGCCGTCCAGGCCCTCTGCGACGATGCCGTGCAGTGGCTGCTGCACCGGGGCGTGAAGGCCGTGGTCATCGCCTGCAACACGGCCACGGCGGCAGCCGCGGCCCAGCTCCGGGCCCGGTACCCCTACGTGCCCATCATCGGCACGGAGCCGGCCCTGAAGCCCGCCGCCGAGCGCCATCCCGGCGGCCATATCCTGGTCATGGCCACGGAGCGGACCCTCCATGAGGAGAAATACCACCTGCTTTCCCAACAGTTTGAGACCAGGGCCCGGGTGGACGCCATCCCCTGTCCGGGCCTGATGGAGTTCGTGGAGCAGGGGATCTTCTCGGGCCCCAAGCTCAAGGCCTATCTCCGGGCCCACCTGGGGCCCCATCTGGACCGGCCCGTGGACGCGGTGGTCCTGGGCTGTACCCACTATCCCTTTCTGCGCAGCGCCATCCGGCAGATCGTCGGCCCGGACCCGGAGATTCTCGACGGCTCCGACGGCATCGCCCGCCAGACCCAGCGCCGTCTGGCCCTGCTGGGCCTCCAAAACCCCCGCTCCGACGGCGGCAGCGTCACGCTGTGCAACTCCCTGGACGACCCGGCCATGCTCCAGCGCATGGACCAGCTGCTGAACCGCCCGCTGTAAAGCCGCGTCGCCTGAGGGAAAGGCTCCCCTTGAGGGGAGCTGGCGCGGAGCGCCTGATTGAAGAATTCTTGGAATGTCGGCGCAGGCTGAGATTCCTAGGGGCGAAGCCCCGTAGAATTCTCCATCCAGCTCCGCTGGAGAGGTGTTACCGCACCGAAGGCTTGCCACAGGGTATCGGCCTGTGCAGAGGAGCGCTGACGCGCTGCCGCCCGCGCTCAATTTGCGCGACCACCGGGTCCGCGACAACGACGCACCCGGTTTCGGGCGACTGATAGTCGCCCCTACTTCATTTTTCCCCAGAAAGGAGGACCGCCATGGAAGAGGAACTCTTGCAGCGGCAGCTGCCCCACTCGCTCGAGGCCGAGCAGTCGGTGCTGGGCTCCATGCTCATCGACAGCCGCTGCGTGGCGGAGGTCATCGGCCTGGTGCGGCCCGACGACTTTTTCCTCCAGCAGAACAAGGATATCTACGAGACCATCTACACCATGTTCAACTTCTCCGAGACCATCGACCCGGTGACGGTGCTGGAGAAGATGAAGGTCCGGGGCGTAGCCGACGAGAAAACCGCCGACTATCTGCTCCAATTGATGGAGGTCACCCCCACGGCGGCCAACGTGGGCCAATACGCGCAGATCGTCCGGGACCGGGCCATGCTGCGGAATCTGGCCGTGGCCGCCGGAGATATCCGGGAGACCGTCTTCGCCGGGGTGGGCACCCCGGCGGAAATTCTCGAAAGCGCCGAGAAGAAAATCTATGCATTGCGCAACGGCAACGCCGGCGAGACCCTCCAGCACATCGGCGTGGTGCTGGTCAACGTCTTTGACCGGCTGGACGAGCTGTCCCGGTCCGACAATGAGTTCCCCGGTCTCTCCACCGGCCTCCATGACCTGGACCACAAAATCAACGGCCTCAACAAGTCGGACCTGCTGCTGATCGCGGCCCGGCCCGGCATGGGCAAGACCTCTCTGGCCCTGAATATCGCCCTGGACGTGGCAAAAAAGAGCGCCAAGACCGTGGCCTTTTTCTCCCTGGAGATGTCCCGGGAGCAGCTGGCCATGCGGCTGCTCTCCAACGAGAGCTTTGTGGACAACCAGAAGCTCCTGACCGGCCGCCTGACCGAAGAGGAGTGGACCAAAATCGGCATCGCCTCCTCTGCCCTGAGCCAGACCGATATCCGGGTGGACGACAATCCCTCGATTTCCGTGGCGGAGATGAACGCCAAATGCCGCCGCCTGGACAACCTGGGCCTGGTGCTCATCGACTATCTCCAGCTGATGACCTCGGCGGGCAACGGCCAGACCTCCAACAACGCCAACCGCGTCCAGGTGGTCAGCGACATCTCCCGGGCCCTGAAGATCATGGCCAAGGAGCTCAACGTGCCGGTGATCTGCCTGAGCCAGCTCTCCCGTGCCAACGAGAGCCGCACCGACAAGCGGCCCATGCTCTCGGACCTGCGCGAGTCCGGCGCCATCGAGCAGGACGCCGACGAGGTCCTGTTTATCTACCGGGACGACTACTATCACCCCGACACGCCGGAGAAAAACGTGGCCGAGATCATCGTGGCCAAGAACCGCCACGGCGAGACCGGCACCGTCAAGCTCCAGTGGCTGCCCCAGTTCACCACCTTCTCCGACCGGGAGTGGAAGCATGATGGTCCCTGAGGTTCGGGCGGTTCTGCGGACCCTGCCGCCGGGGAGCCGGGTGGTCTGCGCCGTATCCGGCGGGGCCGATTCCGTGGCGCTGCTCCACTGTCTGGCCGCTTTGCAGCGGGAGCTGGGCTTCACGCTCACGGCGGCCCATTTCAACCACTGCCTCCGGGGCGCGGAGTCCGACGGCGACGAAGCCTTTGTCCGCGCCCTCTGCGGCATCTGGTCCATTCCCCTGACTGTGGGCCGGGGCGACGTCCGGCAGCGGGCCGCCGAGACCGGCGAGAGCCTGGAGGAGGCCGCCCGGCATCTGCGCTATGCGTTTCTCCGCGCCCAGGACGGCTATCTGGCCACGGCCCACAACGCCGACGACCAGGTGGAAACCGTGCTGTTAAATCTGCTCCGGGGCACGGGCCTCAAGGGATTGGGGGCCATGGCGCCGCGGGAGGGCCGGATTCTCCGGCCGCTGCTGGAGGTCAGCCGGGCGGATATTCTGCAATATCTCCACCAGCACGGCCTGGCCTGGCGGGAGGACAGCTCCAACGGCGAGGACAGCGCCCTGCGCAACCGCCTGCGGCACCATGTCATTCCGCTGCTGCGCCGGGAAAACCCAAGCCTCTCCGCCACAGTGGCCCGCTCCACGGCCATACTGCGGCAGGACGAGGCCTTTTTGGCCGGAGAGACCGCCGCGTTGCTGCATCGGGCCGCCCGGGAGGGCGGCTGGAACTGCGAAATTCTGGGCCAGGCCCCGGACGCCCTGCGGACCCGGGCCCTGCGGCAGCTGATCGGCGGCAAAAAGCCTGCCGCCGTCCATGTGGCGGCGGTGGAGGCCCTGCTGACCCGGCGCAACGGCTCCACATCGGTGGATCTGCCCGGCGGCCGGGTGGCCCGGCGGGAATACGGCCTGCTGCGCATCGAGTCCAAGGCCGCGGTCCACGGCTTTGTCCCGGTGACGCTCTCTCCGGGCGAGACGGCGTCGCTGCCGTCGCTGGGGCTCCGGGTCCGGCTGGAGGGGCCGGTGGTGCTGCAAAATAAAGTGACGGACGCGTCCACTTTTGCCCTGAAATGTGATATGATGGAACCAACCCCTCGGTTGACCATTCGCCCCCGGCTGACCGGCGACCGGCTCCTGGGCCCCGGCGGCAGCAAGAGCCTGAAACGGCGGATGATCGACGCAAAAATCCCCGCCGCCCGGCGGGATCTGCTGCCTGTCGCGGCAGACAGCCGGGGGATTGTAGCTGTTTTGGGCCTGGGCTGCGCCTGGGACCGGCGGGCCTTGCCGGGCGACCGGGCCTGGCTTTTGACGTTTACGTCGGAAGGGAGAGAGACAGATGATTAACAAGCGCGACATGTTGGCCGATATTCAGGAGGTGCTGGTGGACGCCGAAGCCATCCGCCGCCGCATTCAGGAGGTAGGCGCGCAGATCAGCGAAGACTACCGGGGCAAGTGCCCGATTCTCGTCGGCGTCCTCAAGGGCGTGGTGCCCTTCTACGCCGCCATGGCCCAGGCCATCACCATTCCGGTCCAGGAGGACTTTATGTGCGTCACCTCCTTCGAGGGCGGCACCGCCTCCACCGGCAAGCTGACCTTCCGCAAGGACATCGACCACGATATCGAAGGCCGGGATGTGCTGATTCTGGAGGATATTCTGGATTCCGGCCGGACGCTGAAGCTGATTGTGGAGATGTTCCAGGCCCGGAACCCCAGCTCGGTGAAGATCTGCACCCTGCTGGACAAGCCCACGGGCCGCACTGAGGATCTGAAGGCCGACTACGTCTGCTTCACCGTCCCCGACGCCTTCGTGGTGGGCTACGGCCTGGACTACCAGGACTACTACCGGAATTTACCCTTCGTCGGCGTCCTGAAGCCCGAGGTGTACCAGGGCTGAGGCGCAGGGAACGCTGACGCGTTTGGGCGGATATATAATCCGCCCCTACGATCCTAACGCCGCAGGCATTTCACGTCCCGCAGGGACATTTCACATGGCGCAGCCATATTGCACCGCCGCCGGCGATTTCACGCACATCATTCCCCGGCAAATTCACTGCTAATTTAAGGAGTAACCACATTGAATCGGAAAATCAACCCCACGGGGGCCGTGATTTATGTGCTGGTTTTGGCCCTCTTGTTCCTGCTGGTATTCCAGCTGTTCTCCGGCGTCACCGGCGCGGCCACGCCTTATTCCAAGGTCGTGGAGCTCTTTCAGGCCGGGTCGGTGCGGGAGTTCACCCTGGCCAGCGACGGCGACCTCTCCATGGAGGTCCAGTCCGGCGAGGGCACGGAAACCGTCTCGGCCCACGTCGGCGATATAGACCTCTTTCACCGGGATCTGGACGACCTGATCGCCGCGCAGCATGCGTCCGGTCTGCTGGAAACCTACGATTACCCGGTGGCCACCCAGATCAACTGGGTCGCCCTGCTGCCCTATCTGATTCTGGGCATCGGCCTGGTATACGTCATCGTGCTGCTGGTGTCCCGCTCCGGCGGCGGGCAGAACTCCATGGGCCGGTTTACCCGGGCCAACGCCCGGATCGGCACCGGCAGCGACAAGCCCGTGACCTTTGCCGACGTGGCCGGCGCTGACGAGGAGAAGGAGGAGCTTCAGGAGGTCGTGGCCTTCCTCAAGGACCCGGAGAAGTTCACCCGCCTGGGCGCTCGAATTCCCAAGGGCATTCTGCTGGTGGGCCCGCCCGGAACCGGCAAAACGCTGCTGGCCCGGGCTGTGGCCGGAGAGGCCGGGGTCCAGTTCCTGTCCATTTCCGGCTCGGACTTTGTGGAGCTCTACGTGGGCGTCGGCGCAGGCCGCGTCCGGGACCTCTTTGAGCAGGCCAAAAAGCAGGCGCCCTCCATCGTCTTTATCGACGAGATCGACGCCGTGGGACGCCGCCGGGGCGCTGGTCTGGGCGGCGGTCACGACGAGCGGGAGCAGACCCTGAACCAGCTGCTGGTGGAGATGGACGGCTTCGGCAAGAACGAGGGCGTCATCGTCATGGCAGCCACCAACCGCAAGGATATTCTCGACCCGGCGCTGCTGCGGCCCGGCCGGTTTGACCGGCAGATCTACGTGGGCCGCCCCGACTGGCGGGGCCGGGAGGCCATTCTGAAAATCCACGCCAAGGACAAGCCCCTCACCGACGACGCCAACCTCACCAACCTGGCCCGGGCCACCGCCGGCTTCACCGGCGCGGATCTGGAAAACCTGATGAACGAGGCCGCGCTGCTGGCCGCCCGGGAGGACCGTCCGGCTCTGAGCAACCAGGACCTGGAGAACGCCATGCTCAAGGTTATCGCCGGACCGGAGAAGCGCAGCCACGTGGTCACGCCCCATGAGCGGCGGCTCACCGCCATCCATGAGGCCGGTCACGCCGTGGCCATCTACCACCTGCCCACCCACGACCCGGTCCATCAGATCACCATTGTGCCCCGGGGCGGCGCCGGCGGCATGACCCTGAGTCTCCCGGCCGACGATCAAAATTATCTCTCCCGGAATGAAATGTTCGAGCAAATCGTCTCCCTGCTGGGCGGCCGCGTGGCCGAGCAGCTGTTCCTCCAGGATATCTCCACCGGCGCGTCCAACGATATCCAGCGGGCCACCACCATCGCCCGGGAGATGGTCCAGCGCTACGGCATGAGCGAGAAGCTGGGGACCGTGGCCTACAGCTCCGACGACGAGGTCTTCATCGGCCGGGACTATGAGAAATCCAAGGCCTACTCCGAGCGCATCGCCGGGGAGATCGACGAGGAGGTCAAGGCCCTGATCGACCGGGCCTACCGCCGCTGCGAGGAGCTCCTCACCGCCGACCGCGACAAGCTGCTGGCCGTGGCCGAGTATCTGGAAACCAACGAAACCATGGACCGCCCCGCCTTCGAGGCAATTATGGCCCAGTAACCGCACACGCCGGCATCCCTGCCGTAGGGGCGGATTGTATATCCGCCCTGAATTGGCCCGCGTCCACCACCGGCCTGTGCAGAACGCTTGCGCCCCTACCGCGGAAATTGGAAGCACACCGGACAAATCATTGGAAAGGAGCCGTTATGGACCTACAGACCATTCTCTCCCACTGTGACCACACGCTTTTGAGCACCACGGCCACCTGGGCCGAAATTCGCGCCATTCTGGACGACGGCATCCGCTTCCGCACGGCCTCGGCCTGTATTCCGGCCAGCTACGTAAAGGCCGCCGCAGCCTATGCGGACGGGAAGCTGCCCATCTGCACGGTCATCGGCTTCCCCAACGGCTACTCCACCACAGCCGCCAAATGCTTCGAGGCGGCGGACGCAGTCAAAAACGGGGCCGACGAGATCGACATGGTCATCAACCTGGGCTGGGTCAAGGACCAGCGCTGGGAGGACCTGCTGGCCGAGATCCGGGCCGTCAAGGACGCCTGCGGCGGCCGGATTCTCAAGGTCATCGTCGAGACCTGCCAGCTGACCGAGGCGGAAAAGATCCGGATGTGCGAGATCGTCAGCCAGTCCGGCGCCGACTATATCAAGACCTCCACCGGCTTCTCCACCGCCGGAGCCGCCTTTGATGACGTGACGCTGTTCAAGGCCCATGTGGCCCCCCATGTGAAAATCAAGGCCGCCGGCGGCATCGCCTCCCTGGAGGACGCCGCGCAGTTCCTCACCCTGGGCGCAGACCGCCTGGGCACCAGCCGCATCGTCAAGCTGGCCAAGGCCATGGAATAGCGAAGCATCTATTCACCCTTCATTCCTCCGCCCCTACGCCCACAGAAAGGATTCTATGGCAAACTACGTTTTCCGCGCGCCCACCGGCGACGGATGGGACAATTTGGCCCGGGACGAGTGGTTTCTCGACCATCTCCGGCCCGAGGACTGGATTCTCTACTTCTATGTCAACGAAAACGCCGTCATCATCGGCCGCAACCAGAACCCCTGGCGGGAGTGCAATCTCACGGCCATGGAGCGCGACGGGGTGCAGCTGGTCCGGCGGATCACCGGCGGCGGGGCCGTATTCCACGACCGGGGGAACCTCAATTTCTCCTTTATCACCGGCGCGGACCGCTATGATGTGGAGGCCCAGCACGAGATCATTCTCCGGGCCGTCCGCAGCTTCGGCATTCCCTGCGAGCGCTCCGGCCGCAACGACCTGCTGGCCGACGGCAAAAAATTCTCCGGCAACGCCTTTATCAGCCGGGGCCGGCTGCGGCAGCACCACGGCACGCTGCTGATCTCCGCCGACTTGACGCGTTTGCAGCAGTACCTGAACCCCGACCCGCTGAAGCTCCAGGCCAAGGGCGTGACCTCGGTCCGGGCCCGGGTGACCAACCTCTCGGCCCTGTCGCCGGAGGTGACCCGGCTGTCCCTGGAGGCCGCCGTCCGCTCTGCCGCCGCGGAAGTCATGGGCCCCCTGACCGAATTCGAGCCCACGGCGGAGATGGAGGCCCAGCTGGCCGAATACCGGGCAAAGCAGGCCTCCTGGCAGTGGCGGCTGGGCAAGACGCCGGCCTTCGACGCCTCCCTCTCCACCCGCTTCGACTGGGGCGGCGTGGAGCTCCTCTTCACCCTCCAGGCCGGGACCGTGTCCGCGGTACAGGTATATTCCGACGCCCTGGACCCGGAGCTGGCCGGACAGCTCCAGACCCGGCTCACCGGCTGCCCCTTCCAATCCCGCGCCCTGGCCGCCGCCTTGGCGGATTCTTCCAATCCGCAAATGGACGACGTGGCCCGATTCCTGCTGGAACAGGGGCTCTGACGCCGCGGCGCCGGTCGAAAAAGCCCGCATTATGCACAGAGAGGTCGGGGAATCTTCTCCGATTCTCTCTGTTTTTCTCTGGAAACATTCTATACAAAACCAGTTTTCTTTGTTATACTAGGAATAAGAAGACTCCCCTGCCCTGGGTATGAAAGGAAGTGCTGGCCGTGGCTGGTCTGTCTGCTGTGATTTTCTTGCCCGACGATACGGGCAAAACCGGATACCCTCGGCCCATGCTGCTCAACAATCTCATGGGCGCGCCGCTGCTCGCGTGGCTGGTGGATTCGCTTTCCGCCGGCGGTGTGGAGCGGTTCTTTTTGGTCTGCCGTCCGCCCTGGGAGGCCGCGGCCCGGGCCTGCTTCCCCGCGGGGCAAGAGCTGGTCGTGGCCGAGGAGAGCCAGGCGTCTGAGCAGATCCAGGTGTTCCTGGCCTCCGCCGGAGACGAACAGTCCGACGTCATCGTGGTCACCGGCCCCTGCGTCCTGCTGCCCTTTGACGCCGAGGTTCTGGCTCTGGACGGCCCGCCGGAGCCCAGCCGGCTGCTGTGCGTGAAAACCGCCGCCCTCCGCAGCGCCATCGCCGACGGCGCGGACCTGCTGGAGGTTCTGGAGGACCAGGCCGCGCCCTATACCGACCGGGACGGCGCGTTCTCCATCGACTCTCTGGCCCAGCTCACCGACTTCCAGCCCCTCTTGAACCGGGCCCGCCTGTACCGGCTGGCCGAGAGCGGCGTGGAAATCTGGGACTTCGGCAATACCTATGTGGACCCCACGGTCCAGGTGGAGCCCCAGGCCGTGCTGCTGCCCGGCACCATTCTCCGGGGAAAGACCACCGTGGGCGCGGGCTGCGTGCTGGGCCCCAATACCTATGTGGAGGATTCCGCCATCGGACCGGGCACCGTCGTCAACAGCTCCCAGGTCTTCAAGGCCAGCCTGGGCCGCGACTGCCACGTGGGCCCCTACGCTTACGTCCGCGCCGGCACCCAGACCGGCGACAATGCCAAAATCGGCGACTTTGTCGAAATCCGCAACGCCAAGCTGGGCGACGGCGCGAAAATCGCCCATCTCTCCTACGTGGCTGACAGTGAAGTGGGCCGCAACGTCCAGTTCGGCTGCGGCGCTGTCACCGCCAACTACGACCGCGCCAAGAAATATCGCACCACCATCGGCGATGACGCCTTCGTCGGCGCCAACGTCAATCTGGTGGCTCCGGTCAGCGTCGGCAAGGGCGCTTATCTGGCCGCTGGCAGTACCATCACCGAGGACGTTCCGCCTCAGGCCCTGGCCATTGCCCGCGCCCGCCAGAGTCACAAAAAGGACTGGACCGTCCGCCTCAAGCCCAAAAAGCCGTAATCCTTGGGGCATTGCCCCTTTGAATATTGAAAACGGAAGATAGAAAGGAATTAAAGCGCCATGATATCTCACGGAAAAGACGTCAAGGTCCTCTGTGCCAACGCCAACCGCCCTTTTGCTGAAGGGGTGTGCAACGCTCTGGGTGTTCCCCTGGGCAACTGCACCGTCACCACCTTTGCCGATGGGGAGGTCTCCGTCTCCATCAACGAGACCGTCCGCGGCTTAGACGTGTTCATCGTCCAGTCCACCTGCAAGCCCGTCAACGACAACCTCATGGAGCTTTTGGTGATGATCGACGCCTGCAAGCGCGCCTCCGCCGGTCGTATCACCGCCGTCATTCCCTACTTCGGCTACGCCCGTCAGGATCGCAAGGCCAAGGGCCGCGACCCCATTTCCGCCAAGCTGGTGGCCAACATGATCGAAGCCGCCGGCGCCAACCGTGTGCTGACCATGGACCTCCACGCCGCCCAGATTCAGGGCTTCTTCGATATTCCCGTGGACAATATGCTGGGCAACAAGGTCTTTGTCAAGTATTTCCTGAACAAATTCCCCGACCACGAGGATATGGTCGTGGTCTCCCCCGACGTGGGCTCCGTGGCCCGCAGCCGGACCTTCGCCAACAAAATGTGCATGGGCCTGGCCATCGTGGACAAGCGCCGGGAAAAGGCCAACTGCTGTGAGGTCATGAACGTCATCGGCAACGTCGAGGGCAAGCGCTGCATTCTCTTCGACGATATGGTCGATACCGCCGGCTCCCTCTGCAACGCCGCCCAGGCCATCCACGACAAGGGCGCTACCGAGGTCTACGCCTGCGCGACCCACGGCGTTCTCTCCGGTCCGGCCATCGAGCGGGTCCAGAACAGCGTCATCGACGAGCTGGTGCTCCTCAACACCATCCCCGCTCCCGAGGCCGCCCGCGGCACCAAGATCAAATACCTCGACGTTGCCCCCATGTTCGCCGAGGCCATCCAGCGCACCTACGACGAGGTCTCCCTCTCGCCCATGTTCTAAGCCATGGGCCTCTTCCGCAGCAGCTGCCAGTGGATGATCGTCGGCCTGGGCAACCCCGGCCGGGAGTATGAGCGCACCCGCCACAACGTGGGCTTTCGGGCCTCGGACCTGGTGGCCCAGGCGCTCCACACCAAGATCGACCGGCTCAAGTTCCAGGCGCTGACCCGGGCCGTGGACTACGGCGATCTGCGTATTCTGCTGGTGCAGCCTCAGACGTACATGAACCTCTCCGGCGCGGCGGTCTCCGCCCTGTCCAGCTACTATAAAATCCCGCCGGAGCGGATTTTGGTGATCTTCGACGATGTGTCCCTGCCCCTGGGCCGCATCCGTATCCGGGCCGAGGGCTCCGCCGGCGGTCACAACGGCATCAAGTCCATCATCCAGAGCCTGGGGACCGACAAGTTCCCCCGCATCAAGATCGGCGTGGGCGAGAAGCCCCATCCGGACTTCGATCTGGCCGACTGGGTCCTGAGCAAGTTCTCCCCCCGGGAGGAGGAGCTGCTGGCCCCGGCCCTCCAGCACGCCGCCGACGCCGCCCTGATGCTCCTGGATCAGGGCATCCAGAAGGCCTCCAGCGCCTACAACGGCAAATAACCTCCATCCGCCCCCACGGGAAACACCCCCGTAGGGGCGGATGCTTTCCCTCTCACGCACCAGACCCCTAAGCCTCCCCTTGAGGGAAGGCCCACAAGGGAGCACAGCCAAAGCCTCCCCTTGAGGGGAGGTGGCACGCGAAGCGTGACGGAGAGGTGTGCCGCCGCGCAGCGGCGGCGGCGCGTCAGCGCCCTCTGCACACGCCGAAGCCCTGCGGCAAGCCTTCGGTGCGGTAACACCTCTCCAGCGGAGCTGGATGGAGAATTCTACGGGGCTACGCCCCTAGGAATCTCGGCTTGCGCCGACATTCCAAGAATTCTTCAATCAGGCGCTCCGCGCCAGCTCCCCTCAAGGGGAGCCTTCCCTCTCACACATCCGGCTCTGTGCGGTCGGCGATGGTGCATCCGACGCGGCGGTGCGTTCCGCTGCCTTGACAATTGGGGGGGCCTGACGTACAATAGTAGAAATTCCACCAAAGCGAGGTGCTGACTGTGCTCTATTCCGCTTCCATGATGATGCCGAAGCTGCCTTCACGGTCTGCGCCTGCGAGCGCTGCACCCTGAGGGCAATTTGTCTTGGACAAATTGCCTTTTTATTTTGCAAGGAGGCTTATTCTTATGGACTACCGTTTCGACACCAAATGTATCCAGTCCGGCTATCAGGCTGAAAACGGCGCGCCCCGGACGCTGCCCATCTGCCAGAGCACCACGTTCCAGTACGACGACGCCGACGCCCTGGGCCTGCTCTTTGACCTCAAGGCCGAGGGCCATATGTATACCCGTATTTCCAACCCCACCGTCGCGGCGGTGGAGGCCAAAATCGCCGACCTGGAGGGCGGCGTGGGCGCCATGCTGACCTCCTCGGGCCAGGCGGCCACTTTTCTAGCGGTGTTCAATATCTGCTCCGCAGGTCAGAACTTTATCTCCTGCAACAACATCTATGGCGGCTCCATCAACCTCTTCTCCGTCACCCTGAAGCGCATGGGCATCGAGGTCCGCTACGTCCGGGACGACATGACCGACGAGGAAATCGACGCCCTCTTCGACGAGAACACCCGCCTGGTCTTCGGCGAGACCATCGCCAACCCGGCCCTCTCGGTGCTGGATATCTCCCGGTTCGCGGCCCTGGCCCATCGCCACGGCGTGCCCCTGGTGGTGGACAACACCTTCGCCACGCCCTGCCTCTGCCGTCCCTTCGAGCACGGGGCCGACATCGTCACCCATTCCACCAGCAAGTATATGGACGGCCATGCCAACGTCCTGGGCGGCGTCATTGTGGACGGCGGCGCCTTTGACTGGGCGGCCTCGGGCAAGTTCCCGGAGCTGACCGAGCCCGACGAAAGCTACCACGGCGTGGTCTATACCGAGAGCTTCGGCAAGGCCGCCTATATCACCAAGGCCCGGGTCCAGCTGCTGCGGGACTTCGGCGCGACGCCCATGCCTCTGGGGGCCTATCTCCTGAACCTGGGCCTGGAGACCCTGCATCTGCGCATTCGCCGCCACAGCGAGAACGCGCTGGCCGTGGCCCGGTTCCTCCAGGGCCATGAGAAGGTCCTGTGGGTCAACTACCCGGGCCTGGAGGGCGGCAAGTACCATGAAATCGCCCAAAAATACCTGCCCGACGGCGCTTCCGGCGTGGTGTCCTTCGGCGTCAAGGGCGGCCGGGCGGCCGCCATGCACCTGATGAACAGCCTGAAGCTGGCCCGCATCGTCACCCACGTGGCCGACGCCCGGACCTCGGTCCTCCACCCGGCCAGCACCACCCACCGCCAGCTCACCGACGCCCAGCTGGCCGAGGCCGGCATCGGCCCCGAGTTTATCCGCTTCTCCGTGGGCATCGAGGACGTCCGGGATATTCTGGCCGACCTCGGACAGGCCCTGGACCAGATTTAAGGAGGACGCCCATGCCCATTAAAATTCCCAACGGTCTCCCCGCCCGGGAGACGCTGGAAAGCGAAAATATCTTCGTCATGCCCGAGACCCGGGCCCGGACCCAGAACATCCGCCCCCTGCGCATCGCCCTTCTGAACCTGATGCCCACGAAAATCGTCACCGAGACCCAGCTCTCCCGGCTCCTGGGCAACACGCCCCTCCAGGTGGAGCTGGAGCTGGTCCAGGTCAGCAGCCACAAGTCGAAAAACACCTCCCAGGAGCATATGCTGGCCTTTTACAAGACCTTTGCCGACATCGAAGATCAATTCTTCGACGGTATGATTATCACCGGGGCCCCGGTGGAGCAGATGCCCTTCGAGCAGGTGGAGTACTGGGACGAGCTCTGCGAGATCATGGAGTGGAGCAAGACCCACGTCCACTCCACCTTCCACATCTGCTGGGGCGCCCAGGCGGCGCTCTACTACCACTTCGGCATTGAGAAGGTGCCCCTGGAGAAAAAGCTCTTCGGCGTCTTCGCCCACAAGGTGGTCTATAAGAACCCCATCCTGCTCCGGGGCTTCGACGACACCTTTTGGGTCCCCCACTCCCGCCACACCACGGTCCGCTGGGAGGACGCCGCCGCCGTGCCCGAGCTGAAAATCCTCGCCGGGTCCGACGAGGCCGGGCTCTACGCCATGATTACCCCCGGCGGCCGCCAGGTGTTTATCACCGGCCACTCGGAGTACGACGCCGAGACCCTCAAGCTGGAGTATCTCCGGGACAAGAACGCCGGGCTGCCCATCGAGGTGCCCAAGAACTACTTCCCCAACGACGACGACACCCAGCCCCCGGTGGTCCGCTGGCGGGGCCATGCCAACCTGCTCTACTCCAACTGGCTGAATTATATCGTCTATCAGACCACGCCCTATGACGTCATGGCCATCGGCCGGGGCGAGCGGTGTGAGTGAGCTGTACAAGCTGCTGGGCGTACAGCCCGGCCTGACGGCGGTCATTGGCTCCGGCGGCAAGACCAGTCTGCTGCGGCAGCTGGCCCGGGAGCTGCCCGGGTCGGTGATTGTCGCCACCTCCACCCATATCTACCCGCCGGAGGAGCTGCCGCTCCATACTGCCCCCCTGACGGCGCGAATCCACGGCAAGATCTGCGCCGGTACCCCGACCGAGACGGGCAAGCTGACCGCCCCGTCCCAGTCCTGGGCCGAGCTCCTCACCCTGGCGGACTACGTGCTGGTGGAGGCCGACGGCTCCAAGGGGCTGCCGCTGAAGGCCCACCGGGCGTTTGAGCCGGCGATTCCTGCCGAGGCCCGGCAGGTCATCGCGGTGCTGGGGCTCTCGGGCCTGAACCGTCCCATCGCCGAAGCGGCCCACTGTCCGGCCCTCTACGCCCGGCTCTGCGGCGCTGCGGCGGAGGATTTGGCCACGGCGGACCGGGCGGCGGCGGTGCTGCGGGCCGAGGGTGGCTTCGACGTCCTGGTGCTGAACCAGGCCGAGGGCCGGGAGGCCCTGGGGGAAGCTCTGGCCGCCCGGATCGGCGCCCCGGTGATTCTGGCCAGCCTGCGGGAAGGCCGGTGGCGGCTTCTCTGAGACGAAATCCCGCCGGGGGGGATGACAAATTCCCCGTTTTGGGGTATACTATATGCAAAAAGCGCCGGGCGTTCCCGGCAGGAAAGGAAGATCCCTATGCATCTCGACCACGACGGCGTCCACGCCCATGAACATACCCATGACGGCGTGACCCATACCCACGAGCATCATCACCACCACGACCATGACCACCACCACGACCACGGCTGCGCGCCCGAGCAGTGCGCCTCCTGCGGCGGCTGCGGCGAGCACACCCCCAAGGAGGAGCTGGTGGCCCTGATGAAATACATGGTCAACCACAACACCGCCCATGCCAACGAGCTGGCGGGCCTGGCCAAGAAGCTGGAGGAGCTGGGCGACAAGACCGCCTACGAGCAGGTCATGCTGGCCGTCAGCGACTTTGAAAAGGGCAATCTGCGCCTGAGCACCATCCTGGCCTCCATGGCCTGAGCCCGTCCCCTTTTTCGGCCGCACAGAGCCAGACGTCTGAGAGGGAAGGCTCCCCTTGAGGGGAGCTGGCGCGAAGCGCCTGAGAGGTGTTACAGCACCGAAAGTTTCCTGAAGGGTTTCGGCGTGTGCAAAGGGCGCTGACGCGCCGCCGCCGCTATGCGGCGGCACACCTCTCCGTCACGGCTTCGCCGTGCCACCTCCCCTCAAGGGGAGGCTTAGGGGCCGGTACTATGTCGCAGCATATCCGCATTTTGTTCCAAGGAGGAATTTCCATGTGTCTTTCTACCGTCTATCGCGGGGAGAAAACCCCGGAGAATATTGTCATGGCCAACGTCCAGTCCATTGAGGTCCAGGACGGCCAGCTGCTGCTCACCGATCTGATGGAGCGGCAGGTGGTGGTGGTGGGCTCGCTGGTGTCGGTGGACCTGGTGGGCGGCACCGCCGTGGTCCGGGAGAGCGTGGCGTGAAGGCCTATGAGGTGGTGCGGGAGATTCCCAATCTCTGCGCCAATAACCAGATGCGGGACGTCTTCTTCGACGAGGTGGAGACCGACGACCCCGTGGAATACGTCCGCAGCATCATGGCCGGGAAAATTCAGGAGCTCACCGCCGACTACCCCGCCCCGGGCCGGGTCAACGTCTATGTCAACAGCGCCGGAACCGTGCAGAAGTTTCTCTTCACCGAGCTGTGAGTCCCGGGCGTTTTTTCTCAATTTTCTCCAAACGCGGCTTGTATTTGCCGAGAAAATATGTTACCATTAGCACAGAGTGACGACGGGATTGGTGCGCCCGTTTCACCCATCAAAGGAGCGAACTGATATGGCTACTCACACCATTGCCGTGGCCGGAAAAGGCGGCGTGGGCAAAACCACGACCTGCGGCATGATTATTGATTATCTCTGCAAGAAGAAGGACGGCCCGATCCTGGTGGTGGATGCCGACGCCAACTCCAACCTCAACGAGGTTCTGGGCGTCGAGGTCGAAACCACCCTGGGCGATATCCGGGAGGAGATGGCCCAGGCCGAGCTCAAGGGTACCATGCCCAAGTATATGACCAAAGCCGAATACGCCGATATGAAGTTCTCCTCCGCCCTGGTGGAAGAGGACGATTTCGACATGCTTGTCATGGGCCGCACCCAGGGCAAGGGCTGCTACTGCTTCGTCAACGGCGTCCTGAAAACCCAGGTGGACAAGTACGCCGGCAACTACCGCTATATGGTCATGGACAACGAGGCCGGACTGGAATATCTCAGCCGCGGCACGCTGCCCCATGTGGACACCATGCTGCTGATCTCGGACTGCTCCCGCCGGGGCATCCAGGCGGCGGCCCGCATCGCCGAGCTGGTGAAGGACCTGGAGCTCCATCCCACCCAGCTCTATCTCATTGTCAACCGCGCGCCGCAGGGGGAACTGAATGCCGGCGTGTTGGAAGAAATTCAAAAGCATGACCTCCCCCTCCTCGGGGTCCTGCCCCAGGACGAGCTTGTGTACCAGTACGACTGCGACGGCAAGCCCAGCTCCAAGGTGCCGGAGGATACGCCCGTCAAACAGGCGCTCCATGAGATCATGCGAAAGCTCAATCTGTAAGTCATTTTAACAAGGGGGATTACAAACATGTCTTTCGTACCCAAGAAGCAGGCGTTCAACTCCAAGATCAACGCCGTCACCCTCGGTACCGGTGACAAGGCCACGGTCCTGGGCGGCCAGAACGTGCTGCCGTTCTACACCTTCGACGCACCCATCGAGAATAAGCCCAAGATCGGTGTGGAGATCACTGACGCCGGCATGGAGCTGTGCACCACGCCCGGTATGCAGGCGTTCTATGCCGGCTGCGCCACCGTGGCCGACATGGCCAAGCGCGTGGAGTCCATGCCCGGCGCTTCCTTCGTCTGCATCCACCTGGAGGGCGCTGATCCCAACGGCGAGAACAAGAGCGTGGAAGAGTGCGTCGAGCTGTGCAAGTCCGTCGCCGCCGCCACCGAGCTGCCCATCGTTGTCATGGGCTGCAAGAACGTCGATAAGGACGCCGAGCTCTTCAGCAAGGTCTCCGAGGCTCTGGCCGGCAAGAACATCCTGGTTCTCTCCGCCCGTGAGGAGAACTACAAGACCGTCGGCGCTTCCGCTGGTCTGGCCTACGGCCAGAAGGTCGGCGCTGAGTCCGCCGTGGACATCAACCTGGCCAAGCAGCTCAACACCGTCATGACCCAGCTGGGCGTCAACGCCGGCTCCATCGTCATGAACGCCGGCAGCGCCGCCGCCGGTTACGGCTATGAGTATGTGGCCTCCACCCTGGACCGCATCAAGGCTGCCGCCCTCCAGCAGGGTGACGCCCAGCTGCAGATGCCCATCATCACTCCCGTCTCCCCTGACACCTGGGGCGTCAAGGAAGCCATCATGCCCGAGTCCGAGATGCCCGAGTGGGGCAGCCAGGAGGAGCGCGGCATCGAGATGGAGATCACCACCGCCGCCGCCAGCCTGGCCTGCGGCTCCGACGCCGTCATCATGCGGCACCCCGCCGCCGTCGCCGCCGTCTCCAAGATGATCGACGCGCTGATTTAAGTTAGGGAGGAATACATACTATGGCAGTCAAAGGTCTTGATATTTTCAAGCTTTCTCCGAAAACCAACTGTAAAGAGTGCGGCAGCCCCACCTGCATGGCTTTCTGCATGAAGGTCGCCCAGGGCGCCGTCTCCATCGACAAGTGCCCCCATATGTCCGACGAGGCCAAGGCCCTGCTGAGCGAGGCTACCGCGCCTCCGATGAAGACCATCACCGTCGGCGCCGGCGACGCCGCCCACAAGCTCGGCGGCGAGACCGTCCTCTTCCGTCATGAGAAGACCCTGGTCAACCGCAACCTGTACGCCGTGCCCCTGTGCACCTGCATGGACGACGCCGCTGTGGACGCCAAGCTGGCCGAGATGGCCCATGTGGACTATGAGCGTATCGGCGAGCGCGAGTACGTGGAGACCGTCCTGGTCCACGACGAGAAGAACGACGCCGCCCGTCTGACCGCTCTGTGCCAGAAGGCCGCCGCCACCGGCCGCGTGGTCATCATCGACTGCGAGGATGTGGACACCGCCAAGGCCGCCGTCGAGGCCATCAAGGACGCCAAGCCCGTCCTGAACGGCGCCAATGCCTCCAACTACGAGGCCATGAACGCCGTCGCCACCGCCGCCGGCGTGGTGCTGGGCGTCAAGGGCGCTTCCCTGGAGGAGCTCCATGACACCGTCGCCGCCCTGGAGAAGGCCGGCAACAAGAACCTGATTCTCGACGTCACCGGCAAGGACGCCAAGGAGACCCTGGCCAACGCCGTCATGGTCCGCCGCGCCGCCCTGAAGGATGGCGACCGCACCTTCGGCTATCCCTCCATCGTCAACCTGCATAAGATCGCCGAGGGCGATATCCACCTGCAGACCGCTTACGCCGCCCTCTTCACCGTGAAGTACGGCTCCATCATCGTCATGGACAAGGTCACCTATGCCGAGTCCCTGCCGCTGCACGGCCTGCGTCAGAACATCTTCACCGATCCGCAGAAGCCCATGAAGGTGGCCCCCGGCATCTACCCCATGAACGGCGCCACCGCCGACAGCCCCTGCATGCTGACCGTGGACTTCGCCCTGACCTACTTCCTGGTCTCCGGCGAAATCGAGCGCTCCAAGGTGCCTGTCAACCTGCTGATTACCGACGCCTCCGGTATGTCCGTTCTGACCGCCTGGGCCGCCGGCAAGTTCTCCAGCAGCTCCGTGAAGAAGTTCTTCGACGAGTTCGATCTGGCCAACAAGATCAACTCCCGTACCCTGGTCATCCCCGGCAAGGTCGCCGTCATGAAGGGCGAGATTCAGGACAAGCTGCCTGAGTGGAACGTGGTCGTCGGCACTCGCGAGGCCGTCGAGATCGTGAAGTTCCTGAAGGACGGCGAGCATGAGAAGGCCGCCGCCGTCGCCGCCACCAAGACCACCACCACCGAGAAGAAGGAAGTGGTCGATGCCGACGCCCCGCTGGACTTCGCCAAGATTGCCGCCTCCATCCCGAAGATCGAAGTCGTGGATATGGGCGTCACCTACAAGACCCGCAATGTGGAGAGCAAGAAGTTCGTCACCATCGGCGAGCGCATCCACTGCATCAGCCCCGTCATCCGCGAGGCCATGAACACCATGAACCCCGAGCCGATCCTGAAGCGTGCTGCCGAGCAGATCGCCGCCGGCGCCACTTATCTGGACGTCAACATCGGCCCTGCCGAGTCCAACGGCCCCGAGCTGATGACCTGGGCGGTCAAGCTGCTGCAGGAGAACTTCAACAACGTGCCTCTGGCCCTCGACACCGCCAACAAGAAGGCCATCGAAGCCGGTATCGCCGTCTACAACCGCACCAACGGCAAGCCCATCGTCAACTCCGCTGACGCCGGCTCCCGTATCAGCAACATCGACCTGGCCGCTGCCAACGACGCCATCGTCATCGCCCTGTGCTCCGCCGACGGCATCGCCAAGGACAACGAAGAGCGCATGACCCACTGCCACCACATGCTGGACCGCGGCATGGCCCTGGGCATGGAGGCCGAGGACCTGTGGTTCGACCCGCTGTTCCTGGTTGTCAAGGGCATGCAGGACAAGCAGATGGACGTGCTGAACGCCATCAAGCTGTTCTCCGACGAAGGCCTGAAGTCCACCGGCGGCCTGTCCAACAACTCCAACGGCGCCCCCAAGGCCGTCCGTCCCATCATGGACTCCGCTCTGGTCGCCATGTGCATGATGCAGGGCCTGACCTCCGCCATCGTCAACCCCTGCGACCTCAGACTGATGGAGACCATCAAGTCCTGCGATATCTTCAAGAACAACGAGCTGTACTCCGACTCCTACCTGGAGGCCTGAGTCTAACACAAAACCGGGACGCCCGCAAGGCGTCCCGGTTTTCAGCGTGTCGAAAAAGTCTTTTCGCCACGCTGCGCGTATTTTTAAACTTTTGGAAAAAGTTTAAAAATACGTGTTGATTGAACGCGCAAGGGGTCTTAACCCCTTGCACACATTCCCCGCTGCTCTGTCACATCAGCTTTCAGCGAGGTTTTTGACAGTCTGAGCTCCCCTCAAGGGGAGCC
>DVFN01000026.1 GCA_018713205.1 Candidatus Avoscillospira stercorigallinarum | reverse complement strand
GGCTCCCCTTGAGGGGAGCTCAGACTGTCAAAAACCTCGCTGAAAGCTGATGTGACAGAGCAGCGGGGAATGTGTGCAAGGGGTTAAGACCCCTTGCGCGTTCAATCAACACGTATTTTTAAACTTTTTCCTAAAGTTTAAAAATACGCACAGCGTGGAGAAAAGACTTTTTCGACACGCTGAGGCTCCCCTTGAGGGGAGCTGTCAGGCGAAGGCTGACTGATTGAAGAATTCTTGGAATGTCGGCGCAAGCCGAGATTCCTAGGGGCGAAGCCCCGTAGAATTCTCCATCCAGCTCCGCTGGAGAGGTGTTGCCGCACCGAAAGCTTCCCGCAGAGTTTCGGCGTGTGCAGAGGGGCGCTTCCGCGCCGCCGCCCTGCGGGCGGCACACCTCTCCGTCACGGCTTCGCCGTGCCACCTCCCCTCAAGGGGAGGCTTTGAGGCCCGGCGCGTTCCGGGCACACATTGCTTCCCACAGCTTTGCCCCTACACTGTTTGAAAGGAGCCTCTATATGGCCAAATTCAAGGAGACCGCCATGCATTACGTGTTTATGCTGACGGCCTGCGTCTCCATTGCCGCCGTAGCGGTGATCTGCGTCTACCTGCTGGCCAACGGCATTCCCACCATCGCCGAAATCGGCCTGGGCAACTTCTTCGGCACGGTCTGGAAGCCCAGCCAGGATCTATACGGCATTTTCCCCTTTATCGTCGGGTCCATCTACGTCACGGCCGGAGCCATCGTGGTAGGCGTGCCCGTGGGCATTCTCTGCGCCGTGTTTCTGGCCAAGTTCTGCCCCAAGCGGCTCTATCAGGTCTTAAATCCCGCTGTGCGGCTGATGGCGGGCATTCCCTCCATCGTCTACGGCTTCTTCGGCCTGATGGTGATTGTCCCGGCGGTGCAGCAGCTGACCGCCACCTCCGGCAAGGGCCTGCTGACGGCCTCGGTGCTGCTGGGCATTATGATCCTGCCCACTATCATCGGCACCGCCGAGCCCGCCCTGCGGGCCGTGCCCGAGAGCTACTACGAGGGCGCGCTGGCCCTGGGCGCGACCCATGAGCGCAGCACCTTTACCGCCGTACTCCCCGCGGCCAAGTCCGGCGTCATGTCCGGCGTGATCCTGGGTGTGGGCCGGGCCATCGGCGAGACCATGGCCGTCATTATGATCGCGGGCAACCAGACCCGGATGCCCGGCGGCCTGCTGGACGGCCTGCGGACCATGACCAGCAACATTGTCCTGGAGATGGGCTACTCCACCGGCCTCCACCGCCAGGCGCTGATTGCCACCGGCGTGGTGCTGTTCGTCTTCATTCTGATTATCAACACCTGCTTTTCCCTGATGAAACGGAGGAGTGACCCATGAGAAGCAGCAATCCGGCCCAGCCTATGCCGCAGAGCCGGGCCAACCGTACCGCCGGGGAAATCATGGCCCGGGCCAAAGGACAGCGGTATTACTCCCGGCTGCTGAAGCTCCTGGTCTGGCTGGCCGCAGCTCTGACTGCCGGCGTGATTTTGCTGATGGTGGGCTATATCCTCCTCACCGGCATTCCCAACCTGACCCTGGACCTCTTCGCCTGGAAGTTCACCACCGACAACCAGTCCATGATGCCCGCCCTGGTCAATACCGTGGTCATGACGGTTTTGACCCTGATCCTCGCGGTGCCCATCGGCGTAGGCGCGGCCATCTACATGGTGGAGTACGCCAAGCGCGGCAACAAGCTGGTCAAGCTGGTGCGGCTCACCGCCGAGACCCTTTCGGGCATTCCCTCCATCGTCTACGGCCTCTTCGGCATGATGCTCTTCAACATCGCCTTCGGCTGGAGCTACTCCATGCTGGCGGGCATCTGCACTCTGGCCATTATGATCCTGCCGCTGATCCTCCGTACCACCGAGGAGGCGCTGATCTCGGTGCCGGACAGCTACCGCGAGGGCTCCTTCGGCCTGGGCGCGGGCAAGCTCCGGACCGTGTTCCAGGTAATCCTGCCTCCTGCCATGCCCGGCATCCTCTCGGGCGTGATTTTGGCCATCGGCCGCATCGTCGGCGAGAGCGCCGCCCTGATCTTCACCTCCGGCTCCGGCAAGGAAAACCTGATGTTCGGCAAGACCGGCAGCTTCTTCGCCGACCTCTTCGCCCCCCTGTTCCAGTCCACCCGGACCCTGTCGGTCCACATGTACAACCTGATGAGCGAGGGCCTGCATATGAAGGAGGCCCAGGCCACCGCCGTGGTGCTGCTGGTGCTGGTCGTCGTCATCAACGCCGGCTCCGCCCGCCTGGCCAAAAAGCTCACCGCCAACGGCCGGAGCTGAGTCCGCGGCGGCTGGGCAAGGGCGCATATGCAATGCGCCCCTACGAACACGCCTGGGGGTTCCCTGTAGGGGCGGATTATATATCCGCCCGAAACCGGGCCGATGCCCACATCGGCCCGCGCCGCGAAGCGGCCTGACATCCGAAGACGCATTTCACTCTCCGTGCTTCAAAGGAGTATTCGATGAACAAGATAACCGTTACCGATTTGAACCTTTATTACGGCCAGTTCCACGCCCTCAAGGGCATCAATCTGGCCTTTCCGGCCCGGGAGATCACGGCCCTGATCGGGCCCTCGGGCTGCGGCAAATCCACGCTGCTGAAGAGCCTGAACCGGATGAACGATCTGGTGGAGGGCTGCCGGATCACCGGCTCGGTGAAGCTGGACGACCAGGAGATCTACGGCGGTATGGACGTCAACACCCTCCGCAAGCGGGTAGGCATGGTGTTCCAGAAGCCCAACCCCTTCCCCATGAGCATCTACGACAACATCGCCTATGGCCCCCGGACCCACGGCGTCCGCTCCCGGGTGATGCTGGACGAGATTGTGGAAAAGAGCCTGACCCAGGCCGCCATCTGGGACGAGGTCAAGGACCGGCTGAAAAAGAGCGCCCTGGGCCTCTCCGGCGGCCAGCAGCAGCGGCTGTGCATCGCCCGGGCCCTGGCCGTGGAGCCCGAGGTCCTCTTGATGGACGAGAGCACCTCGGCCCTGGACCCCATCTCCACCGGCAAGATTGAGGAGCTGGCCCTGGAGCTCAAAAAGCAGTATACCATTATCACCGTCACCCACAATATGCAGCAGGCGGCCCGGATTTCGGACAACACCGCCTTCTTCCTCCTGGGCGACATGGTGGAGTTCGGCAAGACGGAGCAGATTTTCTCCTTCCCCCAGGACAAGCGGACGGAGGACTACATCACCGGGAGGTTTGGATAATGCGGACGCGATTCGATCAGGAGCTGGGCAAGCTCAACGTGGAGCTCATTACTATGGGCGCTCTCTGCGAGGAGGCCATCGGCCTGGTGGCCGGGGCGCTGACCAAGGGGCGGACGGTCCAGGCCGCCGATATCAACGCCCTGGAGGTCCGCATCGACCACAAGGAGCGGGACATCGAGAGCCTGTGCATGAAGCTCCTCCTGCAGCAGCAGCCCGTGGCCGGTGATCTGCGGGTCATCTCCTCGGCGCTGAAGATGATTTCTGACATGGAGCGCATCGGCGACCAGGCCGCCGACATCGCTGAGACGCTCCAGTATATCACCGACACCGAGGCCGAGAGCAAGAGCCATATCGCGGAAATGGCCGCCGCGGCGGGCCGGATGGTCACCGACGCCGTCAGCGCCTTTGTCAGCAAGGACCTCCACCAGGCCAAGGCCGTCATGGCCTACGACGACAAGGTGGACGCCCTCTTCACCCAGGTCAAGGAGGGGCTGACGGCCATGATTTCGGAGAATCCGAAAAACGGAGAAATTTGTCTTGACCTTTTGATGATTGCCAAGTATTTTGAACGTATCGGAGACCACGCCGTCAACATCGCCGAGTGGGTGATGTTCTCGATCACCGGCCGCCATTGCGAGGCGGAGACGGCGGGCCGCTAATTCCCGGCGCATCGCCGCGCAGGAAGGAGCACATCGTTGATCTACGTATTGGAGGATGACGACAACATCCGCAAGCTGGTATTATATACACTCCGCACCAGCGGCTTCGAGGCCGAGGGCTTCGACCGGCCCAGCGCCTTTTACGAGGCCATGGCCAAGGCGCTGCCCCGGCTGCTGCTGCTGGATATCATGCTGCCCGAGGAGGACGGCCTCAGCGTCCTGGGCAAGCTCCGCCGGGCCCCGGAAACCAGGACGCTGCCGGTGATTCTGCTGACCGCCAAGGGCAGCGAGTACGACAAGGTCATCGGCCTGGACTCCGGCGCCGACGACTATCTGCCCAAGCCCTTCGGCATGATGGAGCTGGTCTCCCGGATCAAGGCGGTGCTCCGCCGCACCGAGGAGCCCGCCCAGGAGGAGTATCGGGTGGGGTCTCTCTACGTCTGCCCGGCGCGGCATATCGTCCGGGCTGGGGACCAGGAGGTCCATCTGGCTCTGAAGGAGTTCGAGCTCTTGTGCATGCTGCTCCGGTCCGCCGGGGTGGTGCTGACCCGGGATGTGCTGCTGGGGCAGATCTGGGGCTACAGCTTCGACGGCGAGAGCCGCACCGTGGACGTCCATATCCGCAACCTCCGCAAAAAGCTGGGCGAGGCGGGCAACTGCATCGAAACGGTCAAGGGCGTGGGCTACAAGATCGGAGGCATTTGAGATGACGAAACGCATTTTCCAGGCCGTGTGCCTGGTGGCGGCCATGGTGCTGGTGCTGAGCACCGGTGTGCTGCTGGCCCTGTTCTATGACAACTACGTCGGCCGGGCCGAGCAGTCTCTCCGGACCGAGGCGGCCTTCGTGGCCCAGGGCCTCAACACCGGCGGCGAGGACTACCTGCTGGGCCTGACGGACCGCAGCCGCCGGATTACCCTGGTGGATCAGGACGGCACGGTCCGCTATGACAACACCGCCGACGCCGGGCAGATGGAAAACCATCTGGAGCGGGAGGAGATTCAGGAGGCCCTGTCCACGGGCTCCGGCCAGTCCCGCCGGGTCAGCGAGACCCTCTCCCAGGAGACCGTTTACTACGCGATTTTGCTGGAGAACGGCATGGTGCTGCGGCTGGCAGCCACCCAGAGCTCCGTGTGGGCCCTGCTGCTGACGGTGCTCCAGCCCGCGGCGATGGTGGTGATCGCGGCGCTGGTCCTCGGCGCGATTCTGGCCCATCGGGCCGCCAAGGCCATCGTGGCGCCCATCAACAGCCTGGACCTGGACCAGCCCGAGGACGCCAAAGCCTATGAGGAGCTCTCGCCGCTGCTGAGCCGGATTGCCCGGCAGAAGCGGACCATCGACGCCCAGCTCCACCGGGCCCGGCGGCAGCAGGAGCAGTTCCGGCTGATTACCGAGAACATGTCCGAGGGCCTGCTGGTGGTGGACAGCCAAACCAACCTGCTGAGCTGCAACAGCGCGGCGCTGCGGCTGCTGGGGGCGGAGAAGCAGCCCGAGAACCCCAGCGTGCTGGCGCTGAACCATGCCGAGGCCTTCCGCACCGTGATCCGCGACGCCCTGGCGGGCCGCCACGGCGAGGGACGGCTGGAGGTGGGCGGCCGGAGTCTCCAGCTGCTGGCCAACCCCGCCGGACAGGAGGGCGAGGCCGCCGGCGCGGTGATCCTGGTCATGGATACCACCGAGCGGGAACAGCGCGAAGCCCTGCGCCGGGAATTCTCCGCCAACGTGTCCCATGAGCTCAAGACGCCCCTGACCTCCATCTCCGGCTTTGCCGAGCTGATGAAGTCCGGCGTCGTGGCGCAGAAGGATGTCATGGACTTCTCCCAGAGCATCTACGACGAGGCCCAGCGGCTGATCCATATGGTCGAGGATATCATCCGGCTCTCGGAGCTGGACGAGACCGAGCTCCACCGGGAGACCGGCCCCATCGACCTCTGCGACTTCTGCCGCCGGGAGGTGGAGCGGATGCGGCCCGAGGCAGACCGCCGGGGCGTGACCCTGTCGCTCCAGGGCGAAGCGGCCACGGTCCAGGGCAATGCCCAGATTCTCGGCGAGCTGGTGTATAACCTGCTGGACAACGCCATCAAGTACAACAAGCCCCAGGGCTCGGTCACCGTGACGGTGACGCCGGGCAAGCGGGTCCGGCTGCGGGTGGAGGATACGGGCATCGGTATTCCCAAGGAGAGCCAGAGCCGGGTCTTCGAGCGGTTCTACCGGGTGGACAAGAGCCGTTCCGACGACGTCTCCGGCACGGGCCTGGGCCTGTCGATCGTAAAGCACGCGGCCCAGTTCCACCGGGCCCGGGTGGAGCTCCAGAGCACCGAGGGCAAGGGCACGGCCATCACCGTCACCTTCCCCCTGGAGGCGTAACGCGGTAAAAAAAAGGGTATGTAAAATGCACAGCTCCGATTTGGGAGCTGTGCATTTTGCGCCGCCTGCGGGCGGGTATGGAATGTGAAAGGGCCCGTCCTTACGCGGAAACCGAAGGCGCTCCGTAGGGGCCGATGCCCACATCGGCCCGCCCGGTACCGGCATGAAAAGCACCCTCGCCGAACGCACATATCGTAGGGGCGGATTGTATATCCGCCCGAACCGGGCGCGTTGTGTTCCGGGCCCTGGTGGTTGCGGCAGCTGGGCAGGGCGCATATACAATGCGCCCCTACAATCGCGTCGGACGCACCATCGCCGAAGGCGCTCCGTAGGGGCCGATGCCCACATCGGCCCGCCCGGTACCGGCATCAGAAGCACCCTCGCCGAACGCACATATCGTAGGGGCGGATTGTATATCCGCCCGAACCGGGTACGTTGTGTTCCGGGCCCTGGTGGTTGCGGCAGCTGGGCAGGGCGCATATACAATGCGCCCCTACAACAGGAATGGCAGCGGGTGCGGCCGGGGAGGGCGGCTCGGACACACAGCCCGGCGGGCCGATGTGGGCATCGGCCCCTACGAGAAGACCGAAAGCGGGTCCGTCCAAGTTTTTGTGAATCTTTTGGGGCTGCCTCTATGTTGAGACAGCCCCATGTTTTTTGCTGGGAGGGGATTACCGCACGATGAAGTTGACGGCGGTGTCGCCCTGGAGGTCGGTGCCGAACTCGTAGTCCTTGCCGGGGAGGATGGCGTTGAGGAGGATACCCACGATGGCGCCCACGGCCAGGCCGGAGAGCTGGATGGTCACGGAGCCGGCGGGGATCACCACGGCGCCGGCGCCGGAGTAGGTGATGCCGATGGACAGGACCATGATGATGGCCGCGATCAGTACGTTGCGGCTCTTGGTGAAGTCCACCTTGTTCTCCACGACGTTGCGGACGCCGACGGCGGAGATCATGCCGTAGAGGATCATGCTGACGCCGCCGATGGTGGCGGCGGGCATGGCGGCCACCAGGGCCTCAAACTTGGGGCTGAAGGAGAAGAGAATGGCCAGCACGGCGGCAATGCGGATGACCTTGGGATCGTAGACCTTGGACAGGGCCAGCACGCCGGTGTTCTCGCCATAGGTGGTGTTGGCCGGCGCGCCGAAGAGGGAGGCCAGCGTCGTGGCCAGACCGTCGCCCAGGAGGGTGCGATGCAGGCCGGGATCGGCCAGATAGTTCCGGCTGCAGGTGGAGGAGATGGCGCACATATCGCCGATGTGCTCCACCATGGTGGCCAGCGCCAGAGGCATGATGGTGATGGCGGCGGTAATCAGCATGGAGGTGTCCAGGTTCTCCCGGCCGAAGAGGCCGAAGACCGTGTTGCTCCACTGGAAGGGCAGGCCCACCCAGTCGGCGGCCATGACCTTGGTGAAGTCCACATTGCCGCTGACGGCGGCCACCAGGTACGAGACTACCACGCCCAGCAGGATGGGGATGATCTTAATCATGCCCTTGCCGAAGATGTTGGCGGCGACCACGACCAGGATGGCGACCAGGGCGATCCACCAGTTGGTGCGGCAGTTGTCGATGGCCGAGGAGCTCAGGGTCAGGCCGATGCAGATGATGACGGGGCCGGTGACGATGGGCGGGAAGAAGCGCATGACCTTCTTGACGCCGAAGACCTTGAACAGGGCCGAGAGCACGACATACAGAAGACCTGCCAGCGCCACGCCGAAGCACGCATAGGGCAGCAGCTCCAGGTTGGGGATGGTGGCTTCCCCGGCGGCGTCGGGGAGCATGGGCGCCACGGCTGCATAGCCGCCGATAAAGGCGAAGGAGGAGCCCAGGAAGGCGGGCACCTTGCCCTTGGCCAGCAGGTGGAACAGCAGCGTACCCAGGCCCGCGAAGAGCAGCGTGGCCGAGACGCTCAGACCCGTCAGGGCCGGGACCAGCACCGTGGCGCCGAACATGGCGAACATGTGCTGGAAGCCCAGCACCAGCATCTTCGGCACGCCCAGCTCCCGGGCGTCGTAGATGCCGGATTCAGGAATGGATTGCTTGGACATATAAATCTCCTTTCTCATGCGCCGGGCAGAAAAAAACGCCGAATCGAGAGGATTCAGCGAAAAAGGGAGAACGCCCCGGCGCGGAGGGTATATGCGAGCCATGTACGCAGATTCGTCATATTCTCGCACCTCCCGTTTCTTTCCCGGCTATTATAATGCCCCGTGCCGCAAGAATCAACAATTTTTTTGCCCGAGGAAGAAAACGGCTCCGGTTTGAAGGGCGGGAAAGCGGGGCAGACTTCCAGTATCAAATGATGCAGGAGGTATCGCCATGGAAGTAAAGCAAGTGATGAACCGTGAGGTAATCGCGGTCTCGCCGGAGGAGCCGGTGTCGGTGGCGGCGCGGCTGATGACCCGGCACAATGTGGGGGCGCTGCCGGTCCGGGACCGGGACGGCAGTCTCTGCGGGATTCTGACCGACCGGGACGTGGTGACCCGGTGCGTGGCCCTGGAGCGGCCCTTGCAGGAGACCTCGGTGGCCCGGGTGATGACGGCCCGGGTGGCCACGGTGCCGCCGACGGCCAGCCTGGACCAGGCCGCGGCGCTTTTAAGCCGGGAACAGGTCCGCCGTCTGCCGGTGGTGGAGGGCCGCAGCCTGGTGGGCATGGTCACCCTCAGCGACCTGAGCCGCCAGGCTCCGGCCCAGGATACCGCCGACGTGCTCCGGGAGATCACCGCCAATATCAAGCATTTGTAGGCGCGCACGTCCGCGCCGCAGACTGTCATAAAACCTCGCTGAAAGCTGATGTGACAGAGCAGCGGGGAATGTGTGCAAGGGGTTAAGACCCCTTGCGCAGACTGTCGAAAAACCTCGCTGAAGATGTCTGTGACAGAGCAGCGGGGGAAGTGTGAAGGGGGCAAAAAGCCCCCTTCGCGTTCAATCGACACGTATTTTTAAACTTTTTCTAAGGCATCACCGCACAATTGTGTCTGCGGCCTTCGCCCAATCTTTTGCCCCATCCGTGCAGTTATAAAAGGGGGAAATACATACAGTATTCCCGCCCTTTTATAACTTTCGTATGAGGCAAAATCTTT
>DVFN01000025.1 GCA_018713205.1 Candidatus Avoscillospira stercorigallinarum | reverse complement strand
TGGGCTCAAACTCACTCTCCTCCAGCTGCTCCGACCCCATGGAGGGGCAGCCAAAGGCAATGGCGTCATACTCGCTGACCTGCTCGGGGGAAAACTCGGAGGCGGTGAGCAGGGACACCTCGGCCCCCTTTTCCTTGGCACCTTCCACGACCGCCGCGGCCATGGCCTCGGTGTTGCCGGTGCCGCTCCAATAAACAACTGCGATTTTGCTCATAAGAATCAACAACCTTTCTGATTTACTTGGATTTGGAAAACATCAGCCAGCTACCGTGAGCTGCTCGATGGACTTCCCCTGTTCCCACTGCTGGGAATAGATTTTGCTGCATTTTTTGTACCTTCGAAAGATACACTTGGCCGCTTGTTCATCACCGTAGACCTTCCAGCAGCCAACGCACTTGTGATTGCACGCTTTATTGAGAATGAAACCCAGGACATCCTCCGGCGGATAGCTGAGAAACAGGCCGATCTCATGGGGGAATTCTCCGTCCGACCGCAGACGTTGGATCAGGTGGATCACACACCGGTTGGAATCTTCCGGCGTATAACCATATTGCAGGAGCAGTCCCCTGGAACAGTGATCTGCCAGATCACACTCCAGCGCATTGGGCCGGTAGACATAGATAAGGGCACGGCCTTTCTGAACTCTCAGCGGCAGGGCGCGGATCCCCTTGGGGACCAGCTTCCTGTTCAAGCGGCATAATTCTTTTGTCAGTGCGGCTTTGCAGGGGCAGGCGCAGGAAAACAGGTTTCCGGTTTTGATCCCTGCCAAAGTCGGGGCGCAGTGGCGAATGACCAGGTCTTCTGACATAAGCTTTATCCCCCGAAAAGAAATGGACTTTCTGTTTGACGCTGTGCGATATTCACGTCAAAGCAGTTTTTTATGACTGTTATGAGACTGTGGCTTCTCATGGTGTAAGAACCAATATGCGAGCTTTTTAATCATCTGACAGATCGCGCAGATGACAGCACAGAACAGCAAAGCGGCCAAGCCATATCCCAAAGACTGTACTGCCTCGTTCATCGTACCGCCTCTTTTCTAATCTTCTCCGCGCAATATTGATGATGGGTACCGCTGGCTCCGTTAAGTCAGCAATTCCAACAGTTGCCGGATGCTCTTCTTGCCAAAGGAGACCTGCTCCCCGCTGTTGACCACCAGGCAGGGGACGCTCATGACCTGGTACTTTTCCCGCAGGTCGGGAAAGTGGTTCAGGTCGTAGACCTGGGCGGTGATGTTCGGATTTTCCGCGGCAACACGCTGGGCGGCGGTCACCAGTTCTGGGCACATGGTGCAGGAGAGGGACACCAACACCTGAAGATCCATTGTTTTTTGAATGGCATGGATGGCGTTCCGGCTCTCTTCGTCCAAAGCCTGTCCCGGCCCGGCGGCGTTGTAGAGGCCCAGAACGAAGGAGGTGAACTCATGGCCGCCGGGGACGCCGTGGAAGGCAAGGCCTGTCCAGTCGCCGTCCGCCCGGCAGACCCGGACGCAGGGCAGATGGTCCGCACTGGCGGGGTCACCCACTTCAACAGATAATTTCCCGCTCTGGGCCGCCAGCTCATCCATGTATTGCCGCAGTTCAGCGGACAGGGGCGTTTCATCCAGAAACAGACGCAGGATCAATGGCGATGCCATCCGGGCGAACACCGTGTGGAGCTGAGAGAGCATATCCCCGTTAAACAGAGTGCTGCCTGCCTCAGCGGGTGCCGCCGCTTCCTCTGCCCGGCTCACTGGTTGCTGGGGGCGGAGGCCAGTCCTGGCCTGCATGGCGGCGCACAGCCGCTCCAGCTCGGTGGCGGCCAAAGCGCCGTCACCCACGGCGGTGACCACCTGCCGCAGGGGCTTGACACATACGTCCCCGGCGGCATACAGGCCGTCCGCCGTGGTCTTCTGGCTGCGGTCGGTGAGGACATAGCCCTGCTCGTCCAACTCCGCCAGCCCCTGTACCAGTTCCGTGGCTGGCTCATATCCGGCAAAGACGAAGACGCCGAAGGTCTCCCCATCCGCCGCGTGGTGCTTGGTCACCTGGCCGGTTCTTGTGTTGCGATAGCGGATGAACCGCAGGGCGGTGTCACCGGACACCTCTTCCACCACTGTGTTGGTGAGGACGGTGATCTTCTCGTGGTTCCGGGCGGCGTCCGCCGTGGCTTGGGCGCAGGTGAATCCGTCGCCCCGGATCAGGATGGTCACGTGGCGGGCGTACTTGGTAAGGAACACGCTCTCCTCGGCGGCCGCGAAGCCGCCGCCCACCACAAAGACGTCCTTGTCGGTGAAGAATTCGCCGTCGCAGGTGGCACAGTAGGCCACGCCCCGGCCCCGGAACTGCTCCTCCCCCTGGAAGCCCACCATGCGGGGATGGGCGCCAGTGGCCAGCAGGACGCCGAAGCATTTCAAATCGCACCGGCTGGTCCGCACGGTTTTCACATCGCCGGTGAGATCCAGCCCGGTGACCTCCGCCAGGAGAAATTCCGCGCCGAAGGACTCGGCCTGTTTCCGCATGCTCTCCGTGAGGGCGGCGCCGCTGGTCCGCTCCACGCCAGGAAAATTGACCACCTCGGAGGTGATGGTGATCTGGCCGCCGAAGTGGTCCTTTTCCACGACCACCACCCGGTAGCGGGCCCGGGCCAGGTATAGGGCGGCGGTCAAGCCTGCCGGCCCTCCGCCGATGACGACAACGTCATAGAGGTTTTCCGTCTGTACCATGGCTTACAGCTGCCCCACCAGATCCAGGCTGGGCTTCAGAGTCTCGGCGCCGGGCTGCCACTTGGCCGGGCACACCTCGTCCCCGTGCTCCGCCACGAACTGGCAGGCCTGGACCTTCCGCAGCAGCTCATCGGCGTTGCGGCCCACGTTGCCGGCGTTGACCTCATAGGCAACGATCTTCCCCTCCGGATTCACGATGAAGCTGCCGCGCTCGGCCACGCCGTCGGCCTCGATGTAGACCTCGAAGTCACGGGCCAAGGCGTGGGTGGGGTCGGCCAGCATGGGGTACTGAATTTTTTGGATGCGCTCGGAGGCGTCGTGCCAGGCCTTGTGGACATAGTGGGTGTCGCAGGAGACGGAGTAGATCTCACAGCCCACCGCCTGGAACTTGTCATAGAGATCAGCCAGATCCTCCAGCTCCGTGGGGCAGACGAAGGTGAAATCGGCGGGATAGAAGAAAAATACGCTCCAC
>DVFN01000005.1 GCA_018713205.1 Candidatus Avoscillospira stercorigallinarum | reverse complement strand
GGTAACACCTCTCCAGCGGAGCTGGATGGAGAATTCTACGGGGCTTCGCCCCTAGGAATCTCGGCTTGCGCCGACATTCCAAGAATTCTTCAATCAGGCGCTTCGCGCCAGCTCCCCTCAAGGGGAGCCTTCCCTCTCAGGCGACGGGCCCTAAAGCATCCCCATGGTTTCAGCGGGAAAACAAAATGTTTCACGTGAAACATATTGCCTTTTCCAGCGGCTGGGGGTATAATAATTTTTGCCGGTTTTCCGGCCTGTAATCCATGAATTTCACTGGAGGTGACGCCTGTGGCCTTAATTTTGGCCATAGTCAACCAAAAGGGCGGCGTGGGCAAGACCACGACGGCTGTCAATCTGGCGGCGGCGCTGACCGCGCAGGGGAAGAAGGTCCTGCTCTGTGACTTCGATCCCCAGGCCAACGCCACTTCCGGGCTCGGCGTGGACAAGGCCAAGGGCGTCACGTCCTATGACCTGGTCATCAATGACCGCAAGGCCGAGGAGGCCATCGTCCATACCGACTTCGGCGATGTCATTCCCTCTTCTCCCGCCCTCTCCGGCGCGGGCGTGGAGCTGGTGGGCAGCGCCAACCGGGAGTTCGCTCTCTCCAAGGCGCTGGAGCCCGTGCGGGACCACTATGATTTAATCCTCATCGACTGCCCGCCGTCGCTGGAGCTGCTGACCCTCAACGCCCTCTGTGCCGCCGACGGCATCTTCGTCCCGGTCCAGTGTGAGTATTATGCCCTGGAGGGCCTCTCGGATCTGATGGCCACGCTCCGGGCCGTAAAGCGGAGCCTCAATCCCACGCTCTATCTCTTCGGCGTGCTGCTGACCATGTTTGACGGCCGCACCAATTTCTCGGCCCAGGTGGCCGAGGAGGTCCGCCGCCATTTCCCCGGCCAGGTGTTCGCCACGGTGATCCCCCGGAACGTCCGGCTCTCCGAGGCGCCCAGCCACGGCCTGCCGGTGCGGGCCTATGACAAATACAGCCGCGGCACGGCTGCCTACGAGGCTCTGGCCGCTGAAATCCTGGAAAAGGAGGCCTTTTGATGGCGGGTAAAATCTCCAAGGGTCTGGGCCGGGGCCTGGATGCCCTGCTGGGCGACGCCGCGCAGGCTGAGCCGGTGACGACCCTCCCGGTGCAGAAGCTGGAACCCAATCCCCTCCAGCCCCGGAAGCTCTTCGAGGAAGACGAGCTCCAGGACCTGGCCGACTCCATCGCCCAGCACGGCGTGATTCAGCCTCTGACCGTGCGGCCCGGCGAGAACGGCTACTATCAGATCATCGCCGGAGAGCGCCGCTGGCGGGCAGCCCGGATGGCCGGGCTTCGCACCGTCCCGGTGGTGGTCATCGAGGCCGACGACCGGACGGCCATGGAGCTGGCGCTGATCGAAAACCTCCAGCGGCAGGACCTGAACCCCATGGAAGAAGCCATGGGCTACAAGCAGCTGATCGACGAATACGGCCTGACCCAGAACGACGTGGCCGAGCGGGTGGCCAAATCCCGGCCCGCCGTGGCCAACAGTCTGCGGCTCCTATCCCTGCCCTCGTCCATCGCCCAGATGGTCACCGCCGGAACCATTTCCGCCGGACATGGCCGGGCGCTGCTGGTATTGGAAGACCCGGGCCTTCAGGAGAAGGCCGCGGCCAAGATCGTGGCGCTGAACCTCTCGGTCCGTCAGGCCGAGACCATGTGCAAGAACATGGCCAAGGCGGCGGAAAAGCCGGAGAAGCCCGAAAAGTCCCCCCTGGAGGTGGACTATATTGCCGAGTGTGAGAAGACCCTTTCCAAGGCCCTGGGCCGGGGCGTCAAAATCACCCGCGGCCGCCGGAAGGGCAAATTTGAATTGGAGTTCTACGGCGACGACGATCTCCAGCGGCTCTATGAGGCGCTGCAGCGCCTGGGCCTGTAGACTTCTGCCGGTCCGATAGAAAACGATACAACGAAAAGCGAGGTCGAACCATGAACGACGAAAACAAGACCCCGGCCGAACAGACGCCGGAGCCGCCGCCGGAAAAGACGCCCATGGAGGAGGGGCGGAAGAACGCTCTGCTCCGATATATCGCGGTGCTCTTTGCCGTGGCGTTTCTCTTTGTGCTCCTGTCGCTGATGATGCAGATGCGCGACTCCCGGGCCACGATTTCGGAGCTGAACGCGGCCAGCGCCAGCGCGCTGAAGAACGCCGAGAAGCTCCAGACCGACAACGAGGAGCTGCGCACGGAAAATGCCGAGCTGAAGGAGCAGCTGGAGCTTCTCGAGGAAGAGAAGGAGCAGCTGCAAAAGGCTCTGGAGGAGGCCAAGGCCGCCCACGGCGACGCCGCTCTGGAGGCCCAGGTCAAGGCCGCCGAACAGACCCAGGAAAAGATCCGTCAGGCCTATGAATACCTGCTGGAGGCCATGGAGACCGTGACGCCCGGCAGCCAGGAGGGCAATGTGGCCGCCGGAAAGGTGCTGGACAACCTGGAGCTGCTCCAGGAATATCTGGGCGAAACAGGAACGAAAATCTTTCAAAGCTTGATTGAGGGAGAATAAATTATGCTGGACATCAAGAGAATTAAAGAAGATCCCAATGCCGTCAAGGCCGGTCTCAAGGCCAAGGAAGTGGACTGCGACGCGCTGATCGACCGGATTTTGGAGCTGGATCAGCAGCGCCGGAGCATCATCGCCGCCAACGAGGCCCGGAAGGCCGAGCAGAATAAGGTCTCCAAGGAAATCCCCATGAAGAAGAAGGCAGGGGAGGACGTGGCCCCGATTTTCGCCCGGATGGCGGAGCTCAAGGCCCAGATTGCCGCCGATGACGAGACCCTGCGGACCGTCGAGGCCGAGTACCGCGTGAAGATGCTGTCCCTGCCCAACCTGCCCGACCCGGACCTGAAGCCCGGCGGCAAGGAGAACAACGAGCCTCTGCGCTACTACGGCGAGCCCCACAAGTTTGATTTCACCCCCAAGCACCATGTGGACCTGTGCACCGACCTGGGCCTCATCGACTACGAGCGGGGCGCCAAGCTGGCCGGTACGGGCTTCTGGATCTACAAGGGCCTGGGCGCGCAGCTGGAGTGGGCCCTCCTCAACTACTTTATGGAGTGCCACCTGAAGGACGGCTATGAGATGGTCATGCTGCCCCATATGCTGGAGTACAAGTGCGGCGAGACCGCCGGTCAGTTCCCCAAGTTCGCCGACGAGGTCTATAAGATCGAGAACCCCACCGACGACCGGATGCACTTCATGCTGCCCACCGCCGAGACGGCCCTGGCCTCCATCTACCGCGATGAAATCCTCACCGAGGCCGACCTGCCCCGGAAGTTCTTCGCCTATACCCCCTGCTTCCGCCGGGAGGCCGGTTCCCACCGGGCCGACGAGCGCGGCATGGTCCGGGGCCATCAGTTCAACAAGATCGAGATGTTCCAGTATACCCTGCCCGAGAAGTCCGACGAGGCCTTCGAGGAGCTGGTCACCAAGGCCGAGAACCTGGTCAAGGGCCTGGGCTTCCACTTCCGCACCGTGAAGCTGGCCGCCGGCGACTGCTCCGCCTCCATGGCCCGGACCTACGACATCGAGATCCAGATCCCCTCCATGAACGGCTACAAGGAGGTCTCCTCGGTGTCCAACGCCCGGGACTATCAGGCCCGCCGGGGCAATATCCGCTTCAAGCGGGCGGAGACCGGCAAGGTCGAATATGTCCACACCCTCAACGGCTCCGGCCTGGCCACCTCCCGGATCTTCCCGGCCATGGTGGAGCAGAACCAGCGGGCCGACGGCTCCATCGTCGTCCCCGAGGTGCTGCGCAAGTACCTGGGCGGCCTGGAGGTCATTGAGAAGAAATAAACAGAAACATAACAAGCCCGCTGCAGAGTAAAGACATCTGCAGCGGGCTTGTTTGATTCTATCGTAGGGGCGGGCTTTATGCCCGCCCGGACCGGGTTCCGATTCCTGCCGGGGTTCGTTGGTTCCCCCGCCGTAGGGGCGCATTGTATATGCGCCCTAACCGCACCGCCGGGATCACTGGGCCTGCATAGGAAATCGCAGGCGTGCTCGGGCGGATATGCAATCCGCCCCTACAGGGTGCGCTCGGCGATGGTGCATGCAACACGGCGGTGCGGCACGGGCGGCCATGAAGGCCGCCCCTACACCCCCC